>NZ_FLQY01000086.1 GCF_900089945.1 Candidatus Propionivibrio aalborgensis | reverse complement strand
GGACAGACAGACCGGACGTATGGCGACGATGATCTGGCTACTTTGACCGTGGAAGCAGGATGCGACGTAATCCCGGATGAGATTGAATCCTGTCCGCGCCGCCGCGGGAGGGGCTATTCGTGCAAGGGCACTGCATTACGCGGATTGTCAGGGCGAGTAGTATACGTGCCATGAATGTTCTTGCCCTGGAGACTTCCGTCGATCCCGGTTCCATTGCCCTTTGGTGTGACGGGGAGGTAATCGCCCGCAGTTGTCCGACGGGACTGTCGAATTCCCAAACCTTGCTGCCACTGGTCGACTCGACGCTGCGCGAGGCCGGGCTGAGTTTTGCCGCTCTGGACGGAATCGCTTTCGGGACGGGGCCCGGTTCCTTCACTGGACTGCGTGTGTCCTGTGGCTTGGCCCAGGGACTGGCCGTCGCCCGCGATCTGCCACTGCTCGGCGTGGGAACACTGGAGGCGATGGCGTGGTCCAGTGGCGGCGAGCGGGTCATTGTGGCACTGGATGCGCGAATGGGCGAAGTGTACTTCGGCATGTTCGATCGAGGTGTGCAACAGGGATCGATCGGTGTTTTCTCGCCGGCAGCCGTGCCATTGCCAGAATCCGGCGAATGGCACGCCTGCGGTAACGGGCTGGCAGCCTACCCGGCATTGCGCGAGCGGCTGTCTCCTTGTGTGGCGGTTTGGCAACCCGAATTGATACCCCTTGCCGAAGCACTGGTTCGTCTGGCCGCGCCGCGGCTTGAGCGTGGCGAATGTATCGATCCGGCCGATGCCGTGCCACTCTATGTGCGCAACAAGGTGGCCAGGACCGTGGCCGAGCGATTGGCAGAAGGGGGCAGAGCCTGAATGAATGCGGTGCTGGAACCGTGTATTGCATTCCTGCCGATGAAACCGGCCGATCTTGACGAAGTGCTGGCGATCGAGTGTCGCGTTTGTCCTTTTCCCTGGGGCCGGGGCAATTTTTCAGATTCGATGGCTTCCGGCTACAAGTGCAGAGTGTGCCGTGTGGACGGCGAACTGGTGGGTTATTTTGTGCTTATGCTGGCTTTGGATGATGCACACCTTCTCTCGATCAGCGTAAGGGAAACGCGTCAGAGACTGGGTTACGGGGCACGATTGCTGCATCAGGCGATGAAGCTTGCACGGAGCGAGGGGGCGACCACATTGTTGCTGGAAGTGCGCCCGTCGAACGTGAAGGCGTTGGCGATGTATCGCCATTTCGGATTTCAGCAGATCGGCGTGCGGCGCGGCTACTACCCGGCTGAAGTGGGTCGGGAGGATGCCCTGGTGCTTACGCGTGCGCTGGCAGAAGTTTCGGCATGAGCTTGAGCCGGGACCAGATGCTGGACGAGATGGGGCTGTCGCCGCGGTGGAAATTGCGCCAGCAGCCTTCGGTTGCTCGTGGCGAGAAGCCGACACACGCTACTGCAGCAACAGGTGTGCCATCTTCGACGGATGCGCCCAATGCCGGCAATATGGCGGCGGTTATTGAGGCTCCTGGGTTGTCAGTCGTCACCGGTGCGGAGAGTCCGGAACTGATTGCAGAATTCGGCTGGGATCAGTTGCGTCAAAGCGTTGTCGCTTGTCGCGCCTGCGCGCTTTGTGCAGAGCGCAAGCAGGCTGTCCTGGGTGTCGGTGACGAGAAAGCCAGCTGGTTGTTTGTCGGCGAAGGGCCGGGCGCGGAAGAAGATGCGCGCGGCGAGCCGTTTGTCGGTCCGGCCGGCAAGTTGCTGGATGCGATGCTGGCGGCAATCGACCTCAGGCGCGGCGAGGATGTCTATATCGCCAACGCCGTGAAATGCCGACCGCCCGGCAACCGCACGCCGGAAGCCGCTGAAATGGCCGTTTGTGCGCCGTATCTGAAGCGCCAGATAGCCTTGATTCAGCCCAGGTTGATTGTCCTGCTTGGGCGGGCTGCCGTCCAGGCGGTACTTGGCGAAGAAGGTTCACTCGCCAGCCTGCGAGGAAAGACCTTCACCTACCGTGATGGAGCGCTGGCGATTCCGGTTGTTGTGACTTACCACCCGGCGTATCTGCTAAGAACGCTGCCCGACAAAGCGAAGTCCTGGGAAGATCTCTGCCGCGCTCGCGCCTTGATGCGGGAACTTGCGGCTTCCGAGAGTGCGACTGCCTGAGCGCTCTTGCAGTTTCAACTGGCGTCCCCATCTGATTGAGGTCAAATTCACTTCGTTCATTCCTTCGTGGAGCAAACACTCATGCGCATCAGAATTCTTGCCGTCCTCGCCGTCTTTGTCAGTCTGCTTTCCGGCTGTGGATACAACACTTTCCAGACGGGCGATGAGGCGGTCAAATCGGCGTGGTCGGAAGTCGTCAATCAGTACCAGCGGCGAGCCGAACTGGTGCCCAATCTGGTCAGTACCGTACAGGGCTACGCCAGCCATGAGAAAGACGTTCTGACGCAGGTCACACAGGCTCGCGCCCAGGTTGGCGGAATGCAGGTGACGCCGGAGCTACTCAACAATCCGGAGGCATTTGCCAAGTTTCAGCAGGCACAGGCCGGCCTTTCGGGGGCGCTGTCCCGGTTGCTGGTGGTCGCGGAAAACTACCCGAACCTGAAGGCGGACGCCTCGTTCCGCGACTTGCAGGCACAGCTTGAAGGTACCGAGAACCGCATCACCGTGGCGCGCAACCGCTACATCAAATCGGTTGAGGCCTACAACGTCTCGGTTCGCACATTCCCGAACAACCTGACGGCAATGATTTTCGGCTACCAGGTCAAGCCCAACTTCAGCGTCGAGAACGAACGAGCGATTTCAGTAGCGCCGAAAGTCGACTTCTCGGCGTCGGTACCGCAGACGCCCGTGTCTGCTGCGGTCGAAGGTGGCAAGAGCCCCCAGACGCCCGGATACTGATCCGTGATCGTTCCAAGCCTCAGGCGGTCGGAGTGGCTAGCCGGGCTGTTCCTGCTCTTTGTGGCGGGGTGGGTCGCGGCGCAGACGCTGCAGCCGATCCCCGCGCTTTCCTCTCGGGTAACTGATCTTACGGCGACTCTATCTGCAGATCAGCGCAGCCGTCTGGAAGAGAAACTGGCCGCTTTTGAACGACAGAAAGGCGCGCAAGTTGCCGTACTGATCGTGCCGACCGTCAAGCCGGAAACTATCCCGGAATATGCGCTGCGTGTCGTCGAATCGTGGAAGCTCGGACGCAAGGGCGTTGATGACGGCGTTTTGCTGCTGATCGCCAAGGAAGACAGGAAGCTTCGCATCGAAGTGGGCTACGGACTGGAAGGAGCACTGAACGATGCGACAGCCAAACGCATCATCAGCGAGACGATCAGCCCCCGTTTCAAGCAGGGTGACTTTTACGGCGGTATAGAGTCCGGGTTGGAGACAATGCTCAAGGTGATTGGAGGAGAGTCCCTCCCAGAGCCAGAACAACAGCGCGATGCGAAGAACTCCGACGACGGTCTTGATACGCTGCTCCTCGTTGGGTTCGTGCTCGTTTTCGTCGTTGGCGGTATCGTGCGCGCCATCTTCGGCCGTTTTCTGGCTGCAGGAATCATTGGTGGCGTGGTAGGCATCGTGGCGTCGCTGCTGCTATCTTCGATGCTGATTGCCATTGTGGTTGGCGTTATTGCCTTCCTGGTTTCGCTGTTCAACGGCATGGGCGGCGGAGGCGGGCGTGGAGGAGGGGGTGGCTGGTCGTCAGGCGCCTCGTCCTGGGGTGGCAGTTCGGGAGGTGGCGGGTTTTCGGGTGGCGGCGGAAGCTTTGGTGGCGGTGGCGCCTCGGGAGACTGGTAATGTGGAAAGCCACGATTCTCAGAACCCTGCATCATTTTGTAGTGCCCGACTGGTGGGCGTTGCGGTCATTTCCGAAGTCGACGCTGCTCAGGATCGAGCAGGCCATCGCCGCATCCGAGAGCGCGCACCTGGGCGAATTGCGCTTTGTCGTTGAAGCCAGCCAGTCGTTGCACGGGCTGCTTCACGACCAATCGGCCCGCGCACGGGCGGTCGAGTTGTTTTCGCAACTTGGCGTCTGGGACACCGAACACAATAGCGGCGTGCTGATCTACGTGCAATTGGTTGATCGCCGTGTCGAGATCGTGGCTGATCGCGGAATCAATGCCAGGGTTGAGGAAGGGTTCTGGAACGCGATTTGCCGGCGTATTGAGGCGGCTTACCGGGCAGGCAGTTTCGAACAGGGGACGCTGCTTGCCTTGAACGATGTCACCGCCGTGCTTGCCGAACACTTCCCGGCGACCGGCGATAACCCTGATGAACTGCCCAATGCGCCAGGGATCTGTTGATACGTTGCATCGCGTGTTTTCAGGCAGTGCGCTGGTTCAATTCGTGCCGTCATCGAGGTGGATCACATCGTCGTATTCCCGCTGGTTGGCCTCATGCCGGCGCTTTACGAGAACCATGCTGGTGGTAACGAAGAGTCCGAACAGCGTGATAACCAAGTAAATCGAAAGGTCGAGCTTGATCATGAGGTAGTAGAGGCCGGTCATGACGAGTATCGACAGGTTTTCGTTGAAATTCTGTACGGCAATCGAATGGCCGGCGCCCATCAGGATATGGCCGCGGTGCTGCAGCAGTGCGTTCATCGGCACGACAAAGAAGCCGGAGAGGGCTCCGATGATGACCAGTAGCGGAATGGCCAGCCACACGTAGTGGACGAAATTCATGATCAGGACGATGAGGCCCATGGCGATGCCCAGCGGGATCACTTTGAGCGACTTGCGCAGCGTAATCATCTTGGCGGCACCGATGGCGCCGAGCGCCACGCCAAGTGCGACGGCACCCTGCAGCATGCTCGATTTGGACAGATCGAGGTGCAGGGCTACTTCTGCCCACTTGATCACAATGAATTGCAGGGTGGCGCCGGCGCCCCAGAATAGCGTGGTTACTGCCAACGAGATTTGCCCGAGCCGGTCGCGCCAAAGCAGTGCCAGGCAATGGTTGAACTCACGTAACAGATACCAGGGATTCTTGTGCAGCGCCTTGTGGTCAACACCGGTGTCCGGAATGTACAGGTTGAAGATCGACGCCAGGATGTAGAGGCCGCCGACGATGCAAAGCGCCATTTCGTTGGTGGTGTCGATTCCGGTGTCGAAAAATGGAAAATTCAGCGATAGCAGGTGCTTTGCGATGGCCGGCTGGATCAAGGTGCCGCCGATGACTACGCCCAGGATGATTGCGCCGACAGTCAGCCCTTCAATCCAGCCGTTGGCTACCACCAGCAGGCGGTGTGGCAGGTATTCGGTCAGGATGCCATACTTGGCCGGCGAGTAGGCGGCGGCACCGAGTCCGACGACAGCGTAGGCAAGCAGCGGATGAACAGTGAGAAGCATCAGGCCGCAACCGAAGATCTTGATTGTGTTGCTGATGAACATGACCCGCCATTTGGGCATCGAGTCGGCAAAAGCGCCGACAAAGGCGGCCAGGGCCACGTACGAGACTGTAAAGAAAGTCTTTAACAGTGGCTCGTAGGAGCTTGGGGAATCCATTTCGCGCAGGGCGGCGATGGCAACGATGAGCAGCGCGTTGTCGGCGAGCGCCGAAAAGAATTGCGCCGCCATGATCAGGTAAAAACCAAGGGGCATGGTGAAAACGGATACCGCTCATAGGGAGTGCCGGATTTATACCATGAAAGCCCGGAACTTGTTAGCGCGGCTGATCAGCATTCATTCTGGATCGGACGTTCGTCTTGTATTGAGGCAAAATGCGGTCGATACTCTCGTTCCATCATCGCCAGAGCCGAGGAATCCGATCTCATGTCGCGTCCGATTGAAGCCCGCATCGACCTTGCGGCGTTGCGTCACAACTATCTGATTGCGAAAAGCCATGCAGCCCTCCAGGGCCGACCTGCCAAGGCGTGGGCCGTCGTCAAGGCCGATGCCTATGGCCACGGCCTGATGCGCGCGGCCAAGGCCCTTGACGGCGTGGCGGACGGCTTCGCGCTGCTTGATCTGGCCGATGCCGTGGCCTTGCGCGATTCCGGTTTTCGTCAGCCCATTTTGCTGCTGGAGGGCTTGTTCGAACCCGATGAGGTAACCGTATGTGCCGAATACGGCTTGATTCCGGTTGTTCACCGCATCGAACAACTGCAGATGATCCGGGCCGCCGCCTTGCCGCTGCGTCTGCCGATCTATCTGAAACTCAACACCGGAATGAACCGGCTCGGGTTCACGCTCGAGCAGTTGCCGGCAGTCAGACGCGAACTGGCTGTTTCCGGGGCGATTGGCGCGGTGACGCTGATGACGCACTTTGCCGAAGCCGATGGCGGGCGAGGGATCGACTTTCAGCTTGAACGCTTCGAGACAATGAGGCAAGGCTGGCCCGACACGTCTCCTGTGGAGATTTCTCTGGCCAATTCAGCCGCCATTCTTCGTTATCCGCAGACGGCGCACGACTGGGTGCGCCCAGGCATCATGCTTTACGGCGGCTGTCCCTTTGCCGAAAGCGACGCGGCGAGCTTCAATCTCAAGCCGGTGATGACCTTGCACAGCCGTATCCTGGCCGTCCAGGAGATCAAGCCGGGCGAGCGTGTCGGTTACGGGGGGGTGTTCGAGGCCACGCGACCAACCCGGGTGGGCATCATCGCCTGTGGCTATGCGGACGGCTACCCGCGCCATGCACCGGGTGGCACGCCCATTCTGGTTGCCGGTCAGCGCACCGAAACCCTTGGGCGTGTATCGATGGACATGCTGGCCTGCGATCTGACCGAGTTGCCTGACGCCGGTGTCGATTCCCCGGTCGTGCTCTGGGGCGAGGGCTTGCCCGCCGACGAAGTGGCGGCCGCTGCCGGGACGATCAGCTACGAGCTGTTCTGTGCGCTTGCACGACGCGTGCCGGTCGTCGAGGTCTGAGGAACCGGCTATGGCCAGGGAAAAAACCATCTACGCGTGCACCGAATGTGGGGCCAGTGCACCCAAGTGGCAAGGACAGTGCCCGGATTGCGGTGTGTGGAATACCCTGGTTGAAACGATTGCCGAAAGTACGCCAGTCAATAAGAGCCGATTCGCCGCGCTGAGTGGTGCGTCCCGACTGCAAACGCTTTCGGAGATCGTGGCGAACGAAGAAGATCGATTGCCGACAGGTATTGGCGAGTTCGACCGGGCGCTCGGCGGGGGGCTGGTGTCCGGCGGCGTCGTGTTGTTGGGCGGCGATCCGGGGATCGGCAAGAGCACCTTGCTCTTGCAAGCACTGTCCGAATTGTCGGGGGGCCGGCATGTTTTGTATGTCAGTGGTGAGGAATCCGGCCAGCAGATTGCCATGCGTGCCAGGCGGCTGGCACTGGATACGAAGCAGCTGCAACTCCTGACCGAGATCAATCTTGAAAAGATTCTCGCCCTGTTGCGACTGGAAAAACCGCAGGTGGCGGTTATCGATTCGATCCAGACGCTGTGGTCGGATCAGTTGAGTTCGGCGCCCGGCTCGGTGGCCCAGGTGCGCGAGTGTGCGGCGCAGCTCACACGACTGGCCAAACAAACCGGAGTGACCGTAATTCTCGTCGGTCACGTGACAAAGGATGGTGCCTTGGCCGGGCCGCGCGTACTTGAGCATATGGTCGATACCGTGCTTTATTTCGAGGGCGACACGCATTCGAGCTTTCGCCTGATTCGTGCTGTGAAGAACCGCTATGGCGCGGTCAACGAGATCGGCGTTTTCGCCATGACCGATCGCGGCTTGAAGGGCGTGAGCAACCCTTCGGCAATGTTTCTGTCGCAGCATGGCCAGGAGGTTCCCGGCTCCTGCGTGCTGGTTACCCAAGAGGGGACGCGACCGCTACTGGTCGAGATTCAGGCCCTGGTCGATCAGTCGCACGGCAACCCGCGACGCCTCACCGTCGGCCTCGATGCCCAGCGCCTGGCGATGCTGCTCGCGGTTCTGCACCGTCACGCGGGTATCGTCTGTTTCGATCAGGATGTTTTCGTGAATGCCGTCGGTGGCGTCAAGATCAGCGAGCCGGCCGCCGATCTTTCGGTGTTGTTGGCGATAGTATCATCGTTAAAAAACAAAGTATTACCGAGTAAACTTATTGTATTTGGCGAGGTTGGATTGGCGGGTGAGATACGACCCGCACCGCGTGGCCAGGAGCGGCTGAAGGAGGCCGTCAAGCTCGGTTTTACGCGGGCGATGATTCCTGAAGCCAACAAGCCCAAGCATCCGATTGCCGGAATAGAGGTGATCGCCGTGCGTCGGGTTGACGAAGCGATGAATCGCTTGCGCGAACTGGATTGAGATTCACGCCAATGAGCATGCTCGCTTTTTCCCTGCGCATGCTGCGCCGTGACCTGCGGGCCGGTGAGCTTCACCTGCTGGTGGCGGCGTTGGTGGTTGCGGTGGCGGCCCTGACTGCGGTCGGCTTTTTTGCTGATCGCGTACGTCAATCACTGGAGCGCGAGGCCAATCAACTGCTCGGCGCCGATCTGCTGCTCACGTCGGACCATTTATGGCCGCCGAACTTGGCTGCAGACGCTCGCGGACGGGGTTTGGCTGTCGTTGAAACTCGAACTTTTCCGAGCATGGTTACACTGGGTGAAGGCGACAGCCTGCGCGCCCATTTGGCTGAAATCAAGGCGGTTTCAGAGGGTTACCCTCTGCGCGGGAGTCTGCGAATCGCACCCGGTCGCAATGTGGCCGATTCTCCGGCAAGCGGGATTCCGCAAGCGGGAACGATCTGGATCGACGAGCGGCTGGCATCGTCGCTTTCTGCCAAGGTTGGGGATACCATTTCGGTGGGGATGCTCGCTCTGCGCGTGGCTGCCATACTGACGCTTGAGCCGGATCGAGGTCTAAATTTCTTCAGCGTGGCGCCGCGGCTGCTGCTCAATATCGCCGATCTGGAGGCGACCGGATTGATCCAGCCAGGGAGCCGTATCACCTATCGTCTTCTGCTGGCGGGTGAGGCAACCTCGGTGACTGCATTTCGCAGTCAGGTCGAGACTTCACTGCAGCGTGGCGAGCGAATTGAAGATGCGCAGAACGGGCGGCCCGAAATCCGCACAGCTCTGAATCGGGCGCAAACCTTTCTCGGTCTTTCGGCTCTGTTGACAGTGGTACTGGCGGCCGTTGCCATCGCATTGGCGTCGCGGCGTTATATGCAGCGGCATCTGGACCCCTGTGCGGTGATGCGCTGTCTGGGTGCGACGCAGGGGTTTCTGCTGGGTGTATTTCTCGGCCAGTTCGCATGGCTCGGGCTGTTTTCCGCGGTCCTGGGTTGCGTCATCGGATATCTTGCGCATTTCGTGCTGCATGCATGGCTCGCTCAACTGCTGGCGACGCCATTGCCACTCCCCGGCCTGTTGCCTGCATTACAAGGCAGTGTCATCGGTGTGTTGCTGTTATTCGGGTTTTCTGCGCCGCCCCTGATTCAGCTCAAGCGCGTTTCGACGCTCCGTGTGCTGCGGCGTGAGTTTTCTTCCGGCAGCATTCCGCCATCGCGTTTGCTTGCAGGTTATGCAGTGGGATTTGCGGCACTGGCTGGCTTGATGTTCTGGATCGCCGGAGAAGTCCGTCTTGGCGCTTACGTGGTTGGCGGGTTTTCAGTCGCGATGCTTTTGTTTGCGCTCGTGTCGCGTGTGGTCATTCGTTTTGCCGCCCTGCTGCGAGGCGGTGCGCGGCCAGGCGCTCGCCAGGGGGGCATCGGTTGGCGCTACGGCCTGGCCAGTCTTGAGCGGCATCATGCGGCTAGTGTGGTGCAGATCGTCGCCCTGGCATTGGCTTTCATGGCGCTGCTCCTGCTGACGGTCACGCGGAACGACATACTTGATGCCTGGCGCCAAGCCCTGCCACCGGAAGCGCCGAACCGTTTTGTCGTGAATATACAGCCGGACCAGCTTGACAGCGTCCAGGGTGCCTTCGCTGAGGACCAATTGAGCGCCGAGTTTTCGCCGATGGTGCGTGGCCGTCTGGCCAGGGTGAATGATGTGGAGGTCGGTCCTTCAAGCTATGACGATGAACGCGCCAAGCGTTTGATCGACCGGGAGTTCAATCTCTCGTACCGGATGGATTTGCCGGAAGGAAATGAAGTGACGGCGGGGCGCTGGTTTTCAGAGGCCGATGAGGGGCGTGGCGCGGCGTCGGTGGAAGTCGGTCTGGCCGCGACACTCGGCCTGAAGCCGGGTGATCGGCTTGAGTTTGTCATCGCGGGTGAGCAGGTCACGATGCAGGTGATCGGCTTGCGCAAGCTGAATTGGGATTCGATGCGGGTAAATTTTTTCGTACTGACCCCGCCCGCAGTCCTGAAGCCCTACCCGGCGAGCTGGATTACAAGTTTCTACCTGGCACCCGAAAAGGCTGATTTCGTAAATCGTCTGATTGCCGAGTTTCCCAATCTGACGGTGGTTGACGTCGCAGCGATTCTGCAGCAGTTGCAGTCGGTCATGAATCGGGTGGCGCAGGCTGTTCAGTTCATCTTTCTGTTCACCCTGATGGCCGGAATCATTGTTCTTTATGCGGCGCTGGCCTCGGCGACCGATGAGCGGCGTTATGAGCTGGCGGTGATGCGGGCGCTGGGTGCACGGCGCGAGCAGTTGCGAGCTGCCTTTCTTGCTGAATTCGCGACTATCGGTGGCTTGGCTGGCCTGATTGCATCGCTGGGCGCCATTGCAGTCGGGCAGTTGCTGGCAGAGATGGTTTTCAAGTTCGAGGTGGCGATCGATATTTCGCTTCCGTTTGCCGCGATGATCTGCGGAGCGGGGCTGGTAACCGGCGCCGGCTGGTTTGCGGCGTCCCGACTGATGAACGTGCCTCCCTTTGAAGCCTTAAGATCCGGCGGCTAGCCCGGGCAGTTCTTCTCGGCGCAGCAGAAAAACGAAACGATCCCCGGCGCTGGTATCCAGCCAGGTGAACAAGGTTTCCGGGAATGCCTTTTCCAGATCGTCCCGGTTGTGTCCGATCTCGACCACCAGCAGGCCATTCGGATTGAGGTGTCCGGCTGCTTCCTTCAGCAGAATTCGTACGAAATCAAGACCGTCCTTGCCACCAGCCAGCGCGAGCTCCGGCTCGCGTCGGTACTCATCCGGCAGGCTATCCATCGATTCTGCGTTGACGTAGGGCGGATTGGAAATGATCAGGTCGTAGCTTTGACCCTGGACCCCTGCAAAGGCGTTGGACTGGACGAGGCGCAGGCGTGAACCGAGGCCGTAGTCCTCGACATTGCGTTTGGCTACTGCGAGGGCGTCGGGCGAGAGGTCAAGGGCATCGACCTTTGATTCCGGGAAAGCGTGGGCCGCGAGGATGGCCAGACAGCCGGAACCGGTGCACAGATCCAGAACGCGGGTCACCGCCCACGGATCGTCGATCCATGGACTGAGTTGTTCGCGCAGTAGCTCGGCGATATGCGAACGCGGGACAATCACCCGTTCATCGACGTAGAAACGGTAATCGCCAAGCCAGGCTTCGTTGGTCAGGTAGGCGGCTGGAAGGCGAGCAGCGATACGGCGTTTGATCACCTTGAGCACGGCGGCGCGTTCGTCGCTGGTCAAGCGGGCATCCATGAATGGATCCAGACGATCAAGCGGCAACTTCAGCGTGTGCAACAGTAAATAGGCGGCCTCGTCCCAGGCGTTATCGTTGCCGTGACCAAAAAACAGTTCGGACTCGATAAAGCGACTGACAGCAAAACGCATCAGGTCGCGCAAGGTTGAGAGTTCGTTTTGGGCTTGATCAAACATATCAGGGCAGTAGT
>NZ_FLQY01000085.1 GCF_900089945.1 Candidatus Propionivibrio aalborgensis | reverse complement strand
CGCCGAGTACAACCAGTACGAAATCGAAGGCGAATGCATGGCCGACGCGCTGAGCTTCCTTGAGGAAGCCATGCCGTGCGAAGTGGTGTTTTACGAAGGCAAGGCGATATCGGTCGAACTCCCGAACAGCCTCGTTCGCGAAGTCATTTACACGGAACCGGCAGTCAAGGGCGATACCTCGGGCAAGGTAATGAAGCCGGCACGCCTTTCAACAGGCTTTGAGCTTCCCGTTCCGGCCTTTGTTGAAATCGGCGACAAGATCGAAATCGATACCCGTACCAACGAGTATCGCGCGCGTGTGAAGTAGTTTCTCCAGCAAGCCAGAATTGGCCGTCGACAGGATACGTCCTGAACGACATCTGTTTAGGGGCGCCGCAGGATGTGCCCCGGTTTTACCGTTGGCCTAGGATAGAAGCACCTCAGCCATTTTGACTCCCGCGATGTACTGCGGGTTGCCCTGCATGGCGGGCAAGGCAGCATTCGGTAGCAATCGCGCGATGCGCGCGGAACGCACCGGGTCGAACACCGGCTGCCAGCGTTCGAGCACGTCGTCCACGCTGCCCGGCGCATTGCACACGAGCAGCATGTCGCATCCGGCGTCCCAGGCGGCGGTCACCCGCTCGACGACATCCCCCGCGATGCTGGCGCCTTGCATCGACAGATCGTCGCTGAAAATCACGCCGCCGAAGCCGATCTCCTTGCGCAGAATGTTATTCCAGACAGGCGAAAAACCTGCCGGACGCGAATCCACCTGCGGATAAATGACATGCGCCGGCATCACGACGTCAAGCTTGAGGCGTCGATAGGGTTGCATGTCCACGGATATTTCGGCCAGGCTGCGATCATCGACAGGTATGGCGACGTGTGAATCGGCTTCAGCCCAGCCGTGTCCGGGGAAATGCTTGCCGCAGGCGGCTACACCGGCATGATGCAAGCCTTCAATCAACGCGCCAGCGAGTTGAACGACAGCCTCCGGGTCGCGGTGAAAGGCACGGTCGCCAATCACGCTGCTGTGCCCCCAGTCGAGATCGAGGACAGGCGTGCAGGACAGATCGACGCCGCAGGCGCGCAACTCGGCGGCCAATACATAGCCGATATCGCGCGCAGCGCCGAGCGCTTCCGACGGACTTTGTTCCCACAGCGCGCCAAGGCTGCGCATCGGTGGGATCGAGGTAAAGCCGTCGCGACAACGCTGCACCCTGCCCCCTTCCTGATCGATGGCAATCGGCAGCGGTGGTGAGCGCAGCGCGTGAACTTCGGCTGTCAGCCGTGAGAGTTGTTCCTTCGATCGATAGTTACGGGCAAACAGGATGAGGCCGCCGACCAGTGGGTGAATCAGGCACTTCCGGTCCCGTTCGGTCAGTTCCAGCCCGGCGATGTCGATCATCAGTGGGCCATGCGGCAGTTCGAGTGGCGCAGTCATGGTTCAGGCGTGTTCCAGAATGACGAAGGCCAGGGCGAATTCCTGTTCGTCGCTGATTGAAAGATGGCCGACCAGTCCGCGTTCGCTGAGGTATTGCACGAGTTTCGGGGCAAAGTCAAAGCCGGGTTTGCCGTAAGCATCGTGCACTATGGCGATATTGGGCAGCGTGGCGGGTGCGGCAACGCCGATGCCCAGCGCCTTGCCAAGAGCTTCCTTGGCAGCAAAGCGCTTGGCCAGAAAACGCGCCGGGTCTTTGGCCTTTTCGAAATCGGCGCGTTCAAGCGGTGCCAGCAGCTTGTCCAGTGCCCGTTCGCCGTGGCGCTCATAAAGTTTGGCGAGCCGGGCAACGGCTACGATATCCGTGCCGACGCCGGCAATCATCTGGAGGTTGATGGCAGGTTGGGTGGTGGATAAAGTGGCTCATGTGCTTGCGCCTCGCGCATGAGTCGCTTCATTTCACGCACTGCTTCGCGCAGGCCGACGAAAACCGCGCGGCTGACGATTGCATGACCAATATGCAGCTCGCGGATGCCTGGCAGTCGGGCGACCGGTTGCACGTTGAAGTAGTTGAGAGCATGGCCGGCATTGAAGCGCATACCGTGGCTGCGAATCGCTTCTCCGGCGATGCGGATCTTGTCGAGTTCGGCCAGTACAGCCGGGCTTTCGGCATCGCGCCCCTTGTGGTGGAATGCATGGGCGTAGGGCCCGGTATGGATTTCGCATACACGTGCGCCGATGCGTGCTGCCGCGTCGATCTGATCCAGTTCCGCGTCAATGAAGACACTGCTGACAATGCCCACCGCGGAAAAACGCTTGATGGCCCGTTTCAGCTTGGCCTCCTGCGCCACGATATCCAGGCCGCCTTCCGTGGTGACCTCATGGCGGCCTTCAGGCACCAGCATGGCCATTTCCGGCCTAAGTTTGCAGGCGATTTCAACCATCTCGTCGGTCGCCGCCATCTCGAGATTGAGCTTGATCTGGGTCAGTGTGCGAAGTTTTTCTACGTCGGCATCCTGGATATGCCGTCGATCTTCACGCAGGTGAACGGTGATTCCGTCCGCGCCTCCGAGATGGGCTTCGACGGCAGCCCAGGCCGGTTCCGGCTCATAGGTTTTTCGCGCCTGACGAATCGTCGCGACGTGATCAATATTGACGCCAAGTTCGATCATAGTTCCTGTAGCTCCCTGAATATCCGGCGTGTCTCCAGATTCTTATCGCCAGTGTAATGAGAAATCAATGCCCGCATCAGTTGCTTGACTTCAATCTGTGTCCGCGGATCGGTAAAATCTTCACACGACAGGTCAATCAAGGTCTTGCCGCTGATCGACAATGCTGAACTGCCGGGGCGCTGGAGCTTTACCGGGCCATTTTCGATCCGGTAAGCATAATGCCCGGCAATATCGATCGGCACACCGTCGACGTCCTTTTCAAGAGTCAGTCCGTAACCCAATTCCTGCAGGAATGACCGCTCGAAGCAGCGCAGATCCGACTCTCTGAATGTCATTGAAAAGCGTCGCAATGTTTCACCATAGACCGAGAAAAGGCGCAAATGGGCATCTTCGCGCGGCAGAAGCTGCATCAACAGCTCGTTGAGGTAGTAAGCGCAAAACAGCGCCTTGCCGGACAGCAAGGGTTGCCCGCCCTGCCACTCGGCACGTATCAGGGTTTGCACTTCGCCTCGACCAGCCCAGGCCAGTTCGAGCGGTTGGAAGGCGAGCAATACGCCACGCATGGGGGAACGCGGGCGGCGGGCTCCTCGCGCCAACAGGGCAACACGGCCAAAGTCGCGCGAGAACACTTCGACGATCAGGCTGGTTTCACGGAAAGCGTAGGTGTGCAACACGAAAGCAGGCTGGCCGTCGACCTTGTTCCGGTGCATCACCTCCGGCGCCCTCCCTGCGATTTATTCGTAGCCAAGGCTCTTGAGCAAACGCTCATCGTTGTTCCACCCCGACTTGACCTTGACAAATACTTCAAGAAACACCTTGCCGTCAAACAGGCGTTCCATGTCCTGACGTGCTTCCGAGGCGATTCGTTTCAGGGTTTCGCCACTTTTGCCTATGACAATCCCCTTGTGCGCCTGACGATCAACCACTATTGCAGCGTTGATACGACGCAATGCTCCGTCAATCTCGAATCTTTCCACTTCGACGGTGGCGGCATAGGGCAGCTCGTCTCCGATTAGCCGAAAGAGTTTTTCGCGAATGAATTCGGCGGCGAGAAATCGTTCGCTCCTGTCGGTTATCTCGTCTTCACCGTACAGCAGTTCCTCGTGTGGCAGTTGTTTGCGAATTTCGGCCAGCAGGTCATCGAGCTGACTGCCTTTCGCTGCGCTGATTGGAACGATGGCGACAAACGAATATTGCCCGGCAAGGTTGGCGAGAATGGGCAAGAGCCGGGTCTTGTCCTTGATCTGGTCGATCTTGTTGACGGCCAGAATGACCGGACGTTCCGGTGTCAGGAGTTGGATAACCGCCTTATCTTTCGCGTCAAAACGATCCGCATCGACGACAAGAACCACAACATCGACTTCCGCCAGCGCTTGCGTCACACCGCGATTCATCGCCTGGTTGAGTGCATTGGTATGCCGGGTCTGAAACCCTGGGGTATCGACAAATACATATTGGGCATCAGGCTGCGTCAGAATACCCATGATGCGATGCCGCGTTGTCTGTGCCTTGCGCGAGACTATGCTGATTTTTTCACCGACCAGTCGGTTGAGTAGAGTCGACTTGCCAACGTTCGGGCGACCGACGATGGCAATCGTGCCGGATTTCAATTCACTCATGCGTGTTGTATATCCTCCAGCGCGCGCTCGGCCGCCATTTGCTCCGCTGCCCGACGACTGCCTCCACTGCCCTGGGTGCGAATGTTCAAGGCATCGATCTGGCAGGAAATACTGAATTGCTGCGCGTGTGCTTCGCCTTCGGTGCTGGCCAGTGAGTATTTTGGCAGAGGCAGGCGTCTGCCTTGCAATGCTTCCTGAAGGCGGGTCTTGGCGTCCTTGATCGGCTGTCCGGGAACGATGGTTGCAAGCTTTTCGGCATATAAGCGCACGATGACTGCGCTGGCCGCATCGAATCCGGCATCCAGCCAGATGGCGCCAAACAAGGCCTCAAGAGCGTCAGCAAGTATTGACGGGCGCTGTCGACCGCCGCTCTTCAGCTCGCCGTCTCCTAGCCGCAGAAACTCTCCAAGCGATAGCGACAGAGCCAGTTGATGGAGGCTTTCCTGACGGACAAGATTGGCGCGCAATCGTGATAGATCGCCCTCCGGCAAATCCGGGAAGCAATCGAAAAGCTGGCGAGCAATGACCCCATTGAGGATGGAATCACCAAGAAACTCGAGCCGTTCATTGTGCGGCCAACTGTGGCTGCGATGCGTCAGTGCTGTCAGCAGTAGGGACTGATCGGAATACCGGTGGCCTAGTGCCTGCTCAAGTCGATTGGTCATCCGGCTGCTTAGTTCCCTGACGATGAGCCCTGAAAATCGATCAATAGACTGACATTGTAGAACAAAGGAATGCGCTTTTCGTAGGCAAACGCTATGACCACAGCGTTGCCCTCTTTGGAAATATCGAGGTCAGTACCGCTAATGTCTTTCAAGTAGTTAACGTCTACATATCTATCAAAGGCCTTACGGATATCGGCAACTGTCTGCCCTGATGATTCTTTCGATATGGATTTGACGCTCTTCAATATCTTAAAATAGTCCATATATTCCGGCACAACTTTCATGCCCAGCAAGGCAACAATCACAATGACAAAGCCCCACAGCAACAACCCCGTAATCGCCACACCACGCTGATTTTTCATAGTAAATTCCTTCTATCTAAATGAGCCAATCCGTTTCAAGTCTCCGAAGTTGAGCCAGATGAAGAACGCTTTGCCAACGATGTTTTCTTCTGGAACAAACCCCCAAAAACGGCTATCACGGCTGTTGTCGCGGTTGTCACCCATCATGAAATAGTGGCCGGCCGGCACCGTGCAGATCAAACCTGCATTATTGTAGAGGCAATCATTCCGATATGGAAATTGCGTAGCTTTCGAAATAAAGTCAGGGGCATCGGTATCGTTGAGCGTATGGTGCTCGACGCCATCGGATTTCTCGACAAACTGTTTCGAATAGTAGAGCCGTTCCGGATGAAGATAATCGTCCACTCTCCTGGTTTCTACCGGCTTTCCGTTAATTGTGAGCCGCTTGTTCTGGTAGGCCACCTTGTCGCCTGGAACGCCAACAACGCGCTTGATATAGTCCAGTGACGGATCTTCCGGATAGCGGAAGACCATGACGTCGCCTCGCTGCGGCTCGTTGATATCAATGATCTTCTTGTTGACTACTGGCAATCGAATCCCGTAGGTAAATTTGTTGACCAGAATGAAATCGCCAACATGCAGCGTTGGCAGCATCGATGCCGACGGGATCTTGAACGGTTCAACAATAAAAGAACGCAGCACGAAAACGATCAGGATAACCGGGAAGAAGCTCGCGCCATACTCCACCCACCAGGGATCCTTGGCGTCGGCCGCCCTGAACTTCCTCAAGACAAAAATATCCGCCACCCAGATGGCGCCACTGACAAGCAGCAGGCAGAATAGGATCAACGCAAAATTCACACTTATACTCCCTACTTTCCGACACGCAGCACAGCAAGAAAGGCTTCCTGTGGAATCTCAACCGACCCGACCTGTTTCATCCGCTTCTTGCCGGCCTTTTGCTTTTCGAGCAATTTCTTCTTGCGCGTGATGTCGCCACCGTAGCACTTGGCAAGTACGTCCTTGCGCATGGCTTTGATGTTTTCACGTGCGACGATGTTCGACCCTATCGCCGCCTGAATGGCGACGTCGTACATCTGGCGTGGAATCAATTCGCGCATTTTGGAGGCGAGTTCTCGTCCCCGGTAGATCGAATTTGCCCGATGCACAATCATCGACAAGGCATCAACTTTCTCGCCATTGATCAGGATGTCCAGCTTGACGACGTCGGCCGCTCTGAATTCCTTGAAATCGTAGTCGAGCGAGGCATATCCGCGCGAGACGGATTTCAACTTGTCGAAGAAATCCATGACCACTTCAGCCATCGGCATCTCATAGATCAATTGAACCTGACGCCCGTGGTAGGTCATGTCCACCTGATTGCCACGCTTCTGGTTGCACAGGGTAATGACGTTGCCGAGGTACTCCTGTGGAACAAAGACGGTAGTCGTGATGATCGGTTCGCGAACCTCTTCGACTTTTGACGGCTCCGGAAGTTTTGCCGGGTTTTCCACCTGAACGATGCTGCCGTCGCGCATCAGAACTTCATAGACGACCGTTGGCGCGGTAGAGATGAGATCCTGATCGAATTCGCGTTCCAACCGCTCCTGCACGATTTCCATGTGCAGCAAGCCAAGAAACCCGCAACGAAAACCGAAGCCAAGCGCCTGCGATACTTCAGGTTCGTAGTGCAGAGAGGCGTCGTTGAGCTTGAGTTTCTCCAGCGATTCGCGCAGCGAATCGTACTGGTTCGATTCGATCGGATAAAGGCCGGCAAATACCTGTGACTTGATTTCCTTGAATCCGGGCAGCGCTTCCTTCGCAGGATTCTCGGCTGAGGTTACGGTATCTCCCACTTTGGCCGCTTGCAGCTCCTTGATGCCGGAAATTATGTAACCCACTTCGCCGGCGCTCAAGGTTTCCCTGGGCACGGCTTTGGGCGTAAACACACCCACTTGTTCGCACAAATGGGTCGAATCACTTGCCATCAAGCGAATCCTGTTCTTCTGGCGCAAGGTTCCATCGATGACGCGAACCAGCATGACAACGCCGACGTAATTGTCAAACCATGAATCAATCAGAAGCGCCTTTAGCGGCGCATCGGGGTCTCCTTGTGGTGCCGGGATACGCTCGATGATCGCTTCCAGGATTTCATCCACGCCAAGACCCGTCTTGGCAGAAGCAAGAATGGCGTGTGAAGCGTCAATGCCAATGACGTCCTCGATTTCCTGACGTGCGTTGTCGGGCATGGCCGACGGAAGATCGATCTTGTTCAAGACGGGCAGAACTTCGACGCCGAGTTCGATTGCGGTATCCATGGGCGGATTTTAGCGGATTTTGCTCAAATAATCACGGAGTTTGGCATCTTCGAGGTGGTAATGGCAGAGCTCGGTTCCCTCATGCAGCAGTACTGGAACCAATTCATCATAGAGCGCTTCAAGCCTGGGGTCGGCATCCACATCGACAACATCAACGTCAACCCCGAATTCAGCC
>NZ_FLQY01000084.1 GCF_900089945.1 Candidatus Propionivibrio aalborgensis | reverse complement strand
TGCACCTTGAAGAACTCGCTTTCGAGCCCTCCTTCGAAGGGCTCAATAGCCTCGACGGTTGTCAGCGAGGTCAATGCCAGGTTCTGCCCTCGAGGGAGGTAGACCTCGAGGTCGTTTTCGGATTCCATTTCGACGCAGGCTATCGAAGCGGTAGAAAAAATCTCGGTCTGGGCTCCTGAGCCGATGATAAGCAGATTCCCGGTGAAAATTCGCGAGCTGCGCTTCAGGTTGATGAGCAGGTGACTGATCGATTCGACACTATTCAGTGCGAAATGACGTGTGCTGTTGGCTGTAGAAATAACCGATACGTTGATTGACATGGCGATGCCTCGTCAACGAAAGACAGGATTTCATATTACCGCATTCAGCTTGCCGGTACGAGGAAGTCATGCCCAATGCCTTCGCCAAGATCGTAGATGCGATCCATGAAATCGGTCAGATACTCGTGCAAGCCTTTGGACAGAACATCGTCTATCCGGGCGAAGTGCAGCTGTGCGTGCAACATGCCGGCGCGCCTTCCAGTTTCTGCCACCGAGCTGCTGTTGGCGACCCGATTGAGCACGCGTACGATGCCATCCACGCAGGAATGCAGGGAGCGCGGCATATCCACGCGCAGCATGAGCAACTCGGCGACACGCGCCGGTGTAATCACATCGCGATAGACCTTGCGGTAGACCTCGAAGGCCGACAGCGAACGCAACAGCGCACCCCACTGGTAGAAATCTGTCGTGCCCTCATCACCATTGGTACGCAGCACGTGGTACTTCACGTCGAGAATGCGTGCCGTGTTGTCGCCACGTTCAAGCAGCCCACCGAGACGGATGAAGTCCAGCGAATCGTCCTGCAGCATGGTGCCGAAGGTCACGCCGCGCATGACGGCGGAGCGCAACTTGACCCATTCGAAAAACTCGCCAACGCCGGTAGATAGAATCTGTTCGAAGCTCTGCTCGCGCAACTCGATCCAGGTGGCGTTGCAACTCTCCCATGTCTCTGCGGTCAGCGTGCCGCGTACGGCATGAGCGTTCTCGCGCGCGGCGCGCAGGCAGCTGTAGATCGACGCTGGATTGTCTGCATCCGATACCATGAAACGCAGAACGTTCTCGGCATTCACCTCGTCGTAAGACTTGGAGAAGGCGGTCTGAAGGCTGTTCAGCGCCAGGATGGCGCCCCAGTTCTGGTTTTCGGCAGCGACTGATTGCGGCACGAGCGACATCTGGTGAGTCACGTCAAGCAGACGGGCGAGGTTTTCGGCACGCTCGGTAAAGCGTGACATCCAGTAAAGATGATCGGCTGTTCGGCTAAGCATATCGATTCTCCTCGCCTCAGTGTTCCAGTACCCAGGTGTCCTTCGTGCCACCGCCCTGCGACGAGTTGACGACCAGCGAGCCTTCGCGCAGCGCGACGCGCGTGAGGCCACCCGGAACCATGTCGATGTTCTCGCCGGACAAAACAAAGGGACGCAGATCGAGATGGCGCGGGGACACTTCGCCGAATTTCTTGTCATCGACAAATGTCGGGCAGTGGGACAGAGCCAGTGTCGGTTGCGCTATGTACTTCCCCGGGTCGGC
>NZ_FLQY01000083.1 GCF_900089945.1 Candidatus Propionivibrio aalborgensis | reverse complement strand
CAAGCGGCTGCTGAAATTGAGCGGTGCGCGCGGCAATAACCTCAAGAACGTGACGCTGGAACTGCCGGTTGGATTGTTTACCTGCATCACCGGCGTTTCCGGCTCCGGCAAATCAACATTGATCAACGACACCCTCTACGCTGCGGCTGCGCGATATCTCTATGGCTCGACAGCGGAAGCCGCGGAGTACGACGAAATCGTCGGCCTTGACCAGTTCGACAAAGTCATCAGCGTCGACCAGTCACCGATTGGCCGTACGCCGCGCTCCAACCCGGCCACCTATACCGGCCTGTTGACACCGATCCGCGAGTTGTTCGCCGGCGTGCCGGAGTCGCGGTCTCGCGGTTACGGCCCCGGCCGCTTTTCGTTCAACGTCAAGGGCGGGCGCTGCGAAGCCTGCCAGGGCGATGGTGTAATCAAGGTCGAGATGCACTTCCTTCCCGACATCTACGTCACTTGCGACGTCTGCCACGGCAAGCGTTATAACCGCGAAACGCTTGAAGTGCATTACAAGGGCAGGACTATCCACGACATCCTGCAAATGACCGTCGAGCTGGCGCGTGAGTTCTTCGATGCGGTTCCGGTCGTCGCACGCAAGCTGCAAACCTTGGTCGACGTAGGCCTGTCGTACATTACGCTCGGCCAGGCGGCAACAACGCTCTCAGGCGGTGAGGCCCAGCGGGTAAAATTGGCCCTCGAATTGTCCAAACGCGATACTGGACGAACACTCTATATTCTTGACGAGCCGACCACCGGCCTACATTTCCAGGATATTGAAATGCTGCTCAAGGTGCTTCATCGTCTGACAGATCATGGCAACACGGTGGTTGTTATTGAACACAACCTGGATGTGATACGGACAGCGGACTGGATCGTCGATCTCGGGCCCGAGGGCGGCGAGGGCGGCGGTAGAATACTAGCCGCGGGTACGCCCAAGGTCATTGGAAAAACTGCGGGGAGCTATACGGGACACTACCTGAAGCCACTGCTGGTGCGGAAAAGATCGATAAACATTTGTTGACGTTGTCACTGAGCCACAAAACGCCACTTTTTTTTGATCTTCTTTACCGGTTCCAGACTCAAACCCCTTCCCAGAGAGCGCGTGAAGTGCAAGAATCCCCGCTGAGTTCCGCCAATACGGCTCTCTACAATCAACAACAGGAGACAATATGAACAAATCTGAATTGATCGACGCCAT
>NZ_FLQY01000082.1 GCF_900089945.1 Candidatus Propionivibrio aalborgensis | reverse complement strand
GTCATTGACGCAGGGTTCTGCGCCACCGATTCCGGATCACCCTCCGCGACAATGAAGCCGCCGTGAACGCCTGCCCCAGGGCCGATGTCGACAACGTAATCCGCGCTACGGATTGCGTCTTCGTCATGTTCGACGACGATTACCGTGTTGCCGATATCTCGCAGTTGCTTGAGTGTTTCCAGCAGCCGGTTGTTGTCGCGCTGGTGCAGGCCGATCGAGGGTTCGTCGAGTACGTACATGACGCCGGTCAGCCCCGAGCCGATCTGCGACGCCAGGCGTATGCGCTGCGCCTCACCGCCGGAGAGCGTTTCTGCGGAGCGATCGAGCGACAGATAGTCAAGGCCGACGTTGATCAGAAACTGCAGGCGGCTGGTGATTTCCTTGAGGATCTTTTCAGCGACCTGCGCCTTGTTGCCAACCAGTTGAAGGGTCAGAAAATGTTCTCGCGCCTCGGCCAGGGGCAAGCCACTGATTTCGTGCAGGGTGAGTGCGCCCGGCTGTGTTCCGATGCGCACATTGCGCGCTTCTTCGCGAAGTCGTGCACCTTCGCATCCCGGACAGACCTTGTTGCTGATCATCTTGGCGAGTTCCTCGCGCACAGCTACGGAGTCTGTTTCCTTGTAGCGGCGTTCAAAATTGCAGACGATGCCCTCGAAGCTATGCTCGCGCGTCGTGACATTTCCCCGCTCGTTGATGTAGATGAATGGAATGACTTCGCGGCCCGATCCGTAGAGCAGGACCTTCTGGATGCGCTCGTCCAGCCGGGCGAACGGCGTCTCGACATCAAAGCCGTAATGCGCGGCCAGCGAGGTCAGTAGCTGGAAGTAGAATTGATTGCGCCGATCCCAGCCCCGAATCGCGCCGGCGGCAAGTGAAAGGGCAGGCTGGGCGACAATACGCTTGGGGTCGAAAAACTGGATCACGCCCAGCCCGTCGCAGCTCGGGCAGGCGCCCATCGGGTTATTGAACGAGAAGATGCGCGGCTCAAGTTCCTGCAGCGAATAGGAACATGCCGGGCACGCAAATCTGGCCGAAAACAGATGCTCCTTTCCGGAATCCATCTCGTAAGCAATTGCGCGACCGTCTGCGTGGCGCAGCGCGGTTTCAAAGGATTCCGCCAGACGCTGCCGCATGTCATCACGCACCCGGAGGCGGTCTACCACAACATCCACGGTATGCTTGCGCGTCTTGGCCAGCTTCGGTAACGCATCGATTTCGTAGATCACACCATCGACCCGCAACCGGGCGAAACCCTGAGCACGCAATTCGGCAAACAAGTCGAGCTGTTCACCCTTGCGGTTGGCGATAACCGGCGCCATGACCATCAAGCGTGTTTCGGCAGGCAATGCCAGCACATGATCGACCATCTGCGATACGGTTTGTGAATTCAGCGCTTGCTGATGCTCAGGGCAATAGGGAGTGCCCGCGCGGGCGAAAAGCAGGCGCAAATAGTCGTGAATCTCGGTCACCGTACCGACTGTCGAACGCGGGTTGTGGCTGGTCGCCTTCTGCTCGATCGAGATGGCCGGCGACAACCCTTCGATCAGGTCGACGTCGGGCTTGTCCATGCGCTGCAGGAATTGTCTGGCATACGCAGACAATGATTCGACATAGCGGCGCTGGCCTTCGGCGTAAAGCGTATCGAATGCCAGTGAGGATTTTCCGGAACCAGAGAGGCCGGTAATCACGATCAGCCGGTTGCGTAGCAGATCGAGATTGATATTCTTCAAGTTGTGCGTGCGTGCACCGCGGATCCTGATTTCTCGTATCTCATCCATTGGGGAGTGCTGCCAGGGAGGTAAAGCAAACCTGTTAATATACGCAACTCCGACCGCTTGAACCAATCCTTGTTCCTCCTTTCGCCAGCTTTCCATTGCCGACCTGATGTTATCTCCAACCCATGACCCGATGACTTCAGCCGAGCGGCGTGGCGCAGCCGGGTTGGCCTCAATATTTGCCATGCGCATGCTGGGTCTGTTTCTGATCCTGCCGGTTTTTGCGGTTTATGCTGAACACCTGCCATCCGGAAATGACGTCGCGCTGGTCGGTCTGGCGCTTGGCGCGTACGGGCTGACTCAAACTTTTCTGCAAATCGTCTATGGAGTCGCGTCTGATCGTTTCGGGCGTAAGCCGGTGATTGTTTTCGGCCTTATTCTTTTCGCCATCGGCAGCTTTGTTGCCGCCATGTCACACGATATTTACGGCATTATCATCGGTCGCATCCTGCAGGGCGCTGGTGCCATTTCCGCGGCGGTAACTGCGCTGGCCGCCGACCTTACCCGAGAGCAACATCTGACCAAAGTAATGGCGATGATCGGTTCGTCGATCGGGCTTGTCTTTGCACTGTCGATGGTCGGTTCTCCCGTTCTGTATGCCGCTATCGGCATGCCCGGAATTTTTGCGCTGACCGGATTTCTTTCCCTGTTGGCAATCTTTATCCTGCTCAAGATCGTACCGACGGCACCCGCCGTACCGCGACGGGCAAGCTGGCCCAGCTTTGTTGAGGTGCTTGTTCATCCTCAGTTGATGCGGATGAATTTTGGGGTTTTTACCTTGCACCTTGTTCAAACGGGAATGTGGATAGTCGTTCCTTCAGCGCTCGTCGGCAGTGGCGCAATGCCCGTAGCCGAACACTGGAAAGTCTATCTTCCGGCGGTCTTGCTTTCTTTCGTTACCTTGGTACCGGCCATTATCGCCGCCGAAAAGTACGGCAAGATGAAGCTGGTATTCAACGGCGCGATCGCCCTTCTGGTTGTGGTTCAACTGGGTTTCTGTTTCCTGGATACCGGTTTGTATTCCCTGTTTTTCTGGCTACTCCTTTTCTTTGCTGCTTTCAACATCCTCGAAGCGACGCAGCCCTCACTGATTGCGCGTATCGCTCCAGCGCACGCCAAAGGAGCAGCGCTGGGGGTGTACAACACGACGCAATCATTTGGACTATTTCTTGGCGGCACCCTTGGCGGGGTGCTGGTCAAACACTTCGGGCCGGATGCCATGTGGCTTCTGAGCGCGACTCTGGCGCTGATCTGGCTTGGGTATGGGCTGACAATGGCCATGCCGGTTCCGCGTGCCCGGCAACAGTCCGCATGATTCTCTTATAATCCGCCATTCGAACACCCTAAGGGAGGCAACATGGCTTCAGTCAACAAAGTGATTCTCGTCGGCAATCTGGGGGCCGACCCGGAAACTCGGTACATGCCTAACGGCGACGCCGTAGCCAATATTCGTCTGGCCACCACGGAATCCTGGAAAGACAAGGCGACCGGAGAGAAGAGGGAAATTACCGAATGGCATCGTGTTGTCTTCTACCGCAAACTCGCCGAAATCGTCGGACAGTATCTCAAGAAGGGTTCGGCCGTTTATGTCGAAGGACGCATCCGCACCCGCAAGTGGCAGGATAAGGAGGGACAGGAGCGCTACACAACCGAAATTGAGGCCAATGAAATGCAGATGCTCGGCGGCCGCCAGAGCGCCGCGTCATCGTCCGGTGGCGAAGCCGAATTTGGTGGCAGTATGCCTTCTGCCGGGGCGTCGGGATCGCCGCGCGCGGCCCCGGCAAAAAAGACGCCGAGCTTTGAAGACATGGATGACGATATTCCATTCTAGCGGCCGGATGACCTGATCCAAACAACGATGCGGGTTACCGGTTGATTTCGTTGACTTGCGGTGGTGCATCCGTATAATTCTGCCTTCTTCAATGCCGCAAGCAGCTCGCGCGGCAAAGAAGGCGCGTAGCTCAGCTGGTTAGAGCACCACCTTGACATGGTGGGGGTCGTTGGTTCGAGTCCAATCGCGCCTACCAAACAATTAAAGCCAGAGCGAGTCTCTGGCTTTTTTCCATTTCCGGGGTCGACCTATGCCGATCATTACTTTGCCCGACGGTTCTCAACGGGAGTTTGCGCAGCCTGTAACGGTTGCGGAAGTGGCTCATAGCATTGGTGCTGGTTTGGCGCGCGCTGCGCTGGCAGGCAAAATCGATGGCCGCCTGGTCGACACGTCGTTCCGGGTCGAGAACGATGCGCAGCTTGGCATCGTTACCGACAAGGATGCCGCGGGCTTGGAAATCATTCGCCACTCGACTGCTCACCTGCTGGCCTACGCCGTGAAAACGCTCTTTCCGGAAGCGCAAGTGACGATCGGACCCGTTGTCGAAAACGGCTTCTACTACGATTTCGCCTACAAGCGCCCATTCACTCCGGAGGACTTGGTCGCCGTCGAAAAGAAAATGGGTGAGCTGGCCAAACGCGACATTCCCGTCACTCGCGAAGTCTGGAAACGCGACGACGCGACCGCTTTCTTCAAGTCAATTGGCGAACACTACAAGGCCGAGCTGATTGCCGCCATTCCGCAGGATCAGCAAGTTTCCCTTTATCGCGAAGGCGATTTCATCGACCTGTGCCGTGGCCCGCACGTCCCTTCAACCGGAAAGCTCAAGGTCTTCAAGCTGATGAAGGTGGCCGGAGCCTACTGGCGCGGCGACCAGGCCAATGAGCAGTTGCAGCGCATCTATGGCACAGCCTGGGCGAGCAAGGATGATCAGAACGCCTACCTGCACATGTTGGAAGAAGCCGAAAAACGCGATCACCGTCGCCTGGGGCGGCATCTCGAACTCTTCCACCTGCAGGACGAAGCGCCGGGGATGATTTTCTGGCATCCCAAGGGCTGGGCGATGTGGCAGCAGATCGAACAGTACATGCGTCGGGTCTATCAATCCAACGGCTATCAGGAAGTGAAATGTCCTCAGATCCTCGACCGCAGCCTGTGGGAAAAATCCGGTCACTGGGAGAACTTCAAGGACAACATGTTCACCACGGAGTCGGAGAAACGCGAATACGCGATCAAGCCGATGAATTGTCCGGGGCACATTCAAATTTTCAACACCGGCCTGCGCAGCTACCGCGACCTGCCGCTGCGCTACGGCGAATTTGGCTCCTGCCACCGCAGCGAACCTTCGGGTGCACTGCACGGCATCATGCGTGTGCGCGGTTTCACACAGGACGACGGCCACATTTTCTGCACCGAGGACCAGATCCAATCCGAAGTAACGGCCTTCAACGCCTTGGTGCGCGAAGTCTATACCGATTTCGGATTTTCAGAAGTGGTGGTCAAGCTCGCATTGCGCCCGGACAAGCGTGTCGGCTCTGATGATGTTTGGGACAAGGCCGAAATAGCCCTGCGCGAGGCCCTGAAGGCTTCCGGATTGCACTGGGATGAATTGCCGGGCGAAGGTGCCTTTTACGGCCCGAAAATCGAATTCCACATCAAGGACGCCATCGGCCGCTCCTGGCAATGCGGCACAATGCAGGTCGATTTCTCGATGCCGCAGCGTCTTGGCGCCGAATATGTCGGCGATGACAACACCCGACACACGCCGGTCATGCTGCATCGAGCCATTCTGGGATCACTGGAGCGCTTTATCGGTATTCTTATCGAGAATTGTGCCGGCGCTCTGCCGCTGTGGCTATCGCCCGTACAAGCGGTCGTTTTGAATATCTCGGAAAAGCAGTCAGAGTATGCCAAACATGTTGCAAAAACGCTACGTGGCGCGGGATTGCGCGCTGAGAGCGATTTGCGCAACGAGAAAATTACCTATAAAATACGCGAACATAGCTTGAACAAACTGCCGTACCAAATCGTTGTTGGCGATAAGGAAATGGCAGAAAATTTGGTGGCCGTGCGTACACGCGGCGGTCAGGATCTCGGGCAAATGCCGCTTGAGAAACTGATCGAGCGACTTCTCGGTGAAGTTGCGGCGCGAAGTGGCACGGCTTAATTATTGTCAGGACAAGGAGCGAAACCATCGCACTGCAAAAGTCGCAACGCATTAACGAAGAAATCAATGCACCGGAAATCCGGTTGGTGGGCGAAGAAGGAGAGGCACTCGGAATCACGAGTGTTGGTCAGGCTTTACAGTTGGCCGAAGCGGCCGGGGTAGATCTGGTGGAGATTGCGCCAATGGCACAACCTCCAGTTTGCCGAATCATGGATTACGGTAAATTCAAGTACCAGGAACAAAAGCGGCAGCATGAGCAGCGGCTTAAGCAAAAGCAGGTTCAGGTCAAGGAAGTCAAGTTCCGGCCGGGTACCGACGAAAACGACTACCAGATCAAGCTGCGCAACATGACACGCTTTCTGCAGGAAGACGACAAGGTAAAGGTGACTTTGCGCTTCCGTGGCCGTGAAATGGCTCACCAGGAAATCGGCATGCGCCAGATTGAGCGGATCAAAACAGATATTCAGGACGTCGCCGTAGTCGAACAAATGCCCAAGATGGAAGGGCGGCAAATGGTCATGATCCTGACGCCGAACAAGAAAAAGTAGTTGCAGCACCCGGTAGTAGCAACACCCACAAGTGGCATCAGGTCAAAAGCGCTTCCGCCGGAAGACACCTGTACCCATGTATAAATAGGAGCATTCAATGCCCAAAATGAAGACCAAGAGTGGCGCCAAGAAGCGCTTCAAGGTCAGTGCGAGCGGTCGTATCAAACGCGCGCAGGCGTTCAAACGCCACATCCTGACCAAGAAAACCACCAAAGCCAAGCGTCAGTTGCGCGGCATTACCGGAGTGCATGACTCCGACAAGGCCATGGTTCGTGCCATGCTGCCTTACGCTTAAGGAGATAAACCATGCCTCGAGTTAAACGTGGTGTAACGGCGCGCGCGCGTCACAAGAAGGTTATTGCACTGGCCAAGGGTTACCGTGGCCGCCGCAAGAACGTATATCGCATCGCCAAACAGGCGGTAATGAAAGCGGGGCAGTATGCCTACCGTGACCGTCGCCAAAGGAAACGCCAGTTCCGTGCGCTGTGGATCGCCCGTATCAACGCCGCAGCACGTGAAGCGGGCCTGAAATACAGCACCTTCATGAACGGCTTGAAGAAGGCGCAGATCGAAGTCGACCGCAAGGTATTGGCAGATCTGGCCGTTTTCGACAAACCGGCATTTGCCGCTCTGGCCGTAAAAGCCAAAGCCCAGCTCGGCGCCTGACTGAACGAGCA
>NZ_FLQY01000081.1 GCF_900089945.1 Candidatus Propionivibrio aalborgensis | reverse complement strand
AAATTTCGCAAATGGTCGTAATCCAAGTGTATGTCATGTTCCACAAGGGTCTCTTGACGACCCATTGCGGACCTAGCCGGTCTAGGAAAGCAGACGTTCAGGAACGGCGCAAAAGTCGCTGGCGCTGAGCGGCTCTATCGCGCAGCGCCCGTGTGAACTGCCGGGTGGCGTCTTGTTAGCCACCTTCAACAGTGCTGTCCTTAATCTTGGTTAATTGGACACGAGCTTGATGCAAAAGCTCATTTAGTTCCCTTACTTGGGAATATGAATTTCCATGAGTTTCGTCGGCAAGCCGTCGGCCCATCTCCTGAACAACGATGAGCAGGTCAAACAATTCCTCAATTGTTTCTCGTCTTTCGCCTTCTCTTGTTTCGTTTAACATGGTGATCACCTTTCCCCAAATTTAGGCATATCGCCTGAGTTCTTCGACTTCTGTAACGGTCAGCGCCATTGCCTATCTTCTCCCCGACGAGAGGCCCAACGAATCGGTATAAAAATCCGGAATGTCCAATATTCCCCTTTTTGTCCGACTAAATGGTAACTGGAACACCGTCCATTCTGTCTTCTAACTTCTAAGGCAGCCACTGGCTGCTTCCGCTGTATAGCCAAAATCACCGTACTCCATTGCCGACATTCGATCTAATCATCGGTCAAAGTAGAGCCGAATGAGTGCTACAGACTGGCAAGAGACACTCAGGTTTCACTGCTAGTCGTCATAACGTTCCACTATGAGATCGGCTCCGGTAGTTTCGGACAGCACGCCGATCTCGGGACCCACCGCGTCTTCCGGGCGCAGTGAAACGAGAAGCTTTGTTCCCCGTGAGAACAGAAACTCCAATTGCACCTTTTCAATGCGTGTGGCGGCTACTAGGTTCTGGCCGATAAGAGTGCAAACGCAGTCGTAGAAGCCAGAATCCGCAGGTGAGAGAACACGTTTCCCAATTGAAACGCGGAGTTTCGGATATACGGAAAGCGTGTGTGGCCCGAGGACGAATTGAACGTAGTCTTGAACGAATCGCACCTCTGATACGGGTTCAGTTTCGGTGAGGCGCTCATAGGCAGGATCGTTCATGTGGCCGTCCAACGGTAATTGCCAAATCTAAATGGCCGGTCGTTCTCCGTCATGCAGCAATAACCCCGGTCATATTGGCTCTGCAGAATACGGCACCATCATACACGGAGACTAGTTAAAAGGCCGCTTTATGGCGTTTTCACCACCGTCCGGAGCTGGCCGGTCTCAGACTTCATCTCCAATCCTCAATCTGCAATCCGCCGACTCGCTTGAATTCGCCGACATTCGACGTAACCACCACCAACCCACGCGCCAGCGCCGTGCCAGCTATCAGGACATCGTAAGCCCCGATCGGCTGACCCTGGGTCTTGAGCGCCGCACGAATTGCTGCGGCTGCCTGTGCATCAGCTTCATCAAACGGCAGCGTGGCGATGGCCGAAAAAAACGCGTCCAGTATTGGTGTCAGCTTCTTTGCGCGCTCGGTGTTGAGCGCTAGGCCGTAATCAATCTCCATGCGCGTGAGCGCAGATACGCCTATCAAATCCGGCGGTGTGGCTTTGACGCGCGCCAAGACGCTGGGTTGGCCTTTGACGAAATCAGAGACCGTGCAGGTGTCGAGCAGATACCTCACGCCAACGGGTCAGCTGCCGGCGGCTTGAGGTGGTCTCTGCTTGCTTCAAATGGCAGCATGTCGGGCATACCCTTGAAGGCCAGTAGCTCAGCCGGCCATTGGGGTTTGCCGCGCCTCTTCAGCCACTCGCTCACTGCCTGGCGAACCAGCGCATTCCGGCTTTCGCCAAGCTTCTTGGCAACTTTGTTGAGCTGCTGACCCGTTTCGTCGTCGAGGTAGATGTTGAAGTTCATGACTACGGCCTCCACACGCATAACTGTTTTGTATGTTATGTGAAGGAGGTGCGAATTGGAAGGTATGGGAGAGTGAAGGTGCAACCACCAGTATGGAGTAGCAATCCTGACCGGCCGGTTGACAGCTGAAATTCAGGCGGGCGATTCAAGGTGGACTTGGTTCAATGGCCGCTTACGGGAAATCAGGATGGTCCAGCGTCCGCCTGAGGGTGTCGAATGAAGCGCGCCCCGTACCATCCGTCCTTCGAGGGAGCCGAAGAATCAAGCATGTCGGCTCTGGTGGAACGGATCATCGATAGCGGCAAGGCGATCTCGCCCTGAAGCGTTCCGAGTTGGCCGGCAGCGGAGAAGATGTTATACGCGTAGCCGACCGGTTGAAGCCATTCGCCTTGGCATCCAGCCCTGGTCGTGCGAAAAGCTTGATAACACAGCCCGGCACAACGGCCAATCAGGCGCCGAGTCGGGCTGTGCGGTGGCTGTCGACGACCTGGAGCAATTGCGCGAAAACCTTGGGCGTGCCGGCAATCACGTTCCCGGTCTCCAGATAGTTCTCGTTGCCGGAAAGGTCGCCGATCAGGCCGCCCGCTTCTGAAACCAGCAGCGCGCCACCGGCGATATCCCACGGCGCAAGACCGAATTCCCAGAAACCATCGAGCCGGCCGCAGGCGACATAGGCGAGATCCAGCGACGCGGCACCTGGGCGACGAATGCCGGACGACTTCTGCATCAGCTCCTTGAGCGTGCCGAGATAGGCGTCGATGTGCTCGAAGCTGTGGTAAGGAAAACCGGTGCCGATCAATGCATCTTCAAGTTTGAGGCATTTGCTGACGCGGACGCGGCGATCGTTTAGGAAAGTGCCGGCTCCCTTGCTGGCGGTGAACATTTCGTTGCGCATCGTGTCGTAGACGACTGACTGTGTCACCTGACCCATGTGCGTCAGCGCGATCGATATCGCATATTGCGGAAACCCGTGGATGTAGTTGGTGGTGCCGTCGAGCGGATCGATGATCCACTGGTAGTCGCTGCCGGCGCCTCGCCCGGCGGTCTGGCCTGACTCTTCTGCTAGAATTCCGTACTCCGGATAAGCCTCGCTGAGCACTTCGATAATTGCGGCTTCGGCGGCCTTATCCACTTCGGTAACGAAGTCGCTCTGACGCTTGGTCGTCACCTTGAGGTGTTCAAGTTCGTTCGCAGAACGGTTGATGATCTGGCTGGCCCGCCGCGCGGCCTTGATGATGATGTTCAGTGCTGGATGCATGGTTTTAAAGAACTCTACGGGCGGGGAAGGGTGCCGGGCTGGCACCTGATTCGGCCCGATTCATTTGCGGAGCGCGTATTCTATATGAACCCTGCCTTGGCGTCTCTTGGTGCTCGTTCCCCTCATCGCTTGGTCACGCCGCTCGACAGGGTGCATGTCGTGCTGTCGCATCCGAGCCATCCAGGCAATATCGGTGCCGCGGCGCGCGCGATGAAGACAATGGGCCTGTCGCACCTGACGCTGGTCAATCCGAAGCGCTTTCCGGATGACGAAGCCATCGCCCGCGCGGCGGGTGCCGAAGACGTTCTGGTACAGGCAACGGTTTGCGAGAGTCTCGAACTTGCTCTTTCCAATACGATCTTTGCGGTGGCCATCTCGGCGCGTCATCGCAACCTGGGTCCCGAGCCGATGCAGGCGCGTCAGGCCGCCCCCGAAATTCTCGCTCAAGCGGAGAACGGCAAGGTGGCACTAGTGTTCGGCAACGAGACGGCCGGCCTGTCGAACGCCGAGGTGCAGCGCTGCCAGCGTACGGTATTCATCCCGGCCAATCCGGATTATTCCTCGCTCAATCTTGCTTCGGCGGTGCAACTGATTTGTTATGAGCTGCGATTGGCGGCGTTCGACGGCAGTCCGCCGGTGATTACCAAGGCTGTACCCTTTGCTTCGCCGCTTGCGACCAACGACGATGTCGAGCGTTTCTACGCGCATCTTGAGCGCGTCATGATTGATACCGGATTCCTCGATCCGCAGCAGCCCAGGCGGCTGTTGCCAAAACTGCGCCGGCTGTTCGGTCGCACGGAGTTAGAGCGCGACGAGATCAACATCCTGCGCGGCATCCTCGACGCCGTCGAAAAAAGGATCGACAAGCAAGGGGCTGACCGCTGAGACACTACCCAGCGTGCTTGAATCTTGACCGAATCAGTCGGGTATTATAGAATCGCCCCTTTTCGCAGCAAGGAATATCACTTCAATGTTCAGCCGTTTGCGTGAAGACATCCGTTCGGTTTTTGATCGCGATCCCGCCGCCCGTACTGCGTGGGAGGTGTTGACCTGCTATCCGGGGGTGCACGCTGTGATCATGCATCGACTGTCGCACTGGCTGTGGTGCCTTCAGTTGCGTTGGCTGGGGCGCCTGGTTTCGCATCTGGCCCGGTTTCTTACCGGCATCGAGATCCATCCCGGGGCGACGATTGGTCGACGTTTCTTCATCGACCACGGCATGGGTGTCGTGATTGGCGAGACCGCGGTTATTGGCGATGACGTGACGCTCTATCATGGGGTGACTCTCGGTGGTACGTCGTGGAACAAGGGACGGCGTCACCCGACGCTGGAGAACGGCGTCGTTATCGGTGCCGGAGCGCAGGTTCTCGGGCCAATTACGATTGGTGCGCAGGCCAAGGTTGGTTCCAATGCGGTGGTCGTCAAGAGCGTCCCGGCCGGAGCCACGGCCGTGGGGAACCCGGCACGCATCATCGACACCGATCTGGCGCAGAAACGCGAGGAGATGGCCGGCCAGATGGGCTTTTCGGCTTACGCACTGGCGAGCAATCAGGATGACCCTCTGGCGAAGGCAATTCACGGCTTGGTGGATCATGCCGTGGAAACCGATCGGCGTATTGGCGTATTGCTCAAGAAACTTGAGAGTAGTGGCGTCTGCCTGGAAGATGAGCTGGCTACGGCAGACAAGTTCGATCCAAATTACCTGAGTAAGATTGTTGACTAATTCGGGGAACTTTTCCCATAGTTGACAGAACTAATCAAGTATTAACCAGGAGGCACTATGCGACTGACAACCAAAGGACGTTTTGCGGTAACCGCGATGATCGATTTGGCACTGCGTAGCGGCGAAGGCCCTGTTACCTTGGCCGGCATCAGCGAACGGCAGAAGATATCGCTCTCGTATCTCGAGCAATTGTTCGGAAAATTGCGTCGCTGCAGTCTGGTCGATAGCGTGCGCGGGCCCGGCGGCGGGTACTGTCTGGCGCGACCCGGTACTCAGATCACTGTCGCCGACATTGTGCGAGCCGTTGATGAGACGCTTGACGCGACCCAGTGTGGCGGCAAGGAGAACTGCAAGGACGAAGAACGCTGCATGACACACGAGCTGTGGACTACGCTCAACACCAAAATGTACGACTACCTGACCTCGGTGACGTTGTCCGATCTGGTCGATAGTCAGCTCAAGAAGGTTGGCGGTGACGTCTCGGTGCTCCGGGATGCGCGGCGTATCGGCCCGAATCCGCGCGCCAAATCGACCCCGGCTTTTGCCTGATAGCATGTTTGCGCCGGTCTATCTTGATCACAATGCGACCACACCGCTGGAACCGGCGGTGCGGGAGGCGATGTTGCCCTGGCTTTCAGAGCAGTGTGGCAATGCGTCCAGTCGGCACGACTACGGCCGATCTGCACGGCGCGCTATCGACGAGGCGCGTAGTCAGGTGGCCTCGGCAATCGGCGCACATTTCAGTGAAATCGTATTCACCAGCAACGGAACGGAAGCGAATAACCTGTTTGTCAAAGGTGCGGCCGCTTGCATGAAGCCTGGTCTGCTGGCGGTCAGCGCGATCGAGCATCCGAGCGTGATCAGACCCGCAGAGCAATTGGTTCGGCGCGGTTGGCAGCTGCACAAGCTTGCCGTTGAGAACGATGGGCAGGTTGATGCGCAGAGTTACCGGACGGCATTGGCAGGAAAGCCAAGATTGGTCTCGGTGATGCTTGCCAACAACGAAACCGGCGTGTTGCAGGCCGTCGATGCGCTGGCCGCGCAGGCCCGAGCGGCGGGTGCATTGTTTCACTCCGATGCGGTGCAGGCACTGGGCAAGATCAGCGTTGATTTCCGCAGCCTGAATGCGGCAGGCGTCAATGCGCTGACGCTCTCTGCGCACAAGATTGGCGGACCAAAGGGAGCCGCTGCGCTGGTACTCGACAAGCGTGTTGAAATCGAACCGCTGATTGCCGGTGGTGGTCAGGAGCGCGGCTTGCGGTCCGGAACGGAGAATGTCGCCGCTATCGTCGGATTCGGTGTCGCTTGTGAATTGGCCGTGCGAAATCTGGCTGCGGTAGCACCGCGCTTGCTCGCGTTGCGAGATCAACTGGAACGCGGCTTGCGCGCAATGGGTGCGACGCTTTTCGGTCTTGGCGCCGGGCGTCTGCCCAACACAACCTACTTCGCGTTGGACGATGTGGATGGCGAAACGCTGGTCAGTCATCTGGACCGCGCCGGATTTGCCGTGGCCAGTGGTGCCGCGTGTTCCAGCGCCAATCCGGAGCCATCGCATGTGCTGCGCGCCATGGGAGTTGCGCCCGAACTTGCGCGTGGCGCCGTGCGCGTCAGCCTGGGTGCCGCCAGTACGGCCGAGCAAGTGAGCGATTTTTTAAGAATATTGCAGATCACAGTATCCAAACTGCTGCGACTGACCGCTGTTGCGGTTTAACCCATGAATATTGAAATCATGAACCATCTGGAGTCCGCGAAATGCTGAAACTGCCGATCTATCTTGACTATTCGGCAACCACACCGGTCGATCCGCGCGTGGCGGAAAAAATGATCCCTTATCTCGTCGAAAAGTTCGGCAACCCCGCCTCGCGTTCGCACGCCTTCGGCTGGGAGGCTGAAGCCGCGGTTGAGGAAGCGCGTGCCGAAGTCGCCAAACTGGTCAATGCCGACCCCAAGGAAATCGTCTGGACTTCAGGTGCGACTGAGTCGAACAACCTGGCCATCAAAGGTGCGGCGCATTTCTATTCCGGCAAGGGCAAGCATGTCATTACCGTCAAGACCGAGCACAAGGCCGTTCTGGACACCTGCCGTGAATTGGAACGGGGAGGTTTTGAAGTCACGTATCTCGATGTCAAGGAAAGCGGACTGCTCGACCTTGACGTATTCAAGTCCGCGCTGCGTCCCGACACCATTCTCGTATCGGTGATGCTAGTCAATAACGAGATCGGCGTCATTCAGCCGATTGCCGAAATTGGCGAAATCTGCCGCGGGAAAGGCATCATTTTTCATGTCGATGCAGCTCAGGCGACCGGCAAGGTAGCGATCGATCTGACGCAGTTGAAAGTTGACCTGATGAGTTTCAGTGCGCACAAGTCCTGCGGCCCAAAGGGCATCGGAGCGCTCTATGTGCGCCGCAAGCCGCGCGTTCGTCTGGAGGCGCAGATGCATGGCGGTGGACATGAACGCGGTTTCCGTTCAGGTACGCTGGCGACGCATCAGATCGTCGGTATGGGGGAAGCCTTCCGCATTGCGCGTGAGGAGATGGGCGCCGAGAACGAACGGATCCGCATGCTGCGCGATCGACTGCTCAAGGGCTTGTCCGATATTGAGCAGGTGTTTATCAACGGTGATCTGGAGCATCGTGTTCCGCACAACCTGAACATCAGCTTTGCTTATATCGAAGGCGAATCAATGCTCATGGCGATCAAGGATCTCGCGGTGTCGTCGGGCTCGGCATGCACCTCTGCTTCGCTCGAACCCTCCTACGTGCTGCGTGCTTTGGGTCGCGACGATGAACTGGCACACAGTTCGATCCGCTTCACTCTTGGCCGTTTCACCACCGAAGAAGAGATCGAATACGCAATTAAATTGCTGCACGAGAAGATCGGCAAACTGCGTGAACTGTCCCCGCTGTGGGAGATGGTGCAGGACGGTATCGATCTGAGTACGGTTCAGTGGGCTGCTCACTGATAACGAATCAATGGAGAATCAATCATGTCATACAGCATAAAAGTTCTGGATCACTACGAAAACCCGCGCAACGTGGGTTCCTTTGGCAAGGAAGAGGATGGTGTGGCAACGGGCATGGTCGGTGCACCGGCCTGTGGCGATGTGATGAAGCTGCAGATCAAGGTTGGCAAAGACGGCATCATTGAGGATGCCAAGTTCAAGACCTATGGCTGTGGTTCGGCGATCGCCTCGTCTTCGCTGGTTACCGAGTGGGTCAAGGGCAAGAGCATTGATCAGGCGTTGAGCATCAAGAATACTCAGATTGCCGACGAGCTGGCTTTGCCGCCGGTGAAAATTCACTGTTCTATTCTTGCTGAGGACGCAATCAAGGCGGCAGTGGCCGACTACAAGAAGAAGCATATTGAATAGAGCGGAATTACTAGAGAAAAGAAGGAGTATTGCAATGGCGGTTACGCTTTCCGAAAAAGCGGCAAAACATGTTTCTAGCTACTTGGTCAAGCGTGGCAAGGGCATCGGTCTTCGCCTCGGTGTTCGCACCAGCGGTTGCTCGGGCGTAGCCTACAAACTCGAATTTGCCGACGCAGCCGACCCGGATGACATCGAGTTTGAATCGCACGGCGTCAAAGTGCTGATCGATGCGAAGAGCCTGCCTTACCTTGACGGAACGGAGCTTGATTACACGCGTGAAGGTCTGAGCGAAGGGTTCAAATTCAATAACCCGAATGTGAAGGATGCCTGCGGTTGCGGCGAAAGCTTTAACGTTTGATGGCGGCGGCGAGCCGGGGCGTTGATATACAACGTTTGCCGTTCTGTTCGTGTTTGTTGATCGCGGCTAACTGGCCCGGCTTGGCTGATTGGTAGATGCGGCAAGACCGCAGAAAAACCGAATGGATTTCTCTGACGATCATTTTGCGCTGTTCGAGTTGCCGCGCACTTTCCGCCTTGACAGAACGGCACTGGATGCACGTTATCGCGCGATTCAGGCGCAGATTCATCCGGACAGATTCGCTAATGCAGGCGATGCGGAACGGCGACTTTCGTTGCAGTGGGCAACGCGTATCAACGAGGCCTATCAGACACTGAAGAAGCCCATGTCCAGAGCAAGATATCTGTTGCATCTGGCCGGGCAGGATGTTGATGCCGAAAGCAACACGGCGATGCCAACCGACTTTCTTGTCGAACAGATGGAATGGCGCGAATCGGTTGCCGAAGCACGCGCTGCCGGGAATCATCGCGAACTTGAGCATCTGCAGCATCGCTTGAAGCACGACATCGACGAATGCTATGCGGATATCGAAACCTTGTTCGACGATCATCGCGATCTTGAACAGGTGGCTGAAAAAGTGCGGAAAGTGATGTTTCTCGAAAAATTGTTATTCGAGATCGACGACGCCATGGCGGCGCTTGAAGCTTGACAAGAGCAAAATCCTACAAGACGGGGCACCTGAATTTCATGGCACTCTTACAAATTGCAGAACC
>NZ_FLQY01000080.1 GCF_900089945.1 Candidatus Propionivibrio aalborgensis | reverse complement strand
CAAGGCAACCGTGTGAGAGAATACTTTGGCACTGACTGTACTAGGACTTTCCGGCGCACTGACCCACGACCCCTCGGCCGCACTCTACATCGGAGGCAAGCTGGTTGCCGCCGCCGAGGAGGAACGCTTCGTCCGCGACAAGCACGCCAAGAACCGCATGCCCTACGAAGCAGCAAAGTTCTGTCTGGAATTTGCCGGAATCAAGCCGGCGGATGTTGATGCCGTAGCGATTCCCTTCGCACCGATCAGCCTCGCCGAAAAGGCACGCTGGCACTATGCGAAACGCTACTGGTATGCGCCGGATCGAGCCCTGGATGCCATTCTCACAGGCAACCGCCGCTACTACCGCTACAAGAAGCGCATCGAGTGGTGCCTGACCCAGCTCGGTTTCGACCTAAAGAAGATCGAGATCATTCCGGTCGAACATCACCTCGCGCACGCCTCATCGGCCTACCACTGCTCCGGCTTCACCGAGAAGACGGCGATCCTCGGTATCGACGGCAAGGGCGAGTACGCGACCACCTTCTTCGGTTACGGCGAGAACGGCAAGATCCACAAGATCAAGGAGTTCTACGACCCGGATTCGCTCGGCGGCCTCTACGGCGCAATCACCGAATACCTCGGCTTCGAGATGCTCGACGGCGAGTACAAGGTGATGGGCATGGCGCCCTACGGCGACTCGAGCAAATACGACTTTTCACGGCTGGCGAAATTCGAGAATGGCGAACTGATCGTCAATACCGACTACGCCAACGTGATCGGCTTCCGCCGCTACAAGGAGAACGAAAATGGAAAAAGCAGGGGCTACTACTTCTCGCCCAAGCTGATCGACTGGCTCGGCCCGATGCGCCACGGCGACATCGCCGACGACCCCTACATCCACTACGCGGCAAGCATACAGAAGCTGTTCGAGGATCTGTCGCTGCAAATGATCGAGCACTACCTCGGCGACATCCTGCGCGAAACCGGCAAGCTGGCCTTCTCCGGTGGCGGCGCACTGAACGTCAAGCTGAACCAGAAGATCATCGCCCGCTCCGACCTCAAGGAACTCTTCGTGCAGCCGGCCTCAGGTGACGCCGGCACCGCCGTTGGTGCAGCTTCCTATGTTTCGGTGGCGCGCGGCGTACCGGTAGAGAAGATGGAACATGTCTACCTCGGCCCGGCCTACAGCAACGAAGATGTGATTGCCGCCTGTGCCCGCCACCCTGCCAAACCGCAATGGCAGCAGATCGAAAATGGTGACACCTGCGTACCGCAACGCATCGCTCAACTGCTCGTCGACGGCCAGCCGGTGGCCTGGTTCCAGGGTCGCATGGAATTCGGCCCGCGCGCCCTCGGTGGCCGCTCCATTCTCGGCTGCCCGAGCGCCGCCGGCGTCGCCGATCGCATCAACGAGCAGATAAAGTTCCGCGAACGCTGGCGCCCCTTCTGCCCCAGCATGATCGACACTGTCGGCCCGAAAATGCTGGGCAGCGATCACCCTGCGCCGTTCATGACCTTCACCTTCGAAGTCGCCGAGGAATGGAAGAGCCGCGTTCCTGAAGTCGTGCATGAGGATGGAACCTCCCGCGCCCAGGTTCTTGAGCGAGAACACAATCCGCGCTACTACGATTTGATGGTCGGACTTGAAAAACTCACTGGCAACGCAGTCGTTCTAAACACCTCGCTAAATCGCCGCGGCGAACCAATGATCTGTTCGCCGACCGATGCGCTGAACATGTTCTATGGGTCGGATCTGGAGTATCTGGTGATGGAAGATATTCTGGTCAAGAAAACCTTTGGCCTGGAGTGAATCTAGATGGGATTTAGGAACCACGAGCTCTATATCCAACAGAACAAGAACCTGTTCAAGGGCCCTTTTCTAGAAATCGGCGCTAAGGACTACGGTTCCACTGTGAACCTTCGAAGTTTGTTCCCAAAAGAAGCTTACATTGGCGTCGACATGTCACCCGGAAAAGGAGTAGATCGGGTTATCGACTTCACCAGCCCCTTTGATCAAATCGATACCACCTTGGGTGGAGAACGCTTCAACACCATTTTCTGTTTAAGCGTTCTTGAACACTGCGATCAGCCTTTTCTTATGGCCGCGAACATCACTCGGCTTCTCGGAGCAAACGGATGCCTCTATGTCTCCGTACCTCATGCCTGGAAGTTTCATGGGTACCCATCGGACTACTGGCGGTTTACTCCCGAAGGCGTCAAGAAGCTCTTTCCTGACCTCTCGTTTGACGAGTCAGTAGCTCGCCTTACCACAGACGTAGTGGATGACTTTCGGATGATTGACGAAGACCTTGCCAGAATCAGGTTGAAAGGATCGTGGTTTCGCAAGAGGGGGCAGGTTCTGCGCAGCCTAAGCGCTGATCTGCTCACTCTTCTCGGATACGCTGGACTTTTTCCTTGGCTGACTCAGCATCGCTATCTGATGCCTCCGACAACCATTGAAATGATTGGCTACTGGAAGAGACAATCTTTGGAAACCAACGACTGATCCAGTATGTTGTCAGCCTCTTCGTCCCTATTCATTAGATTTACCAACTGGGTGACCCCGGCGAGAGTAGCGTTCATTGCCAGTCTCTTGATTTCATGGATAGCCATTTCGACCAGTGGGTCGCTTAACAGAGATGGCATGCTTTACGTCGATACGGCACGCGTGTTCCTGAATGAAGGGTTTGTTGCAGCCAAAGAAACCTTTAGCCTGCCTTTCCTGCCAATAGTGATGGCATTGTTTTCAAAGCTGACAGGTTTTGGTCTGGAAACGTCCGGGTACCTTTTAAACGCACTGTTTCTAGCAGGAGCCTGTGCCCTGATGACGGATTGCGCCGGCCGCAAGTATCCTGAAGCAGTCTGGCCCATTTGCCTCGTCCTGCTCGCTTTGCCCGGACTGAACCATTACCGGGACGAAATCCTGCGTGAATATGGCTGCTGGTTCTTCTTCATGCTCACTTTTTGGCTTTCCTTGCGATGGTCAGAATCACCCCGCTGGCCAATGGCGCTACTTGCGCAATTGGCGCTGGTACTCTCCGCTCTTTTTCGCCCCGAAGCTCTCACATTCTTTCCTGCGTTGATCATGTGGCAATGGTTCACCTCGCCGAAAGGAGAGAAGTTGCACCGTACATTGATGATTGGCGGCCTTCCCGTTCTCGGTCTTGTAGCCTTTGCAGTGCTTTTCCTCACTGGGCAACTTGAATCCGGGAATCGACTTGTGGCGGATTTCAACCGATTCAACCTTGTAGGTTTTGAGACAAAGGCACAAGCGCTATCGGCTTCCTTGCTACCCTACGCGCGTGATCAAGCCAAAAGCATACTGTTTTTTGGCTCAATTTCCATTATCCCGATAAAATTCGTGAAGCAACTTGGCATATTCAGCGTGCCTCTATTGTTCCTTTTTTCCACGCAGTCATTGCGGATGACCTTAACCCGCTGGCAGCCGTTCACTTGGGCATTTTTTGCTCACATACTGGTTTTGGTCGTTTTTGTCCTAGACCTGCAGTTTCTAGCTGGCCGCTACGTAGCGGTGCTGAGCTTGTTGGCAACCCCCTTGGTCGGCTATGGTTTGTGGCTGCTAATGCGGCGGTTTCCTCGCTGGAAGCATGCCATGATACTTCTTGCCGGAATCAGCTTGGCAAGCAACGTCGTTTCGCTCAATCCCAGTAAACAGCATTTTGTCCAGGCTGGTAGCTGGCTTGCTCAAAACGCAAGCGAATCGCCCAGGGTATATATCGAAAGCCCCCGCGCCGCGTACTACGCCGGCTGGCGTTTTGCAACCCGGCTCGGCGCTCAAGATCGTTCGCTTCTGCCAGAAAGGATCGCTCAGAAACAATACGATCTGGCTGTTCTGGAAGTGTCGCGTAGTGAACCGGATATCACCCCATGGTTGTCCAGTAGCGGGTTGCGTGAAATCCAACGTTTCACCGAAACAAACGGCGATGCGGTTATCATCGCCGAGCCTTTATCCGGAAGGATTCAAGACAACGCATCAAAAACCGGGCGCATGCGGGAAAAGACTGGATCGACGGAATAGTCAGCCAACACACGTTTTCTCCCCTCATCGCCAAGTCGGGAACACAAGCTAGTGTCGGCAGCTAATTCTACAATGCGTTCACACCACGACTCATCCGAGTTGACGAGGTAGCCGGTAACCCCGTCATCAACCACTTCGGCGTTGGCGCCTACATTCGAGGAAATCACCGGAAGACCGGAGGCCATGTACTGCAAGACCTTCAGCGCGCACTTGCCGCGACTCCAGTCATCATCGCGCATCGGAGCGATGCCGATATGTGCAGAGGCGAGTTCACTCGCCTCGGTTGCCGAAGTCCATGGCACGGCAAGTGTCGGAAGACCGGCCTCAGGCAGATCGAAGTCAGCAATGACCTTCAGACGCAGTCGAGGTAAGCGTACCGACGCAAGGCGCAAGGCCGGCAGCACTTCAAGCAAGTATTTCCTTGTCGATCTGCTTCCAATCCAGACCAAGTCAATACTGTCATCAGGTTTTGGGCTCTCGGCCGCGTATTGACTCGTGTCCACGGAGGTCGGAATCACAGTAACAGCCGGATTGAAACGAGCGGCAGTTCCTGCAAGAAATCCGTTGCCTGCCAGTATATGGTCGCAAGTTCCCGCCATTGCAGTAAAGCGACGCATACGTGTAGCGGAAGGTGAGCCGTCGGAGTTACAAAAGACCGCATCGTCAAAATCATATACAAGCCTGCTGGAAAGCCAGCGTAGCAGCCAGAGCATTGGAGCCGGAAAGGTCTTGCGCAGGATCACGACAATGTCTGCTGCTGCAGCGCTACGCAGCGCATACAGATAATTGAAAATTCCTCCGGAGACAGCGGCATGAGCAACGTCAAAGCCCGCCCGCTGCAGCAAAGGAAAATACTGCATTGCTCTGTAGCGCGTGGATGCCGAACTTTCCCCCTTGGAAAGAAACAGTATTCGCTTCGTCATACCGGTCATTGCGCCTCGGTTACTTCTCGACTACGCCGCTGGTTTGATAAAGGTCATCTGCATCGTGTCACCGCGCCCTTTTCGCTGCGCCAGCCAAACGTAAATGCGGGCCAGGAAGCGCCTCCAAGCGATCCGTTTTGACGCCTTGCCCTGGTTGCGGATCAGGTAGTCAAAACTGTTGAGGAATATCTTCGGTGTTGTTTCCATCACCAAGCCAGATTTGAGCAATCCGCAACCGGCGCCCAAGCGCTCCAGATTGGCCGGGGAGAAAAGAAAGAGATGTCTCGGCACATCGTTGGCATACCAATAAGTATTGAACCACTGTCGGCCGAGTGCTTCGCTACTTGGGGTTTCAACCACCAAACGCCCTCCCGGTCGCAGGATTCTGGTTAGTTCAGCCATGAAAGGGCGAGGCTCCGGGACATGCTCAATAACGTGACGCACCGTAACCAGATCGAAGCTCCCGTCGGAAAACCGCGCAGACGCCAAGTCGCCATGGTGTACGAGCAGCTCGCTCATGCGGCAGGCCTTCATTCCAGTTTCGCTGAATTCGACGCCCTGAACATCCCAGCCTAGCGTTCTCATGGACGTTAAGAAACGACCGTTGCCGCAGCCTACATCCAGAAGCCGCCCTCCACCCTCCCAGGCAGGTGTCGTCGACTGCTGAAACAACGCCATGAACGCTGCCAACAACCGATAAGGCAAAGGCGATCGCAAATGATCGTAACCGCGCGTACTCTGCAGAAAGGCCTTTCGCAATTTGCTGATATTGCGCGTCCGATTCTCCTGATCGAAAACAGTGTAAGTCTCTGGGTAGAAAGAGGCTATGACATCCATACCCGGTATCGGACTCTGAAAAACGCAAGCACATTCCGGACAAACGAAATAGTCATAGCGCGTATGCAGGTCGAACATCAAGTCACGCCCACTGTATTCATACTGAGATGGCGTATCGCAAATGGGGCAGGCTGAGTGCATTCCCTGATTGTGTATTGCTTGATTCATAGCGTGGACACTATTCCTTATTCGTAGGAAGAAAGAGGTGGCGGATTCAAGTCTGAAGTGCAACAGCGTTATGACGCGAGTGTAACTGCTCCGTAAATACTT
>NZ_FLQY01000079.1 GCF_900089945.1 Candidatus Propionivibrio aalborgensis | reverse complement strand
GTTGTTTGCCGAAAGCGGCTGGACAGCGCTCAACTGCGAGCCGGAATGGGGAGGACAAGGCCTGCCCAAGCTCGTTGCAGCACCCGTGTCCGAGATGTGGAAATCGGCCAACCACGCATTTTCGCTTTGTCCGATGCTGACCAGCAGTGCCATCGAAGCGCTGGTGCTTTCCGGGTCGGATGAACTCAAGCAGACGTACCTCGAAAAAATGGTCAGCGGCGAGTGGACGGGTACGATGAACATCACCGAGCCGGGCGCCGGATCCGACCTCGCGGCCATATGTTCGCGCGCAGTGCCACAAGCGGATGGCAATTTCAGGATCTTCGGCCAGAAGATATTTATCACCTACGGTGAGCACGATATGGCGGACAACATCATCCACCTGGCGCTGGCACGAACCCCGACGGCACCCGAGGGCGTCAAGGGCATTTCCCTCTTCCTCGTACCAAAGTTCATGGTTGACGCAGATGGCCGCCCGGGCGAACGCAATGACGTGCGCTGCGTGTCCATCGAACACAAGCTCGGAATCCACGCCAGCCCGACAGGCGTGATGGCCTTTGGCGACAAAGGCGGGGCCATCGGTTTTCTGGTGGGTGAGGAAAACCGCGGGCTTGAGTATATGTTCATCATGATGAACGCCGCACGTTTCGGTGTCGGCATGGAGGGCGTGTCCGCATGTGAACGCGCCTATCAACGTGCGCGCGATTACGCCAAGGATCGCATTCAGGGTACGGACATCGGTGTGCGGAATGGCGCCAAAGTCCCGATCATTGCGCATCCTGACGTACGCCGCATGCTCATGAGCATGAAAGCACAGGCTGAAGCAAGCCGCGCGCTGGCCTACGTCGTGGCGGGGGCACAAGACAAGGCTCATCACCATCCGGAAGCCGATGTACGCAAGCAGAATCAGGCTTTCGTGGACCTGATGACGCCGGTGGTCAAGGGTTGGAGCACCGAAATAGGAATCGAAGTCGCGTCAACCGGGATACAGGTGCACGGCGGGATGGGCTTCATTGAGGAAACTGGCGCTGCACAGCATCTGCGTGATGCCCGAATTTCCTCGATTTACGAAGGCACGACGGGTATTCAGGCCAACGATTTGATCGGTCGAAAAATCGCTCGCGACGGCGGCGAAGCGCTCAAAACCGTCATCGGCATGATGCGCGCACTGGATGCCGAGCTGGCCACTCAGGGTAACGAGCACCTTGTCGCAATTCGCCGCCGTTTGGCTGCCGGCGTCAATGCTCTAGGCAAGGCCGGGGAGTGGATTGTCGCCACCCATGCTTCCGACGTGCATGCGACTTCAGCGGGCGCTGTCCCCTTTCTCATGCTCTTCGGAATCGTCGCCGGAGGGTGGCAGATGGCGCGCGCAGCGCTCATCGCACAATCAAGGATTGACGCGGGCAACAGCGATCCGTTTTACCAGGTCAAAGTCGTCACTGCCCGTTTCTTCGCCGACCACTTGCTGACGCGGGCCGACGGTTTGGCAGATTCGGTCACCGAGGGCGCGGCTGGCGTGATGGCACTGGCGGAGGACCAGTTCTGAGGGAGCACTTTCCCCGCATTGAACGCAGAGGTTTGGAGAATGCTGAGAAACTCTGGCGATTTCGCCATACTCTACAGTTCCCCTTCAGGGCACCTCGCCGGGTTTGTCGGAGGAAATCCTCTTTGATTGCTCAAAAACGCTCAGCAAGAGTTTAGAATGCGGTGGGTTGCTGAAATTGACAAGGAGCGCAGCGTGAGTCAAACGATACATGAAGCCGCCGAATCTCTCCGCCAGGCGGTCGGTACCGCAAACATAGGCGAACTCAGCTTCCCGACCAGCCTGGATGCCAGTCGGCGGGTTCTGAAGGCAGTGGAAAACCCAGACCTCGGCATGGCCGCGCTGGCAAAGATTGTCGTCGCAGAGCCTCTGCTGTCCGCAAAGGTGATTCGACTCGCCAATTCCGTTGCCCTGAATCCGACCAATCAGACGGTGCGCGACGTCAGACATGCGGTGATGCGCGTCGGCATGGATCCGATCAAGGGACTGGCGATGGTGCTGATCATGGATCAGCTGCGTCAGTCGCAGCGCCACAGTGGCTGCCGCGATCTGTCCAACCGATTGTGGGAACGCAGTGTGCATGTGGCCGCGTTGTCTTACGTTCTGGCCCGAAAACTCACCAAACTCAACGCCGACGAAGTCATGTTTGCCGGCATCGTCCATGATCTGGGACGTTTCTATCTGCTCTCGCGCGTTGCCGATTTTCCTGCGCTGCTTGAAGATACCGTTGTACTGGCTGAAACCATCAATGATCTGGCCGGGCATGCTACGGAAATCGTCCTCAACGAGCTGAAGCTGCCTGCATCCATTGTGGATGCCGTACTTGCCTCGAAGCAATTCAGTGGGTCGATGCCTCCTGCCTCGCTCAGTGACCTCCTCTTTATCGCGGGTGCCGTCTCGCCGCGCCCGGATCCATTCGATGAACTCGACGCCCGCGTGACTCCCATGGCCGACAGTGCGGCCACCCTTGGTCTTGACCAGAGTACGGTGGCCGAAGTAATTGCAGCTTCCGGCGATGAAATTTACTCGATCGTTATTGCGCTGGAATCCTGATCCGTCAGGGCGAAGGCCTGTTTTGAGGGTAAACACATGCGAACAGACTTGGTTTTTGTCGTCTCAACGCTGGTATTGCTTTCCGGCTGTGGTATTGAAAGCGCCAGTACGGTCGCAACAGTAGGAAAACTCAAAGCAGATGAAGCCAAGCAGGGCAAGGAGCAGATGGAGACGTTCAAGGCCAATCTGAATGCGGCAACCAAGGCGTCGGAAGAGAGCGTCAAGAGATCCGAAGAAGCGTACAAGAATTAAACGCGCAGGTGGGGTAGCCAGGCCGCCCGGGCCGCGACCGCTTTCGGCGAAAGAGGCGTATCTGGCGCACAGTTCGCGCCGGTCTGGCGAGCCGAATCCTGAATCATGAAGCAATGACTCCGGACGGCCATCCTTCAGCACCCCCATGCCGTCAGCCAATCAGAGGATTCACGTGGAAAAACACCAGAAACCGAGGATGCTTGTTATCAAGAGCCTCTCTCCAATTCGCTGGGGCGATATGGATGCCTATCATCACGTGAACAACACGATCTACTTCCGGTACATGGAGCAGGCTCGCGTTGAATATCTGGAAAGCCTCGGGTACTCAATCGTTCCGAAAGGCACGGCTCCGGTCATCATCAACGCCAGTTGCACCTTCCTGATCCCGCTGACCTATCCGGGTACCGTAGAGGTCAGTATGTTCTTTGGCCCTCCCGGCCGCAGCAGCTTCATGTCGAGCTATGAGATTCGCATGCAGGGCGAGGATGCGCTGTACGCAACCGGTGATGCCAAGATTGTCTGGACAGATGTGGCCAGTGGAAAATCAGTGCCAATTCCGGAAGAATTGCGGACACGATTGTCCGAAATCGGGAGTTGAAATGAGTACGATCGGCAATATCCTGTGGCTCATCCTGGGCGGCCTGTTGATGGGCTTGGGCTGGTGGCTCGCAGGGCTGCTGGCTTTCGTCTCGATCATTGGAATTCCGTGGGGCAAAGCCTGCTTCGTCATCGGGCAGTTCGCCTTCCTGCCGTTCGGCAAGGAAGCAGTGAGCAGGGAAGAACTATCAGGACAAAGTGACATTGGCACGGGTGTCCTCGGCCTCTTCGGCAATATCGTCTGGTTCTTGCTGGCCGGGGTGTGGCTGGCCATTGGGCACGTGATTTCTGCCGCCGCATGCTTCGTAACCATCATCGGCATCCCCTTTGGCATCCAGCACCTCAAGCTGGCGGCTATCGCTCTAGCACCCATCGGCAAGACAATTGTCAACAAGGAAGTTGCGGCTGCAATGCGAGGAGAAAGCGCACAGTCGGAACTTGCCCGGCTCAGGCAGAGCAATTGAGTGCCATCGGAGCACGCGTGTTACCCCTTGAAACTTCGTGCTTGTCGCAATGAACGTATCCATTGACATCGTTTCCGATTTGGTTTGCCCCTGGTGTTTCATCGGCAAGCACCGCATGACTGGCGCCGTCGCACTCGTGCGCGAGAAATTTCCGGAAACCCGCTTCCGGCTCAACTGGCTACCGTTCTTCCTCAACCCCGATACACCGCCCGAGGGCGAGCCCTACCGTGCTTTCCTCGAAGCCAAATTTGGCGGGAAAGAGCAGGTGTCCAGTTTGCAGAAGGTCGTGACAGAAGCCGGACGTGATACCGGTGTCGAGTTCGATTTCGAAAGGATTTCGATTCGACCAAATACGCTGCGTGCACACCGCTTGATCTACCGCGCCCAGTCAACCGGGCGTCAGCCGGCCGAAATTGAAGCCTTGGTCGAGCGACTGTTCGTCGCACACTTTCAGCGCGGTGAAGATATCGGCGACATCGCGACGCTGGCAGAAATCGCTGCTGAATGCGGCGATCGGATGGACGACGTGACCGAATACCTCGAAAGTACCATGGACGTTGATCAGGTCAGATCGCTTTTTGACGGTATCAGCGGACAGGGAATAAGCGGGGTGCCACTCTTTGTCATTCAGGATCGTCTGGCCGTACCGGGAGCACAATCCAGTGCGGTGCTGGCCGCGGCCATTCTGCAGGCAATGGAGGCCCCTTCGTCTTGATCAATGTCTTGACCGGCAATGTCTTGCGCAAGACAACCGGGCTATTTGTCAGCTACGCAATACATAATAAGATGACCATTTTCCAGCCCTGCTGACCTCATGACGCCGCTCACTGCCAGACGCTATCTTGAGTCCCTCGCACGCAACGGCCAATTGACGGCGAAAGGGCTGGATTTCGCCCTGCACCGTATTGGCGTGTTTCCGGATGCGGCCAACTGGAAACGCTTTGCAGATCGCCTGCTTCTCTGGGCAGGTATCTTGCTGCTACTGGCCAGTGTGGTGTTTTTCTTTGCCTTCAACTGGAATGAACTTCACCGCTTCACGAAGATATCGCTTGTAGTGCTACCGCTGGTGATTTCGTCAAGCATGATGGCGTATACCGGCATTGAGCGTGCGGTTGGAAAAGCCTGGCTTGGCGCGGGAGTCGTACTGACCGGGGTGCTGCTGGCCGTAATCGGACAAATCTACCAGACCGGTGCCGATAGCGAATTGCTTTTCGCGGGCTGGGCGTTGCTCGCCCTGCCCTGGGTGGTAATCGCACGTGCGCCCTGGGTCTGGTTGTTCTGGCTGGTTCTGCTTAACACCTCGCTGGCCCTGTTTCTGGTCGGGCGTTTCGATATCTGGATGGTTCTGATTTATTCCGACGCGATATTCTGGGGGCCGCTGTTGCTCAATGCATTGGCGCTATTCCTCTGGGAATTCTACTGGCCGCGCATCGCCTGGATGCGGGCGAGATATGCGCCGCGTTTCATCGTATTTCTGGCCGCAGTAGCAGCAACCGGACTCGGCGTGAGCTGGTGGTTCCTCGTCAAACGAACTGGTTGGCAACTGATGCACTATGCGCCTATCGCATACCTGCCATGGCTCTTCCTGACGGTCTGGTATTACCGCACACGCCGCAAGGACATCGTTCCGCTCGTCGCGTCCGCACTTTCCTGCATCGCCGTTCTTACCGCCGGTTTGATCTCAGGCATGTTCGGAAAGAAGTATCTCGACGTGACTTCCTTCTTTGTCATCGGTGCGGTTGTGGCCGCGATGACCGCTGCCGCCGCTATCTGGCTGAGGCATACATCAAGCAAATGGGCGAAAGCCAGGGGTGTAGGCGATGCTTGAACCCGTGCTGAATGAATTACGGGCTGACGGCTACCTGCGCGGCGAGTCCTTGCCACCCCCCTCGTTCGAGGCCGGTGGTTCGCACTGGATTCTCGCGCTGCAAGTAATCGGCGGCTGGCTCGCTGCCGTTTTCATGCTGCTGTTTCTCGGCATGGGGGCCGTGCCACTGGTCAAAGGCGCGTCGAACTGGATCGTCATCGGGCTGATCGTGACCGCATTGACCGGGTTGTTGATGGGACGTGTCGTAGATACCGGGAGCACGGTTCTGCGCCAGTTCCTGCTGGTTGCCAGTATGGCTGGGCACGGTGCCCTGATTGTTGGCGCAACCATGTTCGGCAGGGGGGAAGGCAGCACTTCATTCTTCATGATCGCCCTCTACGAAGCCGTCATGCTGTTATGGGTGGCATGGATGCCGCACCGGCTCGTTGCCGCACTGGTCGGTTCTGCGGCCTTGGTGATGGCAGTAGACATGTCCATCTCATGGGAACTTGTGCGCTACTGGGTAGGCATTTACTGGTTCGCAGTTTGCCTGCTCTGGTATCACGAAACGCGCTGGCAGGCGCATCGTTTCGGCGAATCCGTTTATGCCCTGGCCTGTGCCCTGACTTTGCTGTGCTTTGCCTACGCGCTGAGTGGCTATTTCTCGCACAATCTTTTCGGCCTGCACAAAGCCTTCCATTTCGACGCGGTATTGTGCAGCGCAGTGAATATCGCGTTTGTGCTGATAATTGCCCGCCCGCAACTGAAAAGCGTCCGCAACATGTTTGCCGCCGTCCTGCTGGCCATTGCATTGGGTATGACCTGGCAGGCGCCGGCTGTCGGCATGGGAGCACTGACCCTGGTATTCGGCTTTGCGCGCGGACATCGCTGGCTGATGTGGCTGGGCGGCGCCATGCTGGTATTCGGCGTTGGCCGCTTTTACTACGACCTGCAGCTGATCCTTTTGCACAAAGCCAGTCTGATGTTTCTTGGGGGAATTCTGTTGCTCACTGTAAGGGCATTGATCCGCAAGCAGGAGAAACCCGCATGAAACGGACGACAGGGATATGGTTTGGTCTCTTCTTTGTATTGGTCGGTGCCGGATGGAGCATCTGGTCGAACGAGCGCATCCTTGCCGATGGGCGAGTCGTGTTGCTGGAACTGGCGCCGATAGATCCTCGCTCGCTGATGCAGGGAGATTTCATGTCGCTCAACTACGCACTCGGCAACGAGCTACGGCGCAAACTGGCGCACGAGGATGGGTATGCCGTGGTTCGCCTTGACACACGCGGTGTGGCAACGCTGCTGCGAGTTCAGCCCGAACCATTGCAGCCACTCCCAAAGCAATCGAATACGGAGCCGCCGACCGCCGACGAAATTGCCATCCGTTACCGCATACGCAATCATCGCCCGATGATTGCCACAAATGCCTTCTTTTTTCAGGAAGGTGACGCAGCCCGATTTGCCGATGCGCGATTTGGAGAGTTTCGTGTGGGCAGCAACGGTGAACCACGCCTGACGGCAATGCTGGATGGCAATTTGAAACAGCTCGGCGAGAACCGCTACTGAAATCTGGCGCAGATTGCCACCAGCCTAAACAAACAGCTCTCGAATGCTGTCGGCAATTGTCTCCATGACTTCGACGCGATCACTCTCGTCCGTGAAACCATCCGAGAGCCGTGACCAGTCAGGGTGAGCACGGGCAGTAATCGTCTTCTTGATGACCGGTTCCAGCGCCTTGGTTAGCGCTGGATTGCCGTCAAGTACCAACATTTCGTTCGCCGCGTGCGTTCGACCTTGCAACGAGGTCAGCAACTGCAACTGCCTTCCCAGCAAAACCAGCAAGGTCGCATCATCCACCGTCAGGTCAACATATCCGTTGATCTTTCCTTTGATCCAGCGCGATGATTTTTTCCAGGAGCTGACGACCATGCCGCCAACGGCCCCACCGATGACGGCGCCGGCACCCAGCGAAATTCCGGCAACGCCAATGTCTGCGACGAGGCCGACCAATGCACCAATTGCTGCCCCCGTACCAAGACGTTGAGCGGTTTGTTTTAGCACTTCCGGGTTAAACAGATCATCCTCGATACGTTTGCTTAACAAAGGCAAGTCTCGAACTTCAAGATCCTTCCGGTCAAAGCGATAGATCGACAACAATGCGTCGGCGCACCGCTGTTCTCGCTGACGAATAGTGGACTGCAACTCGGATACTTTTCGCACGATTTCATCGTCGTGATTTTCAATAACCTGGGTTCTGTACGCGGCAACATCGACGAGCAAGTCACTGATCGATCGAAGGCTTGCATGGGAACGAGCCTTTGATTCATTCTCCAGCGCGATAACCAGATTATGCAATTTCGTCTTGTGAGCCCCGAGCAGCGATGCGAGCTGCTCATACAGGAGCCGTTCGCTGCCGGCAAGAGGGGCAATGACGTCGAAGGTAACCTGAACGTGCAATCCCCGATCGGCGAGAACATTCTTCCACTCACCAAGCCGGCTGTCCGGATGGCCGGTGAAATTGAGCACCGGCATGACGGGAATCGCGCAGGAAGCGAGAATATCCAGCTCGGACCTGAATTTGGTATGCGGCGTCTCGGTGGTGTCAATGACATAGAACGCTGCATCGATTTCGCCAAGCAGCGCCCCCAGGATCTTTGCCTCCTGAATAAACCTGCCTTTGGCTTCCGGGCTACCCAGAAAAGCAGTGAGCGAGGAACGTCGGCTATCGAGATTCTCAAATTGTCTTAAATACTCTTGAAGTGCGATCGAGTCCTCGAATCCAGGCGTATCGAAAAGCTGCAGAACCGGGCGTCCGTCAATCGATACGCTTGTAGTTTCTACGTGCTTGGTGTTTCCACGTTGCCCCGAGACACTTCCGAAGTTCTTGTCTCTGCTGAGCGTTCTGAGAAGCGACGTTTTTCCCGCATTGGTATGTCCGACAACGGCGACCGAAATGGGTCTGCTACTTGACTTCATCATCGCATCCCTTCAGCCAAACCAACGAATCAGAGAGCTCCGAAAAGATCAATTCAGCCTTGATGCCGACTGCTGCAAGCTCCTCGCGCCAGTAACGCGCCCGGTCTGCACGTGCCGAGGTCTGATTCAGGAGAAGCACGCCCACCGCTTCCGCGACATTGGATACATCGTTCAACAGATAAAGCGTACCTCGATCCGGAGTAGCTCTGGCTTCGCAGGCAGCGACGACCCGGCACGGTTTGATTCTTGCGATCCTGTTCAGTAGAGCATCACGGCTATCCAGGGTGGAAATATTCCCGGCTACCGCAATCCTGTCTGGAAGATGAGATGGCGGCCAAACCACATCATCATGAAGCTCAAGGGCGAACAGGAAAGGCGACGAAGAGCCGTCATCCTTGTCGATTATGTCCGCGGAAGAAACGTGCCCCCTTTGTAACCCCAGATCAGGGACGCCCAAATCCGGATCGGTAATTACAGAAGGGGGGCGAAGCAAAGCGTCAAGGCGCTGCCTGAGCTTGACGTAGTACGGCAGTTCGAGGTCGAGCGTGAGGCCGCGCCTGCTTCTGTTCAAACGTCGTACGCTGTCTATCGCAAGAACGACGCGAGGGATGAAGCCGTAGAAAACGACACCGCACAGCAACCAGACCGACCATGCCCTGCGGGACGTTTCTCCGACAGGAAGGCTGATAACGATATCCGGTTCCGGTATCTGAAAACCGATCAGTTTCGGCAACCAGCCGAAGAAAGCCACGAAACCGGCAAAGAATTCGGAAGGCAGGATCGTCGTTTCCCAGCGAAAGTTGTACTCCCGTATCATCAGAAGATAGGAGAGACCAAGAATTGCCCCAATGAAAAACAGACTCCACAGTGCGTGGCTGATCAGAGAATAGGTCCAGTACAGAAGTCTGGTTCTCGCGCACATGTCGGTCATTGCCTGGAAAATCAGCGGCGTGTGCCCGCCTTTTGAAAACCGCCGAGTTGCAGCGCTCCACAGGCTACCAAGAGAGAATCGTGCGGAATGCATGCCAAGGAAGAGGCCAGCCGCCCAAGCGATCAGGCTGATGAAGTGAGGGCCGAGAAGCGCAAACCACGCCAGAATCACATTGACGTTGGGGTTGCCGAGAACTACGGAAGCCGTCGCGATCCCACCCAGTACGGCAACGATACCGAACACAGTGGCCAAAACGCTGGCACCCGACTTGACTCCGTGAATCTCAGTTGCCATCGCGGTAACGGTCGTGTGCTTGTCAGCCAGGAGCTGGGTCCGCTCAAGAATCAACGCCTCGGTGCCGTACTCCTCGTCGGCATTTTCCGTCGCCAGGCGCAACAGAATTGCTTTGTCGTCCAGCCAGGCGTCGGCCTCCAACTGACGCAAGGATTCAGCGAGCCATAGCTTTTCAAAATGAGAAAGTTTGGAAGATGTCATTCTCGTATCTTGTTCCGGCGAACAGCGCTTATCCGTTGCTGGTAAAACGTGTGATGACAACGAACAGGCGGCATTGCAGATCTGAAACACCGTTGATGTGGTTGCGATTGTTGGAATTGTAAGCGAGTCGCGACAACGCGCGCCGAACCGAAGCGAATTCACACGGGAAATACACAGCCTGATACCCGCCTGTGGCGAGTGTTTGTGCAGATTGCATAGCATTACTTCGGGCATTACAATCGACGAGTTCGTAATACAAGAGGAACCGGCCCATGTCGACGACACTTACCAGCAAGGGTCAGGTCACTATCCCCAAGCAGATTCGCGATGCACTGGATCTGGCCCTAATCGAGGTGCCGCGCCCTGCCCTGTTTTTGGCCGGCAAGGCGTTGGTGCGTTACTGCCGACAGGGTGGCAGCAAGGACAACGTGCTCGCCGACTTCTCCATCGGTGCGCATGCCGCTGTGTCGCGCTATCCGCTGCTGACCCGCGATACGCGCCGCTACAGTGCCTATTTTGCCGATGTGCGACTGATCACGCCGGAAATCGCGACATGAATGGGATGGCCATTGAACACTGAACCCATCACCAGAAAAGAACAGGGAGAACCCGTTGTCAGCCATTCATGATCTGATCAGCCAAATCGGTGATCCACGTCTGCGCGAGCGACTGGCGACAGAGTGGGGGCAAGCCTTGCAGAGCAAGAAATTCGGACTGGTATTTGAAGACCACTTGCCGGAACTACTGCCGCTCCATCAGGCCAGGCCGCGCAAGGGCGATCTGGTCTGCCGCCGCCAGGGGGCGTTGAAGGAAGTCTGGCAAGTAAAGAGCGTGAAGGACGGTGTCGTCACCTGTGTCAAACCGAAAGATGACGCCCATCCATCAGAGCCGACCCGATCCGCAGCGGAGCCCGTGAGCTTCGCAGTGGAAGAGGTGCTGGTTGTACGAGAATTCGGGGAACCGATCTTCCCGTCCCTGGTGCCGGTCGATGCGGTGGCCAACGGACCGGCCGACACGCCGTGGCATACGCTGATCGAGGCCGACAACTACCACGCGCTGCAACTGCTGGACTACCTGTATGCCGGCAAAGTGGATTGCATCTACATCGACCCGCCCTACAACACCGGCGCACGCGACTGGAAGTACAACAACGACTACGTAGATGGTAACGATGGCTGGCGGCACAGCAAGTGGCTGGCCTTCATGGCAAAGCGGTTGAAGCTCGCCAAAACGCTGCTCAAACCCGATACCGGCGTACTGATCGTCACAATTGACGAGCATGAGGTGCATCACCTCGGGATGTTGTTGGAGCGGGAATTTCCGGAAGCGTGGCGACAATTGGTGACCATCGTCATCAACCAGAAAGGCGTTGCGCAGGGCCGCTTGTCGCGGGCGGAAGAATATGCGCTGTATTGCTTCAACCCCGGCGTCACACTGGCAGCCCACGACGATGATTTGCTATCTCCCGACCGCGGCGAAGCCAAGCGCTTTCAGACGCCGCGCTGGGAGTGGTTGTTGCGAGGAGGCACCAACTCGCGCCGGGAAGACCGTCCGGGTTTATTCTTCCCCATCACCGTTGATCCTGCGCAGCGAAGAATCGTCTCTATTGGTGCCCCGTTGCCGTTGGACCAACAACCTGACCTGACAAGCATCAGCAATCGTCAGACAGCATGGCCGCTGCGCACTGACGGCGCATTCGGCAACTGGCGTGTCAGCCCGCCCACCTTGCGACTGTTGCTGGCCAAGGGCTACGTAAAATTGGGCGGCTTCGACGAAGCCCGCGGCACATGGACTGTCCTCTACCTTGGAGAAAAAGCGCAGAAACAGATTGAAGCAGGCGTGATCGAAATCGTCGACCGCGATGACATCACCGGCGAAGTGGCCGTGCGCTATACGGAGGCACAGCAGCGCTCAATCAAAACAGTTTGGCACCGCGCAACCCATGATGCCGGCAACTACGGTTCGAGTTTGTTGCGTGGCATCCTCGGGGAAGGGGGCAAATTCTCCTTCCCGAAATCCCTCTACGCCACCCGCGATGCGGTTGCCACCGTGGTGCGCGACCGTCCAAAAGCTCTGATCGTCGATTTCTTTGCCGGCAGTGGCACCACACTCAATGCCGTCAACCTGCTCAACGCGACCGACGGCGGGCAGCGTCGGTGCATTCTGGTGACCAACAACGAGGTTTCCTCCGAAGATGCGGAAGCCCTGCGCGCCCGCAGCTTGCAACCCGGCGACGCCGAATGGGAAGCGCAAGGAATTTGCCGCTCTGTGACCTGGCCGCGCTCCAAATTCACCCTCCTCGGTCGGCGCGATGATGGATCGGCGCTGACAGGCGAGTATCTCACCGGCAAGACGGTCGAGCGGGAAAAGGCTCGCAGTTTCACCCAAATCGGTTTTGTCGATCCCGCCGTGCTCGACACGTCCACGAAGAAGAAGCAGGTAGTCGCACTGATCGATGGCCTGCCGCAGACGCTGGTGAAAGACCCGTGCCCATTCATCATTTCCGAAGAACACAAGGCCAGCATCCTGTTTGACCCGGCTGCCGCAGGGGAGTGGTTGGCGGCACTGGAGGAACAGGAGCACATCACTGACTTCTACATCGTCACGCCAACCAGGCGGGTGTTCGACGGTTTGAAGGTGCAGATCAACGATCTGCTCGGCCCCACCCTGGTGCCGGAGGAAGAAAAGCGCCCGATGAGCGCGGGCTTCCCGGCCAATCTGGCGTATTTCAAGCTGGATTTTCTCGACAAGGATCGCGTGACGCTGAAGCGCGCTTTCCGGGAAATTCTTCCCCTGCTGTGGCTCAAGGCGGGTGCGGTCGGGCCGCGTCCGGAGTTGCATTTGCTGGCAAATAAGGGCGAATCCGAACCTGTGGTGTTTGTTCCGGAGGATAGCAATTTCGTCGTGTTACTCGATGAATCCCGTTTGGCCCGGTTGATGAAGGCCATCAAGGGTCGCACTGGCATGTCGCATGTCTTTATCGTCACCGATGCCGACGAGTCGTTCAGGGCGATGGCAGCCGAGGTTCGCGAAACGATGAGACGGGCCAATCCCGATCTGCAGGTCGTACAACTCTACCGCGATTACCTCGTTAACTTCATGATCAATAAACCACGGACATAAGCGCATGACCGAAAAACGCGTTGTTGAGCAGCACCACGAAACCTTCGAGAGCATTCGCCTGTTCGATGCCGAAGGCAACGAATTCTGGCTGGCTCGACAGTTGGCTACCGTGCTGGACTATTCGCAGTACCGGCACTTTCTGCCGGTCGTCGAACGGGCCAAGGAAGCTTGTCGTAACAGCGCTCAGGCGGTGGAGAACCATATTGAGGATGTCCTCACAATGGTCGACATCGGCTCCGGAGCGAAGCGGCAGGTCGAGGATTTTCGCCTCTCCCGCTACGCGTGTTACCTGATCGTCCAGAACGGTGATCCGTCCAAGCCGGTCATCGCCAACGGCCAGAGCTACTTCGCCCTGCAGACCCGCCGCCAGGAATTGCGCGATAACGAGGACTTTGCCCGTCTGTCCGAAAACGACAAGCGCTTAGCCATCCGCAACGAACTTGCCGAGCACAACAAGCATCTCGCCGCTGCCGCCAAAGAGGCCGGCGTCGACACGCCTCTCGACTATGCCATTTTTCAGGATCACGGCTACAAGGGTCTCTACGGCGGGCGGGGCGCGAAAGACATTCACGCCATCAAGGGGCTAAAGAAGAGCCAGAAAATTCTCGACCACATGGGCAGCACCGAACTGGCCGCCAATCTGTTCCGCGCCACACAAACGGAAGAGAAACTGCGCCGCGACCAGGTACGCGGCAAACAGAAAGCAAACCAGACCCACTTCGAAGTTGGCAAGAAAGTACGCCAAACTATCGATGAGTTGGGCGGCACCATGCCCGAGGCGCTGCCCACACCAGAAAAGAGCATTCAGCAGATCGAGAGTGCGCAGAAGAAACTGGAAGGCAAGAGAAAAAAATGAAAGTCACCCTGTTCGACTTCCAGAAGGATGCGCTTCATCTGCTGCGCGACAAGCTTGCCGCTGCGCGCAATTTCGCCAGCAGTGACAACCCACAGGCCATTGCCTTTTCCGCGCCGACCGGCAGCGGCAAGACCATCGTGATGACGGCGCTATTCGAGGCCATTCTCGACGAGCCTGACGACCAACTGGCCTGGCCGCTGGACTGGCAACCACAGCCGGATGCAGTGATCCTGTGGGTTTCGGACATGCCCGAACTCAACGAGCAGACCAAGCTCAAGATCGAGAGCCAGTCGGATCGTATTTATCGGGTCAATCAGCTCATTCCGATTGATTCGACCTTTGACGCCGAACGCTTGCAGGGCGGCCGCGTGTATTTCATCAACACGCAGAAGCTGGGCAATGACAAGCTTTTGACGAAGGTGGGTGATGGTCGCCAGTATTCGATCTGGAGCACGCTGACCAATACGGCCAAGGCGATTCCAGATCGATTTTATGTGGTGATCGATGAGGCGCACCGAGGTATGGCAGGCGGGAGGGGTGAGAAGGAGGCACAAACGCTGATGCAGCGGTTTTTGCTCGGCCACCCGGAAGCAGGCCTCACCAAGATGCCGTTGGTCATTGGTGTATCGGCCACGCCCAGGCGATTCATGGACTTGCTGGAACACGCACCACACACGGTTCACAAGGTGGCCATTCCGCCCGATGAGGTCAGGCAATCTGGCCTGCTGAAAGACCGCATCCTGATTCATCATCCGGAATCGGCGACCACCGCCGAGATGGCACTCCTTGAGGAGGCTGCTCGCCGTTGGGGGCAAATGACGACAGCTTGGGCGGCCTATTGCGAGGCGGAGGGCGAGCAGCCCATCTGGCCGGTGCTGGTGGTGCAAGTGGACAATGCGACAGCGAATGCCGTGACAAGAACCAGCCTCACCGATGCCTTGAACGTCATCGAGAGTGCCATTGGCCGCCGCCTCAGCGAAGGTGAAGTTGCACATGCCATGCACGATACCGGCGACATCGACGTGGGTGGTCGACGGATGCGCAAGGTGGATGCCTCACGCATCGATGCCGACAAGAGCATCGGTATCGTGTTCTTCAAAACCAGCCTGTCGACAGGATGGGATTGCCCGCGGGCAGAAGTAATGATGTCGTTCCGTCGAGCCGAAGATCACACCTACATTGCTCAGTTGCTCGGCCGGATGGTGCGCACACCTCTGGCGCGGCGCATCGAGCGCGATGCGGCCTTGAACGACGTGCATTTGTTTCTGCCCTACTTCGATACACAGGCCGTCACCAGTGTGGTCGAGTCTCTGCACAACGTCGAAGACGTACCACCATCGGAAACCGGTTCCAGCCGCAATCTGGTGGTGCTCGGTCGCCGTATCGGTACAGAGAAGATTTTCGCCGCATTGGATGATCGGGTCACTTACCGCGTCAATGCCGCCCGGGCACAAAGTCATTTGCGGCGCTTCATGGCTATTTCGCGCGACCTGACGATGGATGAGATCGATGATGAAGCTTGGGATAAAGCCAAGAATCAAATCGTCGAGTGGATGGCAGAGCAGATCAAAATCATGAAATCGGCGGGCCAGTTTGATGCCGTAGCGCAGTCCATCACGCGTGTCGGCCTGAAGACTCTCGCAGTTAAAAACGGCACGAGAGTTGCCGAGCCAGAAACGGACTATCACATCGACGCCTCCGGCGTGGACATTGATCGATTGTTCGAGGAAGCCGGCCGGGCGCTGAGCCACGGCCTGCACATGACCTACTGGCAAACGCACGCCGACCGGGATGCGCTGGATGTGAAAGTCGAAGCCATCGTCTTAGCCCGTAACCATTCGGCTATGTCGACGATGGAGTCGGCTTCTGAAAAAACGTTTGACGCCTTGTACGACACTCACAAGAAGACTATCGCCAAACTCAAGGAACAGCGCCGGGCCAACTATGAGAAATTGCGCCTCGCCACTGCCAAGCCGAACGCGGTACCGTGGAGATTACCCGAATCCATTGATTTTCGCCGTACCGCCAGCGCCGACTTTTGGCAGCACCATCTGTACGTGGAAAGCGACGGACAGTTCCGTGCCGACCTTGGCACGTGGGAGGCAGGCGTCTTGCAAGATGAACTGGTAAGGCCAGAGGTCGTCGGCTGGCTGCGCAATGTGGATCGCAAGCAGTGGTCTCTGGAAATTCCCTACGAGACGGGCGGCGACGTGCGCCCTATGTTCCCGGATTTGGTGATCGTGCAGCAGGATGACGATGACTTCACTATCGACATCCTGGAGCCCCACGATCCGAGTCTCGGCGATAACTTCGAGAAGGCTGTCGGTCTGGCGCGTTTCGCTGAACGCCACGGCGCACTGTTTGGACGCATTCAGTTGATTCGCAAACAGGCATCGCCAGCGGGTGGTGATCACTACGCACGACTGGAAATCAACAAGGAGGCGACGATCAAGCAACTGCTGCTGATTACCAGCAACTCGCAGTTGGATAATTTGTTTGCCAAATTGGCCAAGTAATCAGGGATACATAATGACAAATAAGAAGGGTCAGATCGACAGCGCCAAGGTCGTTATCCGCGAAGTGTTTTCGCGCTTCTGGTTCCGCATTCCGGACTACCAACGTGCTTACGTCTGGGGTAAGGACGAGATTTCGGAGTTGATCGACGATGTGAACTACGCCAGCGAGCACAACCCGGATGGGCAGTATTTCCTCGGCTCGATGGTGCTTCGCAAAGCAACGCGTACCGAAGACGGCGTGAGCTTCGAAGAACACGAGCTGCTCGATGGTCAGCAACGCTTGACTACTCTGATGCTCACGCTGGCCTGCATCCGGGACCGGGTGGCCGATGTAGATCTCAAGGGCGCCTGCCGCGAGATGCTCTACCAGAAAGAGAACAGGTGGAAAAACACCCCTGGCCGTAACCGCCTTGTCTATGACATTCGCGACAACGTGGGCGAGTTCATCGAACGCTACGTCAAGAACGATAGTGGCTCCCGCAGCCCCGATCTTGCTGGCATTGCCGCCAGCAAGAATCTGTCGCTTGCCAATATGGCGGCCGGTATGCAGACCATCCATAGCAGTTTCAACGATGGCGAACGCTTTTCTAGTGCTGGCGAATTCGACCGCTTCGTTAGCTTCTTGCTGAACAACGCACTGTTCATCTACGTGGCAACCGAGGAACTGGACGATGCCTTCCGTCTTTTCACCATCCTCAACGACCGTGGAATTCCGCTGTCGAACAGCGACATCATCAAGGCAAAAAATCTAGGCGCGATTACGGGCGAGAAGGATCGCGGCAAATGGGCCGAGTATTGGGAAGAAGTCGAGGGCGAGATGGGCCGCGACGAGTTTGATCGTTTCCTGTCGCTGGTGCGCACCATCTACGTAAAGGACAAAGCCCGCGAAGGCCTGCTCAAGGAGTTCGACGAGCGCATTTACGGTGCCAAGCCACCGCTACTCGAACTTGGCGCAGCTACGTTCGAGGCAGTAAAAGCCTACAAGGATGCGTTTAATGAGACGATTTTGTTCGATGGCTTGCCGGCAAGCCTGGGCAACGCTTACCGTAATCGCATCAACGTGATGCGACGGGGGTTGCCCTCGACCGACTGGATTCCACCGGTGCTGGCGTGGTATCGCAAATTCAAGGCGCAGAAACTGATCGATTTGATCGAGCGTATTGACAACAAATTCTCTGCCGATTGGATCGTGCAATTCACGCCGACCCAGCGCATCAGCAACATGAACGATGTGCTCAAGGCCATCGAATCTACTGCCAACCCGGACGACGTGTTGTCGAGCAAAATATTCGACTTCGATCGAGTGCTACTGATGAGCTTGCTCGACGGTGCCATTTATGGCCGACGTTTCGCCAAGTACGTGCTGCTGCGATTGGAATACCTACTCGCGAGCCACGCCGCACCGCTGAATCTGCCTGACGAGATCAGTGTCGAGCACATCCTGCCGCAAACACCGGCCAAGGCCAGCCAGTGGGTCAAGGGTTTTACCGAAGAACAGCGCGAGGAATGGCTGCACCGTCTGGGTAACCTGATGTTGCTGTCTCGACGCAAGAACACCTCTTTGGGCAATCTGGATTTTGCCGACAAGCGGGTACGCTATTTTGAGGACCGTGTCGAGAGCCTGCCCAATTCGCAGCGGCTTCTGACACTCACATCGTTCGCACTGGTCGACCTGGAAAACCGGCACAACGATTTGCTGCAGCGTATTCGGGCTTCGTACTGAGGATCGCCAACATGACCGACCTGCCCCAGAAAATCCCCAAACCCATTACCGAAAAATACGTCGCCATTGCAGCACTTGTCGATGCATTCTGTACCAAGCACCTCAACGAAGAATATCGGCAGCTGATTCACCATGTCGTCGGCGCACTTGCCAGAAAGCGGCCCTCGCCGTTGTTAAGGGGCAAGGAAAATGTCTGGGCGGCAGCGGCGGTGCACGCGGTCGGGCGGGTCAATTTTCTGGATGACCCGTCACAAAAACCGCACTGTAAGCCCAAGGTGATCTACGAGTTCTTTGGCATCGCCGAAAGCACCGGGCAGAACAAGTCGAAGGAAATCCGCGACCTGCTGAAAATGGGGCCGATGTCTCCCGAATGGACCTTGCCCAGCCGTCTCGCTGACAACCCGATGGTGTGGCTGTTGCAGGTCAACGGCTTCATGGTCGACATTCGCGAAATGCCCGCCGAAGTGCAGCAGATGGCCTTTGAGAAAGGGCTGATTCCTTTTGTTCCTGCCGAGCGAGATGTGAGTGAGTCAAGCAATGGCTGAACTCGACCCAACCCCACGCGTGTCACCGCTGGCGCAATCCGTCACCCGGGATGGCAAGACGGTTCAAATCGATATCTATGAAGATGGCGAAGGCGGCTGGCTGCTGGAAGTGGTTGATGAACACGGGAACTCCACCGTTTGGGATGATTCGTTTGCGAGCGACCGGGAAGCACTCGACGAAGCGCTGAAAACGATTGATGAAGAGGGGATCGACTCGCTGATCGGAACGTCATCCGAAGAACGCGGAATGAGAGAACTGGACCAGGCGCTTTCGGAGGCCGAGCTCAACGAGCTGGACGACTTTCTTGCCAACGAAACCATTGAAGAGACGTCGATGGATGTCTCGACGCTGGAAGGCTTTCTGACGGCGATTGCCATTGGCCCGCGCACCGTGATGCCGTCTGAATGGCTGCCGTGGGTGTGGGATAGAGAAACCGGCGAGTCCGAAGCGGGATTCGAGAGTGTGGAACATGCCAATCGGATCATGTCGCTCATCATGCGGCACTACAACACCGTGGTGCATACGTTCATCGATGCCCCGGCATCCTTCGAACCGGTTTTCTGGTCTGGCGACCAATGGGGTGCCGCCGAATGGTGCGAGGGTTTCCTGCTCGGCTTTCAGTTCAGCGACGAGGCTTGGGGCCTATTGGCCGCTGGTCAACCCACCTGGTTTACGCCATTCCTGCGTTTGGGCACCGACGATGGCATCGATATCACCAAGAGGGCCGGCGATGCCGAGAAGTGGATGAACGAAATCGAATTGTCGCTGGTGAAAATGCATGCTTTCTGGAAAGACAGGCGAGCCAGTCAGCCGGGCGGATTGGTTGACGACGATTTTCATTTCGGCGGGCAGCAGAGCGTTGGGCAGGTGATTCGCGGCGGGCCGAAGATCGGCCGCAACGATCCGTGCCCCTGCGGCAGTGGCAAGAAATTCAAAAGGTGTTGCGGGGCGAACGAGGCTCCGCACACTTTCCATTGAGGATCGTGCGATGAAGAGGAGGTGCGCGGCTAAACTTCAGATAGCAGCGATCTCCGGAGTATCATTACCACTACCGTCTCGGGCCTCGACGGAAAATGACCTTCGGCGCGTACGAGCCACAACCGAATCCAAGCACCCCTCACGAACCTGACAGGAGAACCACTATGCGCATCGCCAACAGCGTCACCGAACTGATCGGCAATACGCCGCTTGTCCGTATCAATCGACTGGCTGAAGGCGCCGGCGCAACGATTGCCGCCAAGCTTGAGTTCTTTAATCCGGCGCACAGCGTCAAGGATCGCATCGGCGAGTCGATGATCACCGCCGCCGAAAAGGCAGGCCAGATCAAGCCGGACACCATTCTCGTCGAGCCCACCAGCGGCAATACCGGCATCGCGCTGGCCATGGTCGCTGCCGCACGCGGCTACAAGATTGTGCTGACCATGCCGGAAACCATGAGCAAGGAACGCCGCGCCCTGCTGCGCGCCTTTGGTGCCGAATTGATCCTGACCCCAGGCCCGGACGGCATGGGCGGTGCGATCAAGAAGGCCGAGGAACTGGCGGCCGCCGATCCGCGCTACCTGCTGCTGCAACAGTTCAATAACCCGGCCAACCCCGAAGTCCATCGTCGCACCACAGCCGAAGAAATCTGGCGCGATACGGAGGGCAAGGTAGACATCCTGATTTCCGGCATCGGCACCGGCGGCACGATTACCGGCGTCGGCGAGGTGCTCAAGGAACGCAAACCCTCGTTCAAGGCCATTGCTGTAGAACCGGATGCCTCGCCGATACTCTCGGGCGGCGCCAAGGGACCGCACCCGATCCAGGGTATCGGCGCTGGCTTCGTTCCGAATGTTCTCAATACCAAGATTTACGACGAAGTGATCCGCGTCAAGAGCGACGATGCATTCGATTTTGCCCGCCGCGCTGCGCGCGAGGAAGGCCTGCTCGTCGGAATTTCATCGGGCGCTGCCCTGTGGGCGGCCATAGAGGTCGCCAAGCGGCCTGAAAACGCGGGCAAGCTGATCGTCGTCATCATTCCCTCGTTCGGGGAACGCTACCTCAGCACACCGCTTTTTGCGGGTCTGGTGGATTAACGACGACAGCAGGGCCGGGGTTCGTGCACGATGCTTCCCTGCCCTCGATGGGATGATGGCAGGGGAACTTGAAGAGCAATAAAAGAAGCGGACTAAACCCCGGCGTGCTTTGCACCTGCGGCGTGTTGCCGATGGCGAGCAACCCAATCAACCAGCAAACCGATGCATGGCGACGATAAACAGGCAACCATGAACACGATGGCAAAACCTGCGCCCCAAACCGAGATTTCCGTTCCCACTTTCCTTCTCCTAAAAACCGTGAAAATTACATACTTGTACCCAACCCGCCCGGTACTTACAAACGGCCGTTGCTGATAGGAGACAACGGGTATCCGGCAGGTCGGAACTGACTATATTTCGTCAATACCTGGCCGGCAAATGGTCAAATCTCATCCAACGCCTGAGAATATTTCACCCATGGAGCGCTCAACTTATTCATCTGTTTCTTCTGACTCATTTGCCCACTCTGGGCTGTCGACCTTGCGGGGCTTTAACGGGCAGTAATTCTCCAGCGTTGATCGGGCTAAACACTGCTATGCACAATGCCAAAAACGCAGGACAATCCGGCCATGGCTGACGATCACCCCTCTTCATTGCCTGCATCGACCGAGCCCGCGAAACAACCGGCGCAGTTGATCGACCCCGAGTTCTTGCGCGGCTTGCGCGAGATGGCGGAAACCACCTTTCCCAAGCAATGCCGGACCTGTGGCAATGTGTATCAGAACTCGCGTGATTTCATCGAGCGCACGGTTGGCATCGGCCCGAAGAAAGGGGTCAAGACGAGTTTCGATGACGATGACACCCGCGTACTGGAGTTCTTCCGCAATTGCGTCTGTGGGTCGACCCTACATGGCCTCTATGCCGAACGCCGTGATTACTCTGAAAACGGCGAGAAGCGACGCGAGAAATTCGATGCCTTATTGAAACGGCTGGCAGACCTCGGTGTTGCTCAAGAATTGGCGCGACTTGAACTGCGCAAGATCTTGCGTGGCGAGGCAAGCCAGGTGCTGGCGCCCTTCCTTGGCCAAGTAAAAAACGATATCGATCTGGCCCCGTAGCGACGTTGTTGTGGAAGGACGATGGTCATGGCGCCAGCCTGCGCCACACGCTGGCCAGCCACGGTTGCTGTGCACGCGGCACACCGGCAGGTCGGTAGTAGTGCTCAAGCTCGACAAAACCGGCCCGTGTCATGAAGAAGCTCCATCGTTCCGGGTCGTGAAAGGCGCCGTAGCGTCCGCCGTTCCAACCTTCGACATTCTGACCATGCGGATTTGAGGCGAACAGAACGCCACCGATTTTGAGTGCGTCACGCAGTTGAATCAGCACGCGCGGCAATTCCTGCGTTGGCACATGAAACAGCGACGCATTGGCAAATACGCCATCGAAGAATCTTCCTGGCAGATCCAGCCCCAGAAAATCCTGGTGCCACACTTCGCAGCCGGTTTCGGCACCCGCCATCTGGACAAAACGCTCGGCGCCATCAAGCCCGATGACCCGGTGACCATGTCCGGCGAACACTTTGAGGTCGCGGCCCGGACCGCAACCAAAATCCAGAATCGTGAACGGTGGCACGCCGACGATATGCCGTAACAAGGCGCTGACGTTCTGACTCACATCATGGTCACGCGTGCCTTCACGGAATTCGTCGGCACGCTGGTTGTAGTGCGTCAATGTCAGCTTGGCGATCTTTTCGAGATCCAGCGGCGCTGCCATGGGCCTCATGCACCTTGAGAAGTTTGCAAGGCGTCTATTTTCGCGGCACAAATGAAGTCGTTTTCCGACAAGCCACCGATGGCATGCGTCGAGTAGCGGACACGGCATTGTCTGTAGCCGACCTCCAGGTCGGGATGATGATCTTCCTGGTGGGAAACCCAGGCCGTTGCATTCACGAAAGCCATGGTTTCGTAGTAGTTACTGAAGTCGAACGCTTTAACCAGTTCATTTCCAACCAGTATCCAGCCAGCCAAATCCTTCAATAGGTGATCAATCTCCTGCCGATCCAGTGGCGGAACACCGCCTTCGCAGGGTTTGCAGTGTTTTGTCTTCAAGTCATGGTTCGAGGTATTCATGGTAATTTCCCTATCAGGATTGACCTGTTGCATCGACACCAATCCGGCCAATGAGGTTTCGAAGTTCGCCGACCTCGATTTCAAGGCGACTCACCCTTTCCTCCAGGTCGGCAGTGTTGTTCACGCCGCTATCGTTACCGATAGTCTGGTGGTCGGGCAGGCTTGGCGGCCCGCAGAGCAGATGCGCCCAGCGATGTTCGCGCGATCCGGGCTGCTTCGGCAGGCGCGTAACCAGCGCGCCACTAGCAAGTGCCGCAAGTTCGTCAAGATACGCTTCAACGGAGGAGGCATCGTTGAAGCGATACAGCCGCTCGCAATTTGCGCGCAACTCGCTGACGGTTTGCGCGCCACGCAACATCAGGGCGGTCAACAACGCTACGCTGGCGGCCGGCAAGCCATAGCATTTGCCGAAGTTTTGCGCGTAGCGCAACACCCGGCCCGAAGCACCATAGGTTTCGAGCACCAGCACGCGGCTGCGCAGTTCCTCCAGCGCGGCTTGTATCTCGCTTTCGCCAACATTCATCACCGGATCGCGTGAGGTTTTCTGGTTGCAGCCCGAGGTCAGACTGTTCAAGGTCAGTGGATAGGCATCGGGAGTGGTCTTTTCCTTTTCGACCAGCACCCCAAGGATGCGGGCTTCGAGCGGGGTCAGCAAAGGCAGTTCGTGGCTCATGTCGGATTCTCATTTCTCGTGTTCGCGGTTCTGTCGATGGTCGCATTCTCCATTCTCCCAAGCGCGTGCTCGTCATACAAGACAAACCTAACTGGCTTATCGTCATACATTGCGCCTTGGGCCGCGCGATGCGGCACAGATGGCCGATCCGCAGTATTCTGCCTGTCCGATGTCCGATCTCACCATAACCCCCCGCCATTCCGCCGAAGCCATCCCGCGCGACGTATGGGCTCGCCTCTGTCCGCCGTGCCATCCCTTCCTCAACGCCGATTTTCTGGAGATCCTCGAACGGCACGGCGCGGCGGGACGCAAGTGGGGTTGGGTGGCCCGCCATCTGGAGGCCAGCGACGAACAGGGTATCGTGGTCGGCGTGCTGCCGCTCTACGTCAGGTTCAATTCGCACGGCGATTTCATCCACGACTGGTCGTGGGCGTCGGCCTACGAGCAGCTCGGGCGGGCGTATTACCCCAAGCTGCTGAGCGGGCTGCCGCATACGCCGGCCAGCGGGCCGCGGATGCTGGTTGACGGCAGCCTCGATGCATCCTCAGCATCCGCGATCCGTCGGGCGCTGATCGACGGCGCGATGGCCCTGGCGGTGGACTACAACGCCTCGTCGTGGCACGTGGCGTTTCCAGGTGAACAAGACTACACAGCGTTGCAAGACACAGGGCTGCTGACCAGCCACAATGTCCAGTTCCACTGGGGGAACGAAGGCGACGGCACTTACGACGACTTCGATGGCTATCTGGCGACTTTTTCGGCGGAGAAACGGCGCAAGGTCAGGGCCGAACGCCGGCGCGTCAGTGAAAGCGGGTTGCGCATCGAAGTCCGCCACGGCGACGAAATCGATCCGGAAGAGTGGCCTGCCCTGCACGCTCTCTACGCTTCAACGTTCGAGAAGTTCAACAACATCGCGGTGTTGTCATCGGCGTGCCTGGCCGATCTGGCACTGGCATTGCGCCGGCACATGGTCGTCTTCATGGCCTTTGACCGCGGCCGCTTGGTTGCCATGTCGCTCTGTTTCCGCAGCGACGAGACCTTGTATGGCCGCTACTGGGGATGCAGCGGCAACTATCACAGCCTGCATTTCGAGCTGTGTTTCTACCAGGGAATCGCCTACTGTCTGCGCGAAGGACTGCGGCGTTTCGAGCCCGGCGCCGGCGGCGAGCACAAGCTTGCCCGTGGCTTCACGCCGACCGTCGTGCATTCGTCGCACTGGATCGCCGACCCGGCAATGCGCGAGCTGATCGGACACCATCTGCAGCGCCAGGGCGTGATGGTCGAGTCATACCGCGACGAGGCGGCGGATCATCTGCCGTTCCGGCGCGAAGGCTAGCAGCCTCCCCGCGATCGATTGTCTACCCGGAAAGATGTGCCGCTCTTGTCGAAATTTTTTACACTGGAGATGAGCCAGACTTCAGCGAAGTATTTAATTGTTCTGATAATCAATGCGTTAGCCAGACAACCGACTGCTAGCACGAAATCTGCTTGCTCAAACAGCGATACAAGCCTACGGTCGGATTCATTGGCCCCGTTTGCGGGTGCAGTTCTGATGGAAAGCCTGCTATTTGAACCGGAGCACTCGGCGAACCCGCCAAAGATACTTACCAAGAGGGTGATGCAATGAAGACGACGATTCTGGGAATGATGGCGGCAGGGCTTCTGGCAGCGACGCCGAGTGTAAACGCGGGAGTTATTTCCGCTGCGGTCAGCGTGGTCGACTTTGAGACGCCGACCCAGTTCGCTTTCACATTTATATCACCAATTACGCCGCTCAGCGGCCTCAACAGCTATTCCTTCACCGGATCGATCACGATGACGGATGCTGGCAGGGACGGGGTTACGGCATCTCCATTATTATCCGCAATCTCACCGGAATTCTGGCGGCTGGAAGCGGGCAATGGAACGACTTGGAGCATCGTCGACGATATCGGTGGAACTGTGCCTCTCAGCGGTGCCGGTCCGTTTGATTTCACTGCCTCCGGGCTGTTTGACTGCACCGCGCTTGTAGAGTGCAGCAGGTTGCGCCTGAGCTTTGCCTTCGGATTGTCCGGCGGAGACGACGGGTTATCCGGCACGGGCACGTTCAAGTTGGGCCCGGAAGCAGTACCGGAACCGGGTACCCTGCTATTGATCGGTCTCGGCCTGGCCGGTCTTGGCCTGGGTCGTCGAAACAAGGCGCATTGAGCCGCTGCTGATGACGCGCTCGTAAGCCGGACACCCGGCGTCGATTTAGCATGGTCGTTCCAGTGCGGAGGTCGGGCGCGCACCGTACCCGAAGCAGGTGCTCCAGACCAGCGCGATCGGCCGTGCTCCAGATGCGGCACAGCGCTATCGATTGAAAATCCACTGCGGTGCGCCCGACCGGCCATGGTTTGGGTATTCCTGCGCATCATTGTCCGCGCTTAGCAGCCAGGACGTAGTGGTCGAGTCGTACCGCGACGAGGGGGCGGATCATCTGCCGTTCCGGCGCGAAGGATAGCGCCTGTGCCGCGTAGTCTTCCCTGTTGGTGCCGGTGATAATCTCCTATACTTTGAACCGCCTTGCACCTTGGGAGAACGCAAATGAAGCCAGTCAAGCTGAACGGCATCCGGGCATGTGTTTTCGACGCCTACGGCACCTTGTTCGATGTATCGAGCGCTTCCCGCAGCGCCCAGGATGCCCTGGGTGACCGCTGGCAGGCGCTTTCAGACATCTGGCGCAGCAAGCAACTGCAATACACCTGGTTGCGCGGCCTCGGCGGGCGCCATGCCGATTTCTGGCAGGTAACGGGCGACGCGCTTGATTTTGCCCTCGAAACCCTGAAGATCAACGACCCGGCGTTGCGTGATCGGCTGATGGATCTTTATCTCGGCCTGAGCGCCTATCCGGAAGTTCCACAAGTCTTGCGCCGACTCAAGGATGGCGGAATGCGCCTGGCCATTCTGTCCAACGGGACGCCGCGCATGCTGCAATCCGCCGTTTCCAATGCCGGTCTGGAAGGACTGTTCGACGCGGTGTTTTCCGTCGAGGAAGTTGGCGTCTACAAACCGCATCCGTCGGTCTATCGTCTGGCCGTCGAACGTCTGGGCGTTGAGGCCGAACAGGTCTGTTTTCTGTCGTCGAATGGCTGGGATGCGTATTCCGCCAAAGCATTTGGATTGCATGTGCTGTGGTGCAATCGATTCGCGCAGGTGCCCGAACGCATCCCCTCGCAACCCGACGCCGAGATTTCCGATCTGGGCGTCTTGCCGGAATTCGTGATTGACTGAAAGCAGCCTCTTTCAGGTAATGCTTCGAGCCGTAACGCGGTCACCGTGCGCATAATCCGTTTCCTCATTGGCTTGGGCTTTGCGCTGATTTCGATGACTTCGACGGCGGCAGCGCTGCCGCTGGAGAAAATCAAGTTGCCGCCGGGTTTCACTATCGAGCTTTGGGCGCGCGTAGATAATGCCCGGCAGATGGCGCTGGGGCGTCACGATGCAACTGGCGGCACGCTTTTCGTCGGATCGATGCAAGCCGGGAAGGTGTATGCGGTTGGCTTCGGCCCGGACTACGAAGCGCGGGGTGTAACCGTAGTAGCCAGCGGCCTGCAACGCCCGGTCGGCGTAGCATACAAGGACGGCAATCTTTATGTGTCGGCGGTAAGCCGCATTCTGCGATACGACGGTATCGAACGTCGCCTGGACCATCCGCCTGCTGCCGTCGTGGTCACGGACAAGCTGCCTTCGGAAACACACCACGGTTGGAAATTCATTGCTTTCGGACCAGACGGAAAACTCTACGTTCCGATCGGCGCGCCGTGCAATATCTGCGAACCCGATCCGCAGCGCTACGCGAATATCATGCGTATGAATACGGATGGCAGCGCTCTGGAAGTCTATGCCAAGGGTGTGCGTAACAGCGTTGGATTCGACTGGCAGCCGCAGAGCAAGGAACTCTGGTTTACAGACAATGGCCGCGACATGCTCGGTGACGATCTGCCACCCGACGAACTGAATCATGCGCCACGCGCGGGAATGGATTTCGGTTATCCGTATTGCCACGGCAGCGACCTGCCCGACCCGGACTTCGGTGCGGGACAACAGTGCGCACGGTTTGCCGCCCCGGCGCAAGAACTGGGCGCGCATGTCGCTGCGTTGGGTATGCGCTTCTATACGGGAACGATGTTTCCACCGGAATATCGGAACCAGATATTCATTGCCGAACACGGCTCGTGGAACCGCTCCAAAAAGAGCGGCTACCGGGTGACGCTGGTTCGTCTGCAGGGGAGCAAGGCAGTGGCCTACGAAACTTTCGCCAGTGGCTGGCTGCAGGGCGAGACGACGTGGGGTCGGCCCGCCGACGTGCTGGTTTTACCTGATGGCTCGCTGCTGGTTTCCGACGACTATGCCGGAGCAATTTATCGCATCACCTATCGCGGCTGAACCGGGCATGACCGTTGAATCGTTGCAGTTTGTTCAGTCCAATCATCAACGAAATTTCGAGATCGGAAAAGTTGAGCCTCGGATGAATGAACTCTCTTTTTCGAATCGAGGTCAATCGTTTCCCGAAACCCTACTGGCGCTAACCTCACCATGAAAACCAAAGCTGCAATTGCCTGGAAATCGGGCTCCCCGCTGACCATTGAAACCGTCGACCTTCAAGGCCCCCAGTCCGGCGAAGTGCTGGTCGAGATCAAGGCCACGGGCATTTGCCACACCGACTATTACACGCTCTCGGGTGCCGACCCGGAAGGCATTTTCCCGGCGATTCTGGGGCACGAGGGCGCAGGGGTCGTTGTCGAGGTGGGGCCAGGCGTCACCACGCTGCAAAAAGGCGACCATGTCATTCCTTTGTACACGCCGGAATGCCGCCAGTGCAAATTCTGTCTCAGCCGCAAAACGAACCTGTGCCAAAGCATCCGCGGCACGCAGGGCAAGGGCTTGATGCCCGACGGCACCAGCCGTTTCAGCCTGGACGGCAAACCCATCTTCCACTATATGGGCACTTCTACCTTCAGCAATTACACCGTCGCCCCGGAAATTTCACTGGCCAAGATCCGCAAGGACGCCCCGTTCGACAAGGTCTGCTACATCGGTTGCGGCGTGACCACCGGAATAGGCGCAGTGCTGTTCACCGCCAGGGTAGAAGCCGGTGCCAACGTGGCGGTATTTGGCCTGGGCGGCATTGGCCTCAACGTGATTCAGGGCGCAAGGATGGTCGGGGCGGACAAGATCATCGGTATCGACATCAATCCGGCCCGCCAGGCCATCGCGCGCAAGTTCGGCATGACGCACTTCATCAACCCCAAGGACACCGAAAACGTCGTGGACGCCATCGTGCAACTGACCGATGGCGGTGCCGACTACAGCTTCGAATGCATCGGCAACACCCAGGTAATGCGCCAGGCGCTGGAATGCACGCACAAGGGCTGGGGACGCAGCATCATCATCGGCGTCGCCGAGGCTGGCGCGGAGATCAGCACCCGGCCCTTCCAGCTGGTCACCGGACGCAAGTGGGAAGGTACGGCATTCGGCGGCGCTCGCGGCCGCACCGACGTCCCCAGAATCGTTGACTGGTACATGGAGGGCAAGATCAACATCGATGACCTGATCACCCATACCATGCCGCTGGAGGACATCAACAAGGGGTTTGATCTGATGAAGAGCGGCGATTCCATTCGCGGCGTCGTGTTGTACTGATGGCTATGCTGGAGTTGTTGAGCGAGCATGCCTGCTTTGGCGGCATACAGCGCTTCTATCAGCATCAGTCGACCGAGATCGGTCTGCCGATGCGCTTTTCGGTGTACCTTCCACCCCGCGCCGCACAGGACAGCGTGCCGGCCGTAATGTATCTGGCCGGTCTGACATGCACCGAGGAAACCTTCATGATCAAGGCCGGTGCGCAACGCATTGCCGCCGAGCTGGGTCTGGCGTTGATTGCGCCGGATACCAGCCCGCGCGGGGCCGGCGTCACGGGCGAAACCGAGAGCTGGGACTTCGGCGTCGGCGCAGGATTCTATCTGGATGCCACCGAGTCGCCGTGGTCAACGCACTACCGCATGGAATCCTACCTCGTCGCCGAATTGATTCCGCTGCTTGCGCAAGCGCTACCGATCAAAGCCCGGCGGCTGGGAGTGTTCGGCCACTCGATGGGCGGCCATGGCGCACTGACCCTGTCGCTCAGACATCCCGGACTATTCAAGTCAGTCTCGGCGTTTGCACCCGTCTGCGCTCCAAAGCAATGCCCCTGGGGTCAAAAAGCGTTTGCCGGCTACCTTGGCCCCGACACCGCGCTCTGGTCGGCGCATGATGCCAGCGCTCTGATGAGCACATGCACCGAAGTACCCTACGCCGAAGGCATCCTGATCGACCAGGGGCTGGCCGACAGGTTTCTACCCGATCAACTGCATCCGCATCTGTTCGAGCAGGCCTGCGCCAGGGTTGGGCAACCGCTTACCCTGCGTCGCCACGAGGCGTATGACCATGGGTATTATTTCATCTCGACCTTCATGGCAGACCATCTGGCACACCACGCCCGGATACTGCTCTGAGCACCGCACCAAAAGGAGAATGTCATGCCGACTTCAGCGCAGCATCCCTACCATCCGATCATCTACGTACGCGGTTTCGCAGGCACGCAGGGCGAGATCGAGGAGACCGTTGCCGATCCGTACATGGGCTTCAACATTGGCTCGACCAAGGCGCGCATGGCCTGGACCGGCGATGTGAAGCGCTACTTCTTCGAATCGCCGCTGGTCCGCCTGATGAGCGATCATGAATACGGCGACGTGTTCGTTGATGGGGAGGATCTGGTCACTGCCGACCGCCCCGACTGCGTGATCCCGTACCGCAGCATTATCATCTACCGCTATTACGATGAAGCCAGCAAGGACTTCGGCACCGGCGAGACGCCACCCATCGAGCACTTCGCCAAGGGTCTGGGCACGCTGATCCTGCGCCTGCGCGACAAGGTCTGCGCCAACCCGAAGAACGCGATGACGCCCGAGGATTTTCGCGTGCACCTGGTGGCGCACTCGATGGGCGGACTGATCTGCCGCGCCTTCCTGCAAAACACGGCGTTGCGCAGCGAAGAAGCGCGCCATGCGGTTGACAAATTATTCACCTACGCGACGCCGCACAACGGCATCGACATGCGCATCGTGCGCAATGTGCCGGGCTGGCTGTCCTTCGGCGATGCCAACAACTTCAACCGCGAGCGGATGGCCGCTTATCTCGCTGTGCCCCCGGTCGACGACGTTTCGGTCGTATTCAATTTCCCGCCTGAACGCATCTTCAATCTGGTCGGCACCAACCCGCGCGATTACACGGTGGCCGGCGGGCTCTCGGCCTGGGGAGCGGGAGACGCTAGCGACGGACTGGTGCGCATCGAGAATGCCACCACGCACGGGCCGGATGCCAAAGGCAACGATGTGAGCTCGCCGCGCGCCTTCGTCAACCGCAGCCACTCGGGGCACTACGGGATCGTGAATTCCGAGGAAGGTTTTCAGAACCTCACCCGCTTCCTGTTTGGTGCGCTACGCGTGGACGGCATTCTCGACATCGACGACATTACCCTGCCGATTGAAGTACAAAAGGAGTTGCAGGCCGGCAAGGCCGTGCATTCCTCTTACCAGTTCGAGGTAGCGGCCAGCATACGCGGCTGCCAATGGCAAATGACGCGCCGCGAGGTACGCGAGCATTCCGCGATTTTCCGCACGTATGAAGAGCTGTTCCCCGGCGCGGCCGGAACCGTTCGCCCACCTGATCGTACCAGGAGCCCCCGTCTGTTTTCCGTTTTCCTCGACCCGAACAAGAGCGTCAAGGCATCGGGCTCGGTGAGCTTTGCCTTCGACCTCAAGGTGCTCGTACCCGACTACGAGGTGGACGGCCTCCTGTTCATGAAACGGCACTACGAGGGCGGCTACATCATGCGCGAGCTGATCCTGGTCGAAGCCTTCCCCGACAAGTCGGCACTCGGGGGCTGGCGAATCAAGTACGGTTTCCAGGACGACAATCCGGGCAAGCCGGGCATTTCCGCCGAAACGCGCGAACTCGACGGTGAAGAGGGTATCGCCTTCGATATCCCGATTGCGCAACGAACCCGACCAGGCGTGAAAGGGACGCTACGCCTTGAGGCGCGGACATGGAGTTAGTGGTCAGTCATGCCACGAAACAAGGACAAAACCCACCACCAAGACACAAAGTAAACAGAGTTTCACCAATAGAATCCCAGTGTTAACTTGGTGCTTCTTGGTGAACTTGGCGACTTGGTGGTTCGCCTTTCTCGTTGACTGACTACCAGTCCGGCCAGCCACTACGAAGCCATGCCGAGCGATGTCACCCAAGGCGTTCGACAACGGTCCACGCGTACATCAAACTGCTTTCACTGAATTCCAGCTCGGTTTCAAGGTCACGCCACCACGTCGCGCCGCGAGCATCCTGACCGAGATAGCGCCAGCGGCGTTCTTCGCCGCTGCATAGCGCAATGAGGTAGCAGGCGTCGGTTTCCGGCGTGATCACAGAAGCATCGCTTGGCTCAGGCAAGCACCTGCCCGTGTTCGCGGGAATCGTGGAAGCCGACCTTGCTCCACTTCTCGCTCGTGACGTCGAGGTTGTAGCGCGTGCTGGCCAGATACACCAGGTTGCCGTCGACGTCCTTCGCCATGCGGTGCTGCTGCTCGCGTTCGAAATTGCGGCGCGTGAGTTCATCCGGAAATGTCAGCCAGCGGGCGGTATGAATGTCTGCTGCCTCGAAGATGGCGTCAACCTTGTATTCGGTTTGCAGGCGCTGGGCAACAACCTCGAACTGCAAGGTGCCGACGGCGCCCAGGAGGAGTGCGCCGGTGGCGAGATTCTCAAAAACCTGGATTGCACCTTCTTCACCTAGTTCCTGAAGACCTTTCTGTAACTGTTTGCTTTTTAATGGGTCCCGAAGACGCGCAGCGCGGAAAAGCTCCGGCGAGAAATAGGGAATGCCCTTGAACGCCAGCGTTTCGCCTTCGGTAAGCGTATCGCCGATATGCAACTGGCCGTGGTTGTGAATGCCGATGATGTCGCCGGCCACCGCATCCTCCATCAGCACGCGCTCGTTGGCCATGAAGGTCAGCGCATTGGCGAGCTTCATCTCGCGGTTCATGCGCACGTGCCGCACCTTCATGCCCGAACTGTAGCGACCCGAACAGACGCGGAAAAAGGCGATGCGGTCGCGGTGCTTCGGGTCCATGTTGGCCTGGATTTTGAACACAAAACCGGTAAATGGCGGTTCAGCCGGCTGCACGGTGCGAATGCCGGCATCGCGCTCCTGTGGCGGCGGCGCCCAGTCGAGCAGTGCCTGCAGGATTTCCTGCACGCCGAAGTTGTTGATACCGGAGCCGAAGAAGACCGGTGACTGCAGCCCGGCGAGAAAATCGACCAGATTGAACGGGCCGCTCGCACTCTGGATCAGGTCGACGTCTTCACGCAGCTTGCCGACCTCTTGCGGGAATTGAGCGTCGAGCACCGGATTGCCGATTCCGTCGAGTTTTTCCGCTTCGCTACGCCGTTCTTCGCCCGGCGCGAAACGCAGTAAACTGTCTTCAAGCAGGTGATACACGCCGCGGAAGGTCTTTCCCATGCCGATCGGCCAGGTAATCGGCGCGCACTCGATGCCAAGCACCGATTCGATTTCTTCGAGCAGCTCGAAAGGCTCGCGCACCTCGCGGTCGAACTTGTTGACGAAGGTGATGATCGGCGTGTTGCGCATGCGGCAAACGTTGAGCAGCTTGATCGTCTGCGCCTCGACGCCTTTCGCGGCGTCGATTACCATCACCGCGGCGTCGACGGCGGTCAGCACGCGGTAGGTGTCTTCCGAAAAGTCCTCGTGGCCTGGCGTGTCGAGTAGATTGACGGTGTGATCCCGATATTCGAACTGCATCACCGAACTGGTGACCGAAATGCCGCGCTGCTTTTCCACCTCCATCCAGTCGGATGTCGCATGACGCGCACTCTTGCGGCCCTTGACCGTTCCCGCCAACTGGATCGCGCCACCAAACAGCAGCAGCTTTTCAGTCAGTGTCGTCTTGCCCGCGTCGGGGTGGGAAATGATCGCGAAGGTGCGCCGTTTGGCAACGTCACGCAATATTTCGGGAGGAAAGGGGGCGTTGCTCATCAACAATTCTCTCTGCAGCAAAAACAAAAAGCCGCAGCTTTGAAGTTGACAAACAACCTTGCTGGCGGCACGCAGGCCGAACTATAGCAAGACTCGGCGATTGCCGGAATCGCGTACTGGATGTCCACACCTCTATCCCGGCCCTCACGAACCATGATCCCGGCTCGAAACCGACTGACTACCGATCCACTGGATGGACACCCGTCGGCCGTGCGAAACTATGGCTATCCCCTTGCGCCGAATCTACGTGAAACGATGACGCCCAATACACACGCACTCCCAGATCCCTTTGCTCTGCCAATGCATGACCTCGCAGATGCAGAAACGGTAGTGAGCGAAATCGAAGCCTTGCTCAGCGCGCGGAGCCTTAGTCTGCGCCCACCGCCACCTGTGCCGACCACCTGCTGTGGGCGGGGCTGTAATGGCTGCGTATGGCAGGGGTACTTCGATGCGCTGCAGTACTGGCGGGATCAAGCCAGAGGGCTCTTGCGTCCATGTGCATCTCAGTGACTGACCCCGTTTCCGCAGCGAGCGCCGAACTTGTCTGCCATTTTTCCCGGATTGCTAATGTTTTTGTACAGTAGGCGATGTGGTGTAGACTTCTTACCGGTACTGATCGTCTAATTGAGCACTGGCAACGGTCAGCGCCAAGACGATCTGCATGAATTCTGGCCATATCAGGAGGTGGACATGGACGACAAATCGGAAGTCTACGATGTTCCGGCCATCAGGGCGAAGCTGCTGGAGAAGATGAAGGACGACCCTGGTGCTTACCCAAAGCTGATTGAGCAGCGTTTCCCGCGCATTCTCGCCAAAATAGCCGATCTCTGGGGCAAACCTGCCCTTGATCAATATCTCGACGTCCTGATGTTTACGGATCGCAGTGACCGGCAGGGGTTTCCGCCGGAGGTCGCGGTGGAAGTATTCCGCCTGTCCACCGCTCACGCCGCCCTCAATCTTGTCAAGCAAGCTAAAGTCACAGGCTGGGCCGGAGTCGACGAAGCGGTCCTTGATAAAAAGGCTTTCGCCAAGGACGAATAGGAAGCACAACAAAAGCCTGCGCAGATGCGGGCTTTGTCGCATTTGCCTGGCGGGTTCCCTCGCGATAAGTGCGGCAATCCGGACACGGTTCGGCAAGGATTGACAAGCATTCAGGAGAGGCCATATGGCGTTACACGTTTTCGTGGCCATGCCTTACGGTCGCAGTCAGAACATCGATTTTGATGCGGTCTACGCCGAGTATCTCAAACCGGCGCTGGAAACTGCAGGCTTCGAGGTGTTTCGCGCCGACGAAGAGGAGCGCGCTGGCGACATCCGCACGGACATGTTCCAGGAGTTGCTGCTGGCCGATCTGGTGGTTGTTGATCTGACGCTGGACAACCCCAATGTCTGGTACGAGCTCGGCGTACGCCATGCGCTGCGGGCACACGGCGTACTGCTGGTGCAAAGCGAGCGCGCGTATCAGCCTTTCGACATCTACACCGACCGCAAGCTGCACTATCACCTCAAGCAGGGACGACCCGACCCGGATCATCTGGAGGCTGATCGCAAGTCGCTGACCAACATGGCACTGACCACCATGCAGTCCCGGAATGAACGACCGATCAGCCCGGTCTTCCGGTTGCTGGACGGGCTCAGCGAGCCGGCCTGGCGCAAACTGCTAGTGACCGGCAACAATGAATTTCGCCAAGTCTACGAGTCCTGGCACCGGGGCATCGAGATCGCGCGCAAAGGCAACCGTCCAGGTGACATCATGGTGCTGGCTGAAGAAACGCCGACCTGGGCTCTGCGCCTTGAAGCACGGCGAATAGCCGGCACGGCGTTGATGAAGCTCAATCAATATCAGCTGGCACTGGATCAGTTCGATGCGGCTATCGAGCTCGACCCCGCCGACGAGCATAACCAGCGCGCGAAATCCATTCTTCTCGGCCGCCTCGAACGCCATGACGAAGCCCGCGAAGTAGTCAACGCCCTCATCCGCCAACACGGCAATAGCCCGGAAAACTGGCGACTGCTTGGCCGCCTCGAAACGGAAGACTGGGTACAACGCTGGCGCTTGCCCGACAGCAGCCCGGAAAGCAGGCGCGAGGAGGCAGGCCGCGAGCTGCCGCAGCTCATTCAAGCCATCGAGCCCTGCATGAACGCCTTCATCAGTGATCCAGCGCATTTCATTTCGGGTATCAACGCCTGCACTCTTCGCCATTTGCAGATCCACCTCGGATACGTGCTGGCCAATCCGGCCAGCCTGCCCAACCTTGAAGGCGGCGTAATCTGGTCCTGCCTGGCCGCCCTGGAACGCCAGCCGGACGACTATGCGACTCGCGCTGCCTGGGCCGAACTGACAATCCTGTTCAATCCACCCGGCGCGGCGGAGAAAGCCTGGCGCGAGGCGGTAGCTGTCGCCAACAAGGACTGGCATGCACTGGAAACGAGCCGGCAGCAACTGCTCATTCTGCGCGACCTGGAATTCCGCACACAAAACGTGGAAACCGCACTGGCGGTGCTGGATGAGGAAATCGCCAGCCTCGAAGCACCGTGGCAGGCGCGCCGGGTTTTCCTTTTCAGCGGGCATATGATCGATACCCTTGATCGAGCCGAACCCCGCTTTCCCGCATTGCAGGAAAACACAGCGGCGGCGGCCATCGCCGCCAAACTCGATGAACTCGGAATGGGTGAAGGAGGCGAGCAGGACCTCGCCATCTGCGGCGGCGCGTGTGGGGGCGACACCCTGTTTGCCGAAGCCGCACTTCGCCGCGGTTGCCGGGTTCACCTGCACCTGCAGTTCAATGAAGCGGACTTTTTGCAGGCTTCCGTTGCGTTCGCTGGCGAATCCTGGATCGATCGCTATTATGCAGTCAAGGAACATGCCCTTACCCGGATACGCCTGCAACTGGACGAGTTGGGCCCTCCCCCCAAAGACAGCAACCCCTATGTGCGCAATAACCTTTGGCAGCTTTACACGGCGCTGGCACACGGCGTCGACAAGGTGCGCTTCGTCGGCCTGTGGAATGGCGAGGGCGGTTCCGGGCCCGGCGGCACGCAGAACATGGTTGAAACAGTCAGGCGGTATGCCGGACGGGTCAGCATCATCGATACCCGGCAGTTGTTCGGACTTTGACGATTCAGACAGGGAGATACGCCATGAATCCAGGCGCGGAACTTCAGTATGAACTTGGTCGCGCAGTCGGTACGCTGCGGCGGCGAAGCGCCAGTACCAGCGATACGACTGAAAAGAAGGCCCTGAGCAGGATAATTCAGCGCCTCGACAAGCAGCTTGCGGCGCTGGACCGGGCCGACCTGCTCACCGTTGCCAAGGCACTGGCGGATGGCATCGACGCACTGGACGACGCCGTAGCGGCAGTCAAGCGCGGGCCGTTCGACGGCTACCTGAGCGCGCTTGAAGGTCATTTTGACGACCTCTCCAGCCTGTCCGCCGCCCTGCACGGCCTGGATGCGCTGGTGCCCACGCCAGCTGCGGATGAGCTCGCAGCCGATTCTGCCGAACCGAAGCCCGTAAGTACCCTGCCCAAAGCAAAAAGCCGCGGCAAGAAAGCACGTGGAATGATTCCGGAAGAGGCACTGGAAAAGGCGCAGGGAATGGCGCTTGCTGTAGCACTGCCCGCCAGCCTCAAGCCTCCCGCCAACGCCACCGATTTTGCCACCCTGAAGGACGAATACGCGGCGTGGTACGCCGCCTGCAAGGTTCGGCCGGAACGCAAGGGCGAACTGGCCTATTATCTCAAGCGTTTGACCCAAGGCCAGCCCACCTACCAGCAGGTAGGAGCCGAACTCAACATTCCCTGGGTATTCATCGGCATCACCCATGGAATGGAGTGCGGCTTCAACTTCAAGGGACACCTGCATAACGGTGACCCCTTGACCGCGCGTACGGTGCAGGTGCCCAAAGGCCGGCCGGCGACCGGCAATCCGCCCTTCACCTGGAGCCAGAGCGCCCGCGACGCGCTGATCTACAAAGGCTACCATCAGGTCACCGACTGGTCGGTGCCGCACATGCTGCACCTGTTCGAGCGCTACAACGGCATGGGTTATCGGCGCCGGGGCGTACCCACTCCCTACCTCTGGAGCTTTTCCAATCTGTTCGAGAAAGGCAAGTTCGTCGCCGACGGCCACTTCGACCTGGAAGCCGTCAGCAAACAATGCGGCGCGGCACTGATGCTGAAAGCCGTGCTGGGTTGAATCCAAACGTTTCTCTCACCAACAATGGAGATCACATCATGAGCAAGAAGGCACTATGTATCGGTATCAACGACTATCCCGGCACCCAGAATGACCTCTCGGGGTGCGTCAACGACGCCAACGACTGGGCCGCCGAACTGGGCAGCCACGGTTACACCGTCACAAAGATGCTGGATGGACAGGCGACGCATGCCGCCATGACAGCGGCGATCGGCAGTCTGATCAAAAGCGCCGTCAACGGAGACACGCTGGTGATTACCTATTCCGGCCACGGTACCTGGGTGCCCGACAGTTCGGGCGACGAGCCGGATGGCCGCGACGAGGGGCTCTGCCCCTGGGACATCGGCAGCGTCGGTCCGCTGCTGGATGATCAGATCCACCAGATGTTTGATGCCCGGGCGGCCGGGGTGCGCATCCTGCTCCTCTCCGACAGTTGCCATTCGGGCTCGGTCACTCGCGGCAGGGAGGACGACCTCGACCCCGGACAGCCCCGCGCCCGCTTCATGCCGCTGGAAGCCTGGATGCCGGCCAATGAGCTACCGCAAGCCAGCACCCGCCCGCCCCATCTGGTCGGCGGCCTGAAACGCAGCGGTGGCGACCTGCTCCTCTCCGGATGCCTCGACACACAGTATTCGTGGGACACCAGCTTCAAAGGGCGACCCAATGGCGCCTTCACCTATTACGCCCTGAAAACCCTGCACGAGAACAAGCCGGCCAACTACGAAGCGTGGTTCAAAGCCATTCGCACCTACCTGCCGTCGACCAAGCTGCCGCAGGACCCGCAGATTCTCGGTTCCGCCACGGCGCGACGATTCAAGGTGTTTGCCTGATTTCGTCCGGAAGAGCCGGCCAGAAGTAAGTAGAACAGCACTTTGATCTTCGTATATATCGACTTGCAGGCCAGTTAGAATCCGGAATCGCAGTACTTAACGGTCAGCTCAATGCCAGTTCGACATGCCGTCCGGCCCGTGTAGCCAGTGTCACCAGCATATCGAGACTAAACTTATCGCGTTTGCCGCGCACCAGATCGGAAATACGTGACTGGCCGACACCCAGTTGCCCGGCTGCTTCGGCCTGCGTCCAGCCCTTGTCCAAAATGGTCTCGCGAATGCGTGCCATCAGTTCGGCACGCATCGCCAGAATCGTCGCCTCCTCTGGCGAAAAACCAAGGTCAGCAAAAACATTGCCGCTGCTCTCAACCACGGGTTCCTTATTCATGACTCAGTCTCCAATCTGTCGATAACGTCGAGCCGCCAATTCGATGTCTTCCTTGCGGGTCTTCTGCGTCTTTTTCTGAAAAGCATGCAGCACATACACCGCGTTGTCGAACTTGGCGACATAGATCACGCGCCACTCACCCAGCACATGCAGGCGAATCTCATAGGCACCGGCACCCACGTTGAGCATGGGCTTGAAATCCGACGGCATCAAACCGCGCTACACGGCGTCCAGTTCAAAGCCTGCTTCACGCCGCGCTTCCAACGGAAAGTCGCGCAGATCGTCGATACTGGAGCCGATGAAACGCAGAGTTTTCATAAAACTGATTATATCGATACTTTAATAAATTATCAAAGTAGTTTGATTTTCTTACGTTGCTAACGGGGCGAGCATTGAGCATCTCTCGTTGCAGGCTATCCGGCATAGCTTAGCTGCGTGCGTGACAACACAGAAACAGCGAATGAGATGAGCCGCCAAAAGACAAAACGCCCCGGTCACTCAGTTGCCACTGAGCCGACCGGGGCGTTTTTGCTTCAGCTTACAGCGACGATCAAACCGTTACAGTCTCCGCCACTTCCCTGAACTCGTCGATCTTGTCGAAGTTCATGTAGCGATAGACGTCGGCGGCCTTGGCGTTCACCGCCTTGACGCCGTTCATGTACTCGGCGACGGTCGGAATCTTGCCCATCAGCGCGCAGATCGCAGCGAGTTCGGCGGAGCCGAGGTAGACAAAGGTGTCGATACCGAGACGGTTGGGGAAGTTGCGCGTCGAGGTCGAGATCGCCGTGCTGCCCTTCTTGATCTGTGCCTGGTTGCCCATGCACAGCGAACAGCCAGGCATTTCCATGCGCGCCCCGCTCTTGCCGAGAATGGCGTAATAGCCCTCTTCGTTGAGGATCATGGCGTCCATCTTGGTCGGTGGAGCAATCCACAGGCGCGTCGGGATGTCGCTCTTGCCTTCGAGCACCTTGCCCGCGGCGCGGAAGTGACCGATGTTGGTCATGCACGAACCGATGAAGACTTCGTCGATCTTGGTGCCGGCGACTTCGGAGAGCAGCTTCACATCGTCCGGGTCGTTCGGGCAGGCGACGATCGGCTCCTTGACGTCGGCCAGATCGATTTCGATCACGGCGGCATACTGGGCATCGGCGTCGGCCTTGAGCAGTTGCGGATCGGCGATCCAAGCTTCCATGGCCTTGACGCGGCGACCCAGGGTGCGCTTGTCTTCGTAGCCATTGGCGATCATCCACTTCATCAGCGTGATGTTCGAGTTCATGTATTCGATGATCGGCGCCTTGTCGAGATGCACGGTACAGCCGGCGGCGGAACGTTCGGCGGAGGCATCGGAGAGTTCGAACGCCTGCTCGACCTTAAGGTCCGGCAAGCCTTCGATTTCGAGGATACGGCCGGAGAAGATGTTCTTCTTGCCCTGTTTGGCGACGGTCAGCAAGCCCTGCTTGATGGCGTAGTAGGGAATGGCGTTGACCAGGTCGCGCAGCGTGACACCATCCTGCATCTTGCCTTTGAAACGGATCAGAACCGATTCCGGCATGTCCAGCGGCATGACGCCGGTGGCGGCGGCAAAGGCGACCAGACCGGAGCCGGCCGGGAACGAGATGCCGATCGGGAAACGCGTGTGCGAATCGCCGCCGGTGCCGACGGTATCGGGCAGCAGCAGACGGTTCAGCCAGGAGTGGATGATGCCGTCACCCGGACGCAGCGCGACGCCGCCGCGGGTGCTGATGAAGCTTGGCAGCGTGCGATGCGTCTGCACGTCGACCAGTTTCGGATACGCCGCCGTGTGGCAGAAGGACTGCATCACCATGTCGGCGGAGAAACCCAGACAGGCGAGATCCTTGAGCTCGTCGCGCGTCATCGGGCCGGTGGTGTCTTGCGATCCCACCGTCGCCATGCGCGGCTCGCAATAAGTGCCGGGCAGAACGCCCTTCCCCTCCGGCAAACCGCAGGCGCGGCCAACCATCTTCTGTGCCAGCGAGTAGCCCTTGCCGGGATCGGCCGGGTTCTCCGGCAAACGGAACAGCGTGGAAACGGGAAGCCCCAGCGCCTCGCGTGCCTTGGTCGTGAGGCCTCGTCCAATGATCAGCGGAATGCGCCCACCGGCGCGCACTTCGTCGAGAATAACCGGCGTCTTGAGCTGCGCTTCGGCGATGACTTTGCCATTCTTGAGTGCGGTTACCTTGGTGGTCTTCGTATTGATCGCCAGCTCGATCTCGTCGCCCATGTGCATGTCGTCAACATTCAACTCGATGGGCAGTGCACCGGCGTCTTCCATGGTGTTGAAGAAGATCGGCGCGATCTTGGAACCGAGACAGACGCCGCCGAAACGCTTGTTCGGCACAAAGGGGATGTCCTCACCCGTCCACCAGAGGACCGAGTTGGTCGCTGACTTGCGCGAGGAGCCGGTGCCGACCACGTCGCCGACATAGGCGATCAGGTTGCCCTTGGCGGCGAGTGTCTCAAGCTGCTTCATCGGGCCACGGGTGCCCGGTTCATCCGCTTCGATACCCGGACGCGGGTTCTTGAGCATGGCCAGTGCGTGCAGTGGAATATCGGGTCGCGACCAGGCATCGGGCGCTGGCGATAGATCATCGGTATTGGTCTCGCCAGTGACCTTGAAGACGGTCAGTTTCTGCGATGCCGGCACTTCGGGACGCGAGGTAAACCACTCGGCGTCGGCCCAGGATTGCATTACAGCCTTGGCGTTGGCATTACCCTTGTCGGCGAGCTCCTTCACGTCGTGAAAGAAATCGAATACCAGCAGGGTCTTCTTGAGTCCTTCGGCCGCAACGGCGCCGACTTCGGCGTCGCCCAGCACATCGATCATCGGCTTGACGTTGTAGCCGCCGAGCATGGTACCGAGCAGTTCGACCGCCTTGGCCTTCGAAATCAGCGTACAACTTTCTTCGCCCTTGGCGACCTTGGCGAGATATTCGGCCTTGACCTTGGCAGCATCATCGACACCGGCGGGAACGCGGTGGGCAATCAGCTCGACCAGTGCCTTTTCTTCACCCTTCGGAGGGTTCTTCAATAATTCAACAAGCTCGGTGGTCTGCTTGGCGGTCAGCGGGAGGGGCGGGATACCAAGAGCAGCGCGCTCGGCGACGTGGGCACGATAGGATTCCAGCATGGGATTGTCCTTTCACAAAGGTTGGTCTAAGGGCAGAAATATGAAAATCGAAAGGCAAGGATTAGACGATCATTGTACTTCAAGGCAGAAACGGCAACAGCGCTCTGGTTGCTGTCGTCTCCGAAATTGCGAACTATTTGGGGGAATGGCAGACCACCAAATGGCGACTCTTATATATGATATAAGATAAGCGTTCTGCTGTGAAGTCAATCTTTTGGGTTTTGCATTGATCAGTCCTTGCCGACCCGCCGGCGGTGCCAGTGCCGCCAGGCCAGCACCAGCAAGGCGACGGCCACAAGAGGCAGGACGAAGAGGCCCATCACCATACTGTAACCATCGAGTGCTGCATGGCTGCTGGCATGCAAGTACAGATACAGCGTGTAAGCCACATAGAGGGCCAGGAACAAGAATCCTTCACCGCGAGAAATGCAGGCACCGTTGAAAAATACGGGCAGACAGGCCACGGCGACCGCCACCATGATCGGCAGATCGAATGAGATCATCGCCGGCGCCACGACGAGATCGGAGGGCGCCACGCTGGCGGAGAAGCCCACCACCGACAACAGATTGAAGATGTTGCTCCCCACTGCGTTGCCAACGGCGATATCACGCTCACCACGCAAGGCCGCCATGACCGAAGTCGCCCCTTCCGGCAGCGAAGTACCGACGGCGACGATGGTCAGGCCGATGATCAGCTCGCTGACCCCCAGGTAATGGGCGAAGGCTACCGCTGCATCGACCAGCCAGTGAGCGCCCAGCACCAGCAGAGCCAATCCGGCAAGCAGCATGAGAACCTGTACGCCCCAGTGCGCATCCCACCCCGTAGGTGCTGATTCGAAGGCTTCCTTGTACTCGGCCTTGATGGCGGCCGTCTCGCGTCGGCTCTGGTGTATGACGAGGATCGTGTAGGCCACGACCAGAGATGCCAACAGCAGGCCATCCAGGCGACTGATGCCGCCGTCGGCGGCCATCGCCCAGAGCAGCAGTGAAGCGCCGATCATCACCGGCACCTCCTGGCGGATGATCTGCTGATGTACGACCAGAGGCACGATCAAGGCGGAGGAGCCAAGGACGACCAATATGTTGAACATATTGCTGCCCACCACATTGCCGAGCGCAATATCGACCTGGCCGGACCAGGCCGATTGTACCGACACCGCGAGTTCAGGTGCGCTGGTGCCGAATGCAACCACCGTAAGGCCGACCACTAGCGGCGAGATGCCGATCGATAGCGCAAGTTTGGACGCGCCACGTACCAGCAGCTCCGCCCCCAAAACGAGGGCAATCAACCCGAGCACAAACCAAAACATTTCAACGCTTCCATAAAGATCGATCACACCCTGCGAGCTGCCCGGACATTTCGCTAACCCGGACTCCTAAGCGCCTCCGGGAATACTTTCTGTCATCAGATCAACGGTCTCGCCACCATAACGGACCTGCTGACCCGCGCGCAGCTTGGCGCGCTTGCGCACCTCGATGCTCCCATCGACGAGAACCTGCCCTGCCCCGATTTCCGCGTGCGCATGTCCGCCAGAAGGGCACAGACCGGTTGCCTTGAGCAACTGGTCAAGCTGAATGTAGTCACCACGGACCAGAAAAGCGATGGGCATGAGTATCCTTGACGAGCGGGAATGGCGCAGAGTTGGCGCCGCAGTCCCAATTCTCGCAGATTTGGTGCCCACGGTTTCGGATGAGTCGCGATGCCCCCCGGAATATGTAGGCCCGAAGACGATTTTGACACCAGCCAACCGTTTGGCGGTGGTTGCGCACCGACTGCTGTTGCTTCATCATGGCCCCGACTGAAAACCATCACGCAGACTGTAGCGGCCTGCCGACAGTCCTGTGATGCGAGGAGGTAGTTCGGTATGGACGGTATTTTCATCAGCTATCGGCGCGACGATTCGGCAGGATACGCCGGTCGTTTGTACGACCGCCTGGTTGCCCATTTTGGCCCCAACCAGGTTTTCATGGATGTCGAAGAGATTGAGCCCGGTCTCGATTTCGTGGTGGCCATCGAAGAGGCCGTGAGCTCATGCCGTGTATTGATCGCCGTTATCGGCGACGAGTGGACCACCGGTACCGACGCCGCTGGCCGACGCCGGCTGGACGATCCCAACGACTTCATCCGGCTGGAAACCAGCTCCGCACTGCAACGCGGAATACGCGTGGTTCCGGTGCTGGTCGGTGGCGCTGTCATGCCGCTAAGCACGGAACTGCCTGAAGATCTGAGATCGCTCACCCGACGCCAAGCCATTGAAATCAATCACAAACAATGGGAAGCCTCCACGGGCGAGCTGATCCGCACTCTGGAAAACATCCTCAAGACGCCGCGTGCCGATCCGGCAGCGGCATCGCGGCCACCGAATGACGGAGACGCTGTGACTGTTGATGCAGCACCGCGCGGCAAGGCAAGCAATGGATATGCGAACCAGGGCAAATCCAGGCCATGGATTCTGCCCGCTGCCATTGCCGCTGCCGCGGTCGTCGCCATCGGCGTGTGGATGGCTACGGGCGACAAGAAATCAGGTGCCAAGACTGAAAAGCAACCCTTCAGCAGCGCTGCCAAATCGCCGGTCCCAACTGCATCCGGAACACAGGCCACGAGCCCGTCCACAGCGCCACCCACAACGCCCACAGTCGTTGAGACCAAACCCGTGACGGCGCCAAAAGTCGATCCAACCCCCACCGCTCGACCCGCGCCGACCCCGACACCCGTCACGCCAGCGGCGGTGCCCCCACCTGTCGTTCGCCCGGCAAGTGCGCCCAAACCAGTCATCGCGACCCGCCCGGACAAGGAATCTGCAAAGGCCGCCGCCCCGGCGGACCTTGCTCCTTCACCACTGCCGGTAAAGGGAGAGCGTTGGACCTACCGCTCTTCGGGCAAGTGGGCCACCAGCCCGAAAAGACGCTTTGAAATCGTCGCACAGTCGGTCGCTGACGGCGTCGTTACCGACGAACTGCAGGCCAGCGAGCCGACCAGTCGCACCGAGGTGCGTCGAGTTCGCGGCAATGGGCCTGACTTCATCGCATGGAATATCATCGGACCGGAATTTAGCCCTTATCTGGGTGCCTATCTCGATCTCGCGAATCAGAAATCGTTCAGCGACCTGCCCGCGCCCGATCTTGAGCCGCAATGGAGAAACTGGTACTCACAGGCCAAGGTGCTGGGCAGGGAGTCCGTGCAAGTGCCAGCCGGTACTTTCGACGCCTTCAAGGTGGAGGTCTGGAGCAGTCGCCATCAAACTGGCTCGCGTGCCGAGGCATCAATCGAGCCGTTGCGCGTGAACTACCTCATTTGGTACGCACCACAGGCAAAACGCTATGTGCGGATGGAACGCCGCGTTACGACTGCGGACAACAGCGAAAGCGAAAAGGACGTGTTTGAGCTGGTTTCTCACCGGTTACCGTAGCACCGTCTGCGGACAACCGGTTATCCCGCGTAGCGCTCGCGCGGCTTGTGCAGGGGTCGGCCCGGTGCAGGATCGTCCATACCGAAGTCGCTCAGCAGCTTCTTGACTTCGCCCTCGCCCAATTCCAGTACCTGAGCGCGCTTGAGGTTCGGCGGCAGGATGAAGGGGCCGTAGCGCACGCGCATCAGTCGACTGACGACGACGCCAACCGCTTCAAACATGCGCCGAACTTCGCGATTCCGGCCTTCGAAAAGCGAAACGCGATACCAGTGATTGGCGCCTTCGCCACCCGCTTCCTGGAGGGTATCAAACTGGGCCGGGCCGTCGCCCAGTTCGATGCCGTCGAGCAATCGCTGGCGCGCCTCGTCGGACAACGCACCGAGGATGCGCACGGCGTACTCGCGGACGAGGTTGTAGCGCGGGTGCATCAGGCGATTGGCCAGATCGCCCGAGGTAGTAAATAGCAGCAGGCCGCTGGTATTGAAATCGAGACGACCGACGGCAACCCATCGCCCGCCGGACATCCTGGGCAGTGCGGTAAAGACGTTCGGCCGGTGTTCGGGATCATCGCGTGAAACGATCTCGCCTTCCGGTTTGTGATAGATGATCACGCGTGGCAGGCGGTTCGAGAACTTCAGATGAACCAGCTTGCCGTTGACCTTGATCCGGTCGCCCGGACTGGCCGACTGGCCGATTCGCGCGATTTCACCATTGATATTGATGCGTCCGGCGGAAATCAGCTCCTCCATCTCGCGCCGCGACCCGATTCCGCTTTGCGCGAGCAGTTTGTGCAGACGCTCGGGTTTTCCGGGCTGTTCCTTGTGGCGTCCACGCTTCGACGGGTCCGACGGCGCAACAAAAGGCTTGCGGCGAGGCTTTGGAGCGGATGCGCTTTCTTCCGTTTCCCGGGGGGTATTTCCGGGATCACGGCCGGGCGCGCCGCGCAAACGAGGCGCGGCATCGGCAGGGGCTCGAAATGGGGTCTTACGGGTTTTGTTGGGCATCGGCCAGTTCCAGCGCTTGATTCATCATCTCGAGCGGGGGCAACTCGGTCACACTGCGCAAGCCGAGGTCGTCGAGGAATTTCTTTGTCGTCGCCAATAGCGCCGGTCGCCCTGGCGTATCGCGATGGCCAACGACATCGACCCAGCCGCGCTCTTCGAGCACCTTGATAATCTGGGTAGCCACCGTGACGCCGCGAATATCCTCAATATCGCCGCGCGTAACCGGCTGTCGATAGGCAATGATGGCGAGAGTTTCCAGCACGGCACGTGAGTATTTTGGCGGCTTTTCGGGGTTGAGCCGTTCCAGATAGGGCAAGAATTCGGCACGCGTGCGAAAGCGCCACCCGCTGGCCAATTGAATGAGTTCGAGCGGCCGTTCGGCCCACTCCAGGCGTAGCTCGTCGAGCAGCACGCGCAAGGTGTCCGTGCCGACTTCCGGGACGAAGACCTTTCTCAGATCGGCCATAGACAAGGGCTGTTGTGCCGCGAGCAACACGGCTTCCAGGACACGTTTCAACTCGCCGGGATTGTTCTGCGGCGCCGGTTCGGTAATCGAGTCCGAACCTATTGCATTATTCAACTCGTCCATCGGCCAACCTCACATAAATCGGCGCAAAGGCCTCGGCCTGCGTCATTTCAAGCAGATGTTCGCGTGCCAGCTCAAGCATCGCCAGAAAGTGCACCACTAGTACCTGAACGCCGGACAAGGGGTCGAACATGGCGATGAATTCGACAAATCCTCCGCTGTCACGCAACTGGCGGAGAATCAGCCCCATATGTTCGCGAACCGAGAGCTCCTCGCGCTGGATCAGATGGTGTGTGTGCAGTTTGGCCTGGCGCAGGATCGTGGTCCAGGCATTTTTCAAGTCATCGGCATTGACCTCGGGCAGGCGTTGCGCAATGGTTTTTTCAACCCAGACCTGTACCCAGTCGAAATCGCGCTCGGCCTGCGGCATTTCGTC
>NZ_FLQY01000078.1 GCF_900089945.1 Candidatus Propionivibrio aalborgensis | reverse complement strand
GCGGCGAAGGCACTGGCTTGGGTTAAGGTCGGTGCTGATCGTTCCTTGCTGACCATCGCACCCAAGAACGATATCGTCGACCGTGGCGGAATCTACGCACTGGTTGGCCCGACCGGTGTCGGCAAAACGACGACTACCGCCAAGCTTGCGGCCCGCTGCGTTCTGCGTCACGGAGCGAGCAAAGTGGCGCTGGTCACGACGGATGGTTACCGAATCGGGGCTCACGAACAACTGCGGATTTATGGTCGCATTCTCGGTGTGTCGGTGCATCTGGTAAAAGACGCTGAAGAGTTGAGCCAGACGCTGTCCGATCTTCAACACAAGCACATGATACTTGTCGATACGATGGGCATGAGTCAGCGTGACAGAATGGTTGGTGAACAGGTGGCGATGTTTGAAAACAGCAATGTCAAACGTCTGCTGCTGCTTTCCGCCACGGGGCGTGGAGACACCCTCGACGACGTAGTGCGCGCTTATAGCGGCCCAGACCTTGCCGGATGCATTTTGAGCAAGGTCGACGAGGCGGCAGGGATCGCATCGGCGATCGATGTCATTATCCGTCACGGTTTGCGGCTGCACTACGTCTCGAATGGGCAGCGCGTGCCAGAAGATCTGCATCTGCCCAATCGTGCCTATCTATTGCACCGTGCTTTCAAGGATGTGCCGGAAGCTTCGCCGCATCGCTTGGGCGGCCTCGAGCCGGGCCTGATGATGGCCAGTGCCGGTTCCGGCATGGTTGCCGCCGGAGGCCGTCGTGGTTGAGGCTCACAGGGACCAGGCTGCTGGTCTGCGGCGGCTTTTTAGCCGAAAGCCGCCGCGCATCGTCACTTTTGCGGCTGGTAGTGTCGGCGTTGGAAAAAGCATACTGGTAGCCAACCTCGCCGCTGCCCTGGCTCGCCAAGGCAAGGAAGTCCTGGTTCTGGACGAGAATACAAAGAAGAATGTCGCGTCCTGTTTCGGAGCGCTCGCGCGCCACGACCTCCTCCATGTAATCAATCGAGAGCGGGCGCTTTCCGAGGCGATTTTAACGGTGGCGCCTGGCATTCGAGTCTTGCCGGCAGCGCGTGCGGTGACGAAACTCGGGAGATTGAGCCTTGCGCAACAAGAATCTTTTTTGGAGAGCATCACTGGCATGGAGCGTCAGGCGGATGTGATTCTGGTGGACGCCTCCCTTGACCATCCGCTTGGCTTTTCCCCGCTTGGCCTAGCCGCGCACGATACGGTGGTGGTTATTTCGCCTACCGGTTCGTCAATTACCGATGCTTATGCACTGATCAAGAAAGTCAGTTTGGGCTACGCGCGCAAGAACTTCCGGATCCTGGTGAATAAGGTGCGCAGTCTGGATGAAGCCAAGTCGATTTATGGCAATATTTCCAAGCTTGCTCGCAGTCGCGGCCTGGCGCGCCTTGAATACACCGGTTACGTGCTTCTGGACGAGTGCTTGCGCCAGGCATCGCACCTGTCCCAGCCTGTCGATGGCCTCTTTCCCGACTCCCCTGCCGCAAGGGCGTATCGAACGATTGCCAGTGATCTGCTCACCTGGCCGTCGTCCGGCGAGGAGCCCGGCGGACTCGAAGAATTCGTGCAACAGCTATTACACCTGAGCAAGCAGATCGATCCGATAGCGATTTACGCTTGACGCCACCAACACATGTATAACGCTGCTGGGCAGATCGACAAGGATCAGTTGATACAGCGCTTCGCTCCGCTCGTTAAGCGCATCGCCTATCATCTGATGGCCCGATTGCCTTCAAGTGTTCAGGTCGACGATCTGATCCAGAATGGCATGATGGGTTTGCTGGATGCCATCAATCGCTTTGAGGCAGGAATGGGGGCGCAGTTTGAAACCTATGCTGCCCAGCGGGTGCGCGGTGCCATGCTGGATGGTTTGCGCGAGAATGACTGGTTGCCGCGCAGTTTGCGGCGGGATTTTCGTCGCATTGAAGTCGCCATTTCCCAACTCGAACAGGAGTACGGGCGTACGCCAAGCGAGTCGGAGCTAGCCGAAACGCTCGGCATGGCACTTGCCGAATACCAAAAGATGCTACAGGATGCACGAGGGCATCAACTTATTTCCTTCGAGGATATGATCGATGATGGCAATGAGGATTTTCTCGAACGGCATTTGTCTGACGACTCGAACGAACCGTCACGGATTCTGGAGGACGAGAGTCTGCGCAAATCACTGGTGCAGGGTATCGAGTTGCTGCCCGAGCGTGAAAAATTGATGATGGCACTCTATTACGAACAGGATCTCAACCTGCGCGAGATCGGGGAGGTCATGGGTGTCACAGAATCACGTGTCTGCCAGTTGCATAGTCAGGCTGTAGCCAGGTTGCGTGCACGGATTTTTGGCGATACGGGCCTCAGGAAGAAGGCCCAGAAGAATGGATAAGATCAGCGTTCTCGGATTGCTGTTCGGTATTGTGGCGATCGTTGGCGGTCAGCTACTCGAGGGCGGCCATATCGCATCGCTCTCGCAGCCGACGGCGCTGCTGATCGTGCTTGGCGGTACGATGGGTGCAGTCATGCTGCAGAGTCCCTACGCAACCTTTATGCGCGGAATGCGGATGGTTCGATGGGTGTGGTATCCGCCGGTCGTGGACCACCAGCAATTGATCAAGCAGATATCCAACTGGAGCCAGGTTTCCCGCCGTGAGGGCTTGTTGGCGCTGGAAGGCGTGATCAATCAACTGAAAGATGATTTTTCGCGCAAGGGCCTGCAATTGCTGGTCGATGGGGCCGAGCCGGAGCGTTTGCGCGAGGTACTTGAGGTCGACATCAGCACGTTTGAAGTGGAAATGAAACTGTCGGCAAGAATATGGGAAGCCGCGGGAGGCTACTCGCCGACCATCGGCATTCTGGGCGCTGTGCTGGGTCTGATCCACGTCATGGAAAATCTTTCCGATCCATCCAAACTGGGTGCCGGGATCGCGGTTGCGTTTGTCGCTACCATCTATGGCGTGGGGCTAGCCAATCTGGTATTTCTGCCGATAGCCAACAAACTCAAGGCGCATATCGGTCGCCTGATAGTCCAGCGCGAGATGATTGTCGATGGCCTAGTTGGTATTGCCAACGGGGACAATCCTCGGATCATCGAAAGCCGTCTCAAGGGTTACATTTTTTAGCTTATGGCACGCCGCAAACACGAAGAAGAGCACGATAACCACGAGCGCTGGCTGGTTTCGTATGCGGATTTCATTACTCTGCTGTTTGCGTTCTTTGTGGTGATGTATGCGCTTTCAACGGTCAATGAGGGGAAGTATCGTATTCTGAGCGATTCAATGTCGAGCGCCTTTCGCAACGTGCAAGTCAATAGTTCGTCGCCGCTGCCAGTAACATTGACGCCGCCGATACCGGTAATTCAAAAACCGAGAGCGGCGGAGAGGGCGCAGGAGGCGGTGAAACAAAAGCGACGCGATAAGATGCGAAATGTCGCCCAGGACATTCTGGAAGTCATGGCACCACTTATCGAGCAGGGCAAGGTGCGAGTGATCGAAACAAGCCGTGGAGTGACGATCGAGATCAACGACAGCATTCTATTCTCACCGGGGCAGGCGCTTTTGCAGCCTGCTTTGGTCAAGGCCATGGGCGCGATTGCGGACGTACTGGCGCCCACTGACTTCCCGATTACCATTGAAGGTCATACTGACAACGTACCGATCAATACGCTACAGTTTCCCTCCAATTGGGAACTCTCAGCGGTGCGTGCAACGACAGTTCTGCGACTGTTCGTTGATTCCGGCGTGGTGCCTGATAGATTGACCGCGATCGGCTACGCCGATACGCGCCCCGTAGAGCCGAACCTTCTGGCTGACGGTCGGGCGCGCAACCGCCGGGTGACGATTCTTATCGACTCGGCTGATCCAGAGAAAGGCAAAGAGGTCGATCTCGAATCGCGGCCGGTATCGCAGCCATAAATTACGGGGATCACACAGCGTCGGAAATGCGCCTTTTGCTCGGCGATTTCGATTGCCCGTCTGGGCCGTAGAGATCAAAGGAATCTTTGCCGCCCTGCAGGGCTTCCAAAGCCTTGGCATTGTATTGCATACGCATCTGTATCAATTCACCATTGAGCCGATTCAACTCACGGGCTTCGCTGGCCAGAGACAGAATCCGTTGCCATGCGTCAAGAACGTTTTTTTCTTGCGGATTTTTTGCGCACCAGGATTCCACGCCAACGAGGTCGGCGGCAAATCCCTGCTCGGCAAGCGATTGGTTGCGCTGTGCAGCGAGAGCGTTCAAACGAGCGGCAAGGCCCGCTTTTTTGTCTATCAGGGCGGGCAATTCATCGGTTTTCCCGGTGCTTAGCGCAGTCTGCTCAAGCTGAAGCAGACCAATAAACTGCTGAACGGCCTTAGCCTCGGCATCCAAAGTCTGCTGAAAGGCGGTCGTTGGGGCCGTCACAGTAATAGCCAAAGTCAGGCCTGCCGCTGGTTGTCCACAAGTTCCTTGGCGGAGGCAATCAAGCGGTCGGCGATGGCGCCAGCATTGATCGCGAAACGACCATCCGAGATGGCCTGCTTGATTTCCGACACACGGGTCGCGTCGAAGGGCGGCTGATCATCCGTGGTGCTTAACTGCGCGGAAACAAAACTTAACTTGACGTCATCGTTCGCTACCGACGCTGCTTTGCTGCTGGAATGCCCATGCGGTTCATTGACACGTGGCGCAACAGCGGGCTTGGTACTGCTCTCGATCTTCATGATGATGCCTCAAAAAAGTATTCTACTCAGGCGAACTAACGGCTCCAACCGATGAAACTTTAGCACCAATTCACGGCGTCATTAGGCTTGTCTGGAGCAATGCCGGCGGTAATGGAGTGAAAAGCTGCCGTTAAACCAACTCTTTGGCTCAATGAGAAACTTCAACTATTCCTCCGGGCCGGGCGATGCCGCTAACCGTCTGACCGGAGGCGGTGCGGACCTGAACCACTTGACCCGCGATCGCATTGTTGAGAGCCTTGCCTTCACTGCTGACGCTGAAACCAGGGCCGTTTGAGACGGTTCTGACATTTTGCCCCTGCTGGACCGCCCATGGGTCGACCAACAGATCACCACGAACTGGCTGGCCGGCGGAGAATCCATTCTTCACTATCTTGCCGATAGCCTGTGTCTGATCAGTGACGACGTTTACGGGCAACCTGCTCAGATCGCCACTGCGGACAACAACGTCTGTTGCACCGACTACGTATCCGGCAGGCATCGCCCGCGTTGAGATCAAGTAGTTGCCGGTAACGTTTACCTGTACCGGAAGATAGATCGTCCAATTCGACGGGCCCAGGCAGCGAACGCCTACAGTTGCCTTGCCCCATAGCCTGCTGCCTGACGGCAGGAACGGTTCGAACGCATTGCAGGGCGATAACTCGGTGCGGCGATCAAGTTGCCCAATGCTGTAAGTGGATTTGCCGGGCAGGCCCTTTGTTTGCGTTCGCAAGTAGTCTTCCACCGCGCTGTAGAGCTGGGGGGTCTGTGCATGCGACAGCAACGGAGCCAGAAACAGTAGACAAGAGATTGCGCAGAAGTGGCGCAGCAGCCGATGCGTACATAAGAAGTTCATGGCGCTATTTTGCCTGATCACAGCAGGATAGCGAAGCAATCCGTGGGTGGCCGATCATCGCCTTGTACAACCGCCCGGCAAAATTTGCCGATTGTTTGTCAGGAGGGGGCGATATTGGCCGGAAGATGCCTGCCAACGAGGGCTTCACTCTATGGCGCAAGAATTGCTTAGCTCTGATTGATTGTCAAATAAGCAGGAGTCATCGTGGTCAGCAAATTAGACAACGCGCTTGAATTTCAGCAGGTCGCACTTGGCCTGCGTGCCCACCGGCAACAGATTCTGGCCGGCAACATTGCCAACGCCGATACGCCTCACTACAAGGCGCGGGACTTCGATTTTTCGACGGCCCTCAGGAATGCTGTCGCCGGACGCGGTTCGGGGGCCGGGTTGCAGCTTGTTGCAACGTCTGATCGTCATCTGCAAGGCACTTCGAATTCAGGTCCTGTGCGTCTCCAGTATCGCACTCCACCGCAAGACAGCGCCGATGGAAATACTGTGGATATGGATTTGGAGCGGGCAAATTTTTCCGAGAACGCTATTCATTATGACGCGGGTTTGACTTTTATCACGGGCAAGATCAAAACGTTGATGTCGGCAATACAAGGGTAGAAATCATGAGCGTATTCAATGTGTTCCATATTGCCGGCAGTGCCTTGACGGCGCAAGCAATGCGCCTCAATGCGGTGGCCAGCAATCTCGCCAACGCCGACAGTATCGCTGGCCCGGATGGCAAGCCTTATCGCGCCAAACAGGTTGTATTTGAAGCGACACCGATGAATGGACAAGCCGGACAGGGCGTGCGCGTCAAGCAGGTCGTCGAGGATGCCAGCCCGGGACGCATGGTCTATGACCCGCGAAATCCTGCCGCTGACGAAAAAGGATTCGTGATGATGCCGAATGTGAGCGCGGT
>NZ_FLQY01000077.1 GCF_900089945.1 Candidatus Propionivibrio aalborgensis | reverse complement strand
TGACGTCACAGGACGTGTGACACGTGCCAACACAATAAACCATGCTAAAGAAAATCAGTGTCAAGCAACTTGTCGTAGGGATGCACCTCAAGGAGTTTTGCGGCTCGTGGATGGAGCATCCTTTCTGGCGTAGCGCTTTCGTCATTACCGATCCGAAAGACATCGAGAGCATACTGGCCAGCAGCATCAAGGAGGTCTGGATCGACAGCTCGAAGGGGCTGGATGTCGAAGCGGGTGAAACTGCCATCTCGGAAGCCGAATCGGATGTGCAGGTTGAAGCCGAGCTGAAGATCGCCGCACAGGAACAACGCCAAACGGCTGCCGTTCCGGCTTCCGTCGAATTTGCCCGTGCCGCAAAAATCTGTGCCCAATCGAAACGCGCCGTCGCCTCGATGTTTCAGGAAGCGCGCATGGGCAAGGCCGTCGACACCGATGGCGCGCAAAAGCTGGTCGAGGAAATCTCCGACTCGATCAGCCGCAATCCTGGCGCCCTGATCAGCCTGGCGCGTTTGAAAACCGCGGATGACTACACCTATATGCACTCGGTGGCCGTGTGTGCGCTGATGATTGCGTTGTCCAAGCAGCTCAAGCTCGATGAGAAACTGACGCGATCGGCGGGCATCGCCGGGTTGTTGCATGATCTCGGAAAGGCACTGATGCCGATGGACGTGCTCAACAAACCGGGCAAGCTGACCGACGAGGAATTTGCCATCATCAAAACGCACCCGGAAGAGGGGCACAAACTGCTGCTGGGCAGCACCGGCGCCGACGAAATGGCGCTCGACGTGGTACTTCATCACCACGAAAAGACGGACGGTTCGGGGTACCCGAAGCGTCTCAAGGACAGCGAAATCAGCCTCTACGCCAAGATGGGTGCGGTTTGCGATGTGTACGACGCGATTACTTCAAACCGCCCCTACAAGGCCGGTTGGGATCCGGCCGAATCCTTGCGCAAGATGGCCGAGTGGGCCAAGGGACATTTTGATCCGACGGTATTCCAGGCCTTTGTCAAGAGCCTCGGGATTTATCCGGTGGGCTCGCTGGTCAAACTCAATTCCGGACGCTTGGGTATTGTGGTCGAACAGGCCGAGAAATCGCTGTTGACCCCGCGCATAAAGGTATTCTTTTCAACTCGCTCCAATGCCCGCATCAAGCCGGAAATCGTCGACCTCTCACGCGCGAATTGTCCTGAAAAGATCGTCAGCCGCGAGGACCCGGCCCAATGGAACTTCCCGGATCTGAATGAACTCTGGTCGGGGCTGTCCGGCTCGCCCTGGTAAGCCTTCCGCACTCGGAAATATTTACGTATAATTAATCCCTTGTCCGAGGAGCGCTGCAAAACTGTCGCTTGACAGTTTCAGGCTCGGAACCTTAAACGGCGCTCATCCAACCAATCCGTGCCGGGCACGGGAAGTCGGGTGAGCCTGATCCGCAGTACATCGGCACACCGCCGCGCTACGCGACGTCTTTCCCCTTCCGGCCACTCTTATCATGGAGTTCTGCCGTGGCTGAAAATTTCAACGACTACGTTATTGCCGACCTTGGGCTCGCCGATTGGGGCCGCAAGGAAATCCGCATCGCCGAAACCGAAATGCCGGGTCTGATGGCGATCCGCGAGGAATTCGCCGCCGCCCAGCCGCTCAAAGGGGCGCGCATTACCGGCTCGCTGCACATGACGATCCAGACTGCCGTGCTGATCGAGACGCTGACGGCGCTTGGCGCCAATGTGCGCTGGGCCTCGTGCAACATCTTCTCGACGCAGGACCATGCTGCGGCCGCCATCGCAGCCGTTGGCGTTCCGGTGTTCGCCGTCAAGGGCGAGTCACTGTCCGACTACTGGGACTACACGCACCGGATTTTCGAGTGGGGCGATGCTGCGTATTCGAACATGATCCTCGATGACGGCGGCGACGCAACCCTGCTGCTGCACCTCGGAGCGCGTGCCGAAAAGGACATCTCGGTTCTCGCCAAGCCGACATCGGAAGAAGAGACCATCCTCTTCGCCGCGATCAAAGCAAAACTGTCCACCGACCCGACCTGGTACTCGGTGCGTCTGGCTGCGGTCAAGGGAGTGACCGAAGAAACCACCACCGGCGTTCATCGCCTGTACCAGATGCACGAGCGCGGTGACCTCCAGTTCCCGGCGATCAACGTGAACGATTCGGTTACCAAGTCCAAGTTCGACAACCTGTATGGCTGCCGGGAATCGTTGGTCGATGGCATCAAGCGCGCGACCGACGTGATGATCGCCGGCAAGGTAGCGCTGATCGCCGGTTACGGCGACGTCGGCAAGGGCTCGGCGCAAGCCATGCGTGCGCTGTCGGCGCAGGTTTGGGTGACTGAAATCGATCCGATCTGTGCGTTGCAGGCGGCGATGGAAGGTTATCGCGTGGTAACGATGGAATACGCTGCCGACAAGGCAGACATTTTCGTGACCTGCACCGGCAACTATCACGTCATCACCCATGAGCACATGGCGGCAATGAAGGACCAGGCCATCGTCTGCAATATCGGTCACTTCGACAACGAAATCGATGTCGCTTCGGTCGAGAAGTACACGTGGGAAGAAATCAAGCCACAGGTCGACCACATTATCTTCCCCGATGGCAAACGCATCATCCTGCTCGCCAAAGGGCGTCTGGTTAACCTCGGCTGCGGCACGGGCCACCCTTCCTATGTCATGAGCTCGTCGTTCGCCAATCAGACGATCGCCCAGATCGAATTATTTACGCGCAATGCCGATTACCCGGTCGGAGTCTATACGCTGCCCAAGCACCTCGATGAAAAGGTCGCGCGCCTGCAGTTGAAGAAGCTCAACGCCCAGCTTAGTGAATTGACCGACCAGCAGGCCGCGTATATCGGCGTTCCCAAGGCGGGTCCGTACAAGGCGGAGCAGTACCGCTACTAGACATTGCAAAACGTGAATGGAGTCGATACCCTCGGCTCCATTCCATTCATGATCTCCATCGGCGGATACTCTATGAGTTCAGAGCAATTGGTAGTCAGTCCATCCTCGATGCAATCAATGATTGACTCGGTGCAAGCATCTTTGGAGTCGCAATACCTTGCCGACGACCGTCCTTGGGTAGTTGCTTTTTCTGGGGGAAAGGATTCCACGCTAGTTCTACAGCTTGTTTTCAATATGCTGCTTGGTCTTGGCAAGCGGGCGACAAAGCCTATTTTTGTTTTGTCCTCGGATACGCAAGTTGAAGCTCCCAACGTTGCGGCATATGTCACTGCCGCAATGGATACCATCCAACGGGCAGCGACAGCGCTGCAGATACCGATTTCGACGATACTCGTCCGCCCCACACCAGCAGAGAGCTACTGGGGCAAACTTATCGGCAAAGGGTACCCACCACCCTCGCGCTGGTTTCGCTGGTGCACCAGCAACATGAAGATCAAGCCATCGCGCCGTGCCATTGAGAACATTACACACAATCACGGCAGCGTTATTCTGCTGTTGGGAACTCGCATCTCCGAGAGTTCGCAGCGTGGGCGTGCCATGCAGGCACGCGAGATCAACAGCCGGGGACTAAACCCCCATCACGAAATTCCGAATGCTCTGGTAGCCACACCCATTGCGAGCTGGAGCAACGACGATGTATGGGAGTACTTGTCGGACAATCCCTGCCCGTGGGGAGGCAACCATAGCTATCTCTTTTCTCTTTATCGTCAAGCTAGCGGTGGTGAGTGCCCCGTTATCTTCGATCTCAATACACCATCTTGCGGTGGCAGTCGTTTTGGTTGCTGGACCTGCACAGTGGTCAAAGAAGATAAGTCGTTGCAAGGTTTCATCCGCTCTGGCGAGGAGCATCTGCAGCCACTAGTCGATTTTCGTGATTGGTTGATCGAGTTGCGCGACAAGCCCGGTTATCGCAGCGAAGTGAAACGAAATGGGAATGCCGGACCTGGCCCCTTCCTTCCCGCCGCGCGACAGGAAATCCTTGAGGCCCTGCTGGCATTGGAGAAGCAAGTCGGGCTACCCCTCGTAAGCGAGGCGGAATTGGTATACATTCAGCATGAATGGTCGAGGGATTTCGATTTCCAAGGTAATTCGGTGCACGACGTAGCCACCAAGTATGGGAGAGATATCGCCATGCCGGGAAACCCACAAGAAACTACCCACCCTGAAGATGAGCTGCTGGAACAGGCTGCAGTCGAGTCTGGTTTAAACCCCGACTTGATGCGAGAGCTGCTTGAAATACGCCGCCGGGATTTCCCTTCCTTGGACAAGTGGGGCGCGAAAAGTCGATTTGAACGCGCTGTCGGTGACTTGATCAAAAAGGCTGCGCAACAGGTTGAGCAGACGACGCAAGCATGATTCTTGAACGCTTCTGCATCCAAAACTTGTTTTCGTATCGCGGTGCTTGGGATTTCGATCTTCGTCCATCAGACGATGGGCGCAACGTACTCCTGATTTGGGGTCGCAACGGCTACGGCAAGACGAGCTTTCTAAATAGCCTCAAACTCCTGCTCACCGGCGTATCGGATGAGTTGAGAAGGACCATCCACGTCGGGCGCGAGTTCAAGCGCGACCATTATCTGCTGGGCATGGGCGACGAATGGATTGGCATCTTCAACCGTCAGGCGCGTACTGCCGGAGAGAAAGAATTCGGCGTTTCCCTAGTCTGGCGCGAAGAAGCTGGCACCGTGAGCGTCGAACGCAGGTGGCTGGTCGAAAAAGGTGACATACAAGAAGTCCTTCGAGTAACGCCCAGCTTTGGCGACCCGCTTGAAGACGCAAACGGCGATGTGGAAGGCGAGGCGCGCGCGTTCATCCAAGAAAGACTGCCTGAAGCCGTAATGCCATTTTTTATTTATGACGGCGAACGGGTGCAACAGATCGCCGAGGCCAACCGGGAAGGTCAGTTGCAGCAAATCGAGCAGCTGTTGGACTTGGCCGACATAGACGTAGTCGACGAATATCTGAGCCGCAACCTTACCGCTTGGCGCCGTGAGTCGAATGACGCAAGCCAGCACCGGATCAACTCGTTGCATCATGAAATCCAAGCGCTCGAAGAGAAGATTGCTGGACTGGATGCGGATAGCAAAAGTGTGGATGCTGAGATCGCCGAGGCAGAGTATTCGGTGAAGCGGCTCGATGCCGCACTCCAAGCACGGCGCCAATTTGCATTGCAAAGTGAAGAAGCGCAGTTGGCGACCAAACGGGAAGGTTTGGTCGGGCGCTTGGAAGAACGTTCGCTCGTTTTTTTCGAGTCCTTTACCCGAGATGCGCCATTAGTCTTGCATTCATCGCTGATGGGCGAAGCGGCACACGAACTGGAGAAAATCGCCGCGCATCCCAATCGGCGCTTAAAGGATGAATTGACCAGAGTCTTTAGCGCTTTGCCAGAAAGGCTGTTTGACGATCCGCCACTTCCGGTGCCACCGCTGACACTCGATCAGGAGGAGTTTCTGCGGCGCAAACTAGCCCGTGTACTAGACAGTTATCGCCCCGATGCGGAAGATATGGCTTCTGGATTGTTCCATTTGGCCCCCATGCGCGCTGAGGCACTGCTTAGGGTGGCGGATGAGTACGCTCATGACGAACGAAAACGTGCTCGGTGGGCAAGCGATCTGGCGGATATTCGGCGCCTCAAGTCCGACCTCGCCGAAATCGAGCGGAAGCGCAATGATGTCTCTAACCTGGCGCCCCAAGAGCGGCAGTTGTTTGAAGAGCGATTGGCAGAACGCGGCACCCTGAACACCAAGATTGAGGAACTGCATAAGCGTCTCGGCGGATATTCTGAACAGGAACGCAATCTGAACCGCGAGTTGGGAGCCAAGCGCGACACTTGCCGGGTTGAAGAAAGAAAGTTGGTGGGCGCCAATGCGGCCCGGGGCAAACTCGGCATCGGCCAGCGACTCCAACAAGCTTTAGCAGCTTACCGAAGCCTACTGAAAGCAAGACGGCGCAGCGATATCGAAGTTGCCATCAATAGCCGATTCAGCGAACTGATGACTTCCCATACCTTGATACAGCATATCCGGGTCAAGGAGGACTTTTCCCTACACTACGTCGATGGCAGCGGCCAGGCAGTCGGGATGGGAAATCTTTCGGCAGGTATGAAGCAATTGGTAGCCCAAGCATTGCTATGGGGATTGAAAGATGTATCCGGCAAGGAGGCTCCGGTGGTGGTGGATACCCCCTTGGCCCGCATCGACCGACAGCATCAGGAAAATCTCATTACCCGCTACTACCCGAAGGCAGGGCCACAAGTAATAGTGCTACCCACCGATTCAGAACTGGATCGTGAGAAGTACGCCCTACTAAAGCCCCATGTATATCGAGAGTACCGCTTGGTCAATCCCGAAGGCGATCACACTCGTGTCGAACTTGGGGGTTACTACTGATGGCCAAGGTATACACCTCCCGCAGTGACGAGGACACCATCTCACTGGTATTACGCAAGGGTTTTCTGGCTCAGGGGCACAAATGGACGGTGTTGCGTATGTCCTTGGCTTTGTCCCTCAAGCTGCCATCCTCGCCAGCAGAGGATTTTGACGATCTGGAAGGTGGCAGGGATGGCGAGTACACGCTTGAAGTGCTGACCGGGCGTAGCCAGAAGGAGCCAGAGGGTTTTGTGGATGCATTCCGAGCCTTGCTTTCGGTCTACCACCAGCAGGATTTGTTCGGCGACGAGAACGAGGCGATATTCACGCGGCTGTTGCAACGGCATATTCGACGTGGTCTCCGAGAAATTCAGACTTCATGGAGGGAATCCCATGACTTTCACGAATTCCTATACCAGGAATTTTTCAGCGCACATGGAAAAACCCACGAACCGGGTAACCTTGACAGTGCTAAGGGTTTGGCTCAGGCCTTTGAAGAATTTGGGCTGACTGCGGAGATTGCCGAAAGCCGCGAAGGCCCCCGCGTCACGCGTCACACGGTACGCCTTGCCGATGCCGAAGATTATGGCCGGCTCGAACGAAAACTAGATGATCTGGCCTTCACCCTTGGCCTTAAGGATGCGGGGGTATTCCTTGCACCTGCCGGGGAACCGAAGACAGTCTGGCTGGATGTTCCCCGCCCTCCGCAGGAGTGGAAGAATGTGGGCACGGAATTGTTTGGCAGTTGGGCCGCGCCCACGGCGGGGTTGCCACTGTTGTTGGGCGTCGATATCGAAGGTGAGCCGGTTACGCGCGATCTTGTCGATGCACCTCACGTCTTAGTTGCCGGCACCACTGGGAGCGGCAAGAGCGTTTGCCTTCACGCGCTGCTCCTGTCTCTTCTAACCACTCGCAGTCCAGCGGTTTTGCGCTTGCTGCTTATTGACCCCAAGCGAGTAGAGTTCACACCATATCAGAGTTCGCCGCGCCTGCTGGCTCCCGTCGTTACCGATGGCGTTGAGGCGACCCGTTCATTGAAAGGTCTTTTGAAGGAGATGGAAGCGCGAGAGAAACTGTTGGCAAGTCGCGGCGCAAGGGAATGGCGGGATTTGGGAGAGTCCGCCCCGCCCCGGATCGTCGTCGTTGTAGAGGAACTTGCGGACCTGATCGCTCAAGCACCAGATGCGGAAGACCCCTTGGTTCGTCTCGCCCAGAAAGCCCGCGCCGCTGGCATCCATCTGGTGCTTGCCACCCAGCGTCCGGATGCGGCCACATTCAGCGGTCTGCTGAGAGCAAACATCCCATCGCGCATCGCCTTGACTGTTCAGAAGGCCACCGATTCGCGCATCGTCCTTGATGAAGGAGGTGCAGAGAAACTGCTCGGCAAGGGCGACATGTTGGTGAAATGGCTAGGTGACAAAGTTGTACGAGCGCATGGTTTCAACATCCGGCCGGACGATGTAACAAGCTTCCTGAGACGCTTACACAAGGAGGGCTAACCAATGATGAACATACTCATCGAGGAATTTTCTTCCCTGCTCCTCACGGTGGACCGGGTTGGCCCATTTCAGGAGCGGATGGAGGAATTCGATTTCACCGATGCCAATGACGAGCCGTGCAATGCGTACCTGATGATTTCCAAGAATGGCCGCGGCAAGACGACAGTCATGGAAATGCTTGCCGCCATGATGAATATGCTTGGCAAGACAGAGTGTTCTGCTCTCGGCTTTGAGGCATTCGACCGCGAGCAAGGTCGCGCCCAATGGGATATTCGGCTAACCGTAAATCGTGGCGGGCGTAAGGAAACCGTAATCCTTTCGCTCGTCGCGGGCTTCATGGGTGAAGAAGTTTCTTTGAAGCCTTGGGGGGCATCCGATATCAGAAAGTACGGTGCCACGCGCTGGTGTAGGTTTGGTTTCGTGCGCAACGCCTTTGGTCGCTATAGCATGGTTGGCCGTGCCGACGAATGGGTGCAGGACTTCAACATTCTTATCGAAACCAGCATTGGAGCCCGTCTGTCGGGCTTCGAGGGCGATGAACTAACTTTACCGACGCTAATCTACTTTTCCGCTTATCGCAATATCATCCGTATGCCGACCGAAGACCGGGCTATCGTTGCCCCACGCGACTGGAATTATCGGCCAGTCCATATTTTCGACGTAGAAGGTCGCGAGTGGCGGGATTCGCTGGACAACTTGCTGGTCTGGCTGAAATGGATGGACGATGGCCGCTTTGAAGACGCTGTCGCCGCGATCAATGAGCGGGTATTCAAAGTTGGCGACAGGAAGCTTTTCGCCGGGAAGAAACTTAAAGGTGTGCGCAAAGAGCCTCCGGAGGCGATCATTGAAGCGGAGGGACTGGAGCATAGGTTAGATCGGCTATCCAGCGGAGAGAAAAGCTTGGTACAGCTTTACTTGCGCCTAGGGGCACACATGACCCGAAACACTATTCTGTTGATAGATGAACCAGAGGTTCATCTACACCGCAACTGGCAGTATGAAACTCTGTTTGCTCTTCTGAACCTCGCCAAGTCGCATTTCCCCAATTTCAACGTGTATATGGCAACCCATTCGGAGCGAATGATGAAAGCGTTCGCACTCAATGTTGTTGAGGAGAATTTGCGTAAGGGCGCTTACATCATTGAAACCGCAGAGGAAGAGGAGCGGGCGGAGGCAATTGCAGGAGAAGCCGTCGCCAAGGAATTGGCACGCAACAGGGATCAAGTGGCGGGAGAAAATTGATGGGGGCGGTTAAGAATCAACCTGGCTTGGGTGCGCCAGATCGACTGTCTGCGCGTTACGGAGGGGTTCCGGTAATTTACGTCGAATCCGAAGAAGATAGTTACGTGTTTGGCGAGTGTTGGTTCAAGGATCGCCTATCCCACGTCGAGTTCAGGCCTGCATCACATCAATGCAGCTTTGCCGGTTGCTCGGCAGTTATTAAGGCCGTTGCTGACGAGCGAAAGACAGGTAACGCCGCATGGGGAATAGTTGATCGCGATGCGGTCATGAGCGTAGACATGTGGGCTGTAGTTAACGAGACTAGTGATGTGGCGTACGAGAACTCAAAACCGTTTGGCGCGGAGATAAAAGCGCTCTGCTTCTGGGAGATTGAGAACTATCTTGCCGACGGCGACGCGCTGGAACATTGTCGCGCTGAGATAAAGATGCAACCAGCGAGACAATCGCAGGATGTTTATTCCGAACTATTGGACCACTGTCAAGCGCTGGTCCCTCACGCGGCAATTAACGCAGTTTGCCATCAGCATCGTGTAAAGGGCTTGCCTGATGGATATACCCGTCGCTTTGCTACACGCACTGAAGTCGAGGCAGGCATTCTGACAGAGAAGTTGGCAGGCCTACCGGCCGCAGCCGCGGCAGACTATACGAAGCACCTGTTTCACGTCGATGCCTTTGATCTCCCCGGTGCTACTCCGGCGACCCGCACCAAAGCATTGCTGAGGAGGATTCATGGCAAGGCTTTGCTTGATAGATTCTCAGCCGCCCATCGCATCAATATTGACCTGAAGGGACTATTAGCCAACCGAATTTTGGAAATGGCGCATGTTCCGGAAGAAATTGCACTATTCGTCGATGAAATTGCTGCAAGCAACTGAACCGCGGCAGTAACTGGCTAGATTATGGTTCGCATCCTCCTAAGCTGGCTAATCAATGCCATCGCCTTGCTAGCCCTTCCCTACATCCTGCCCACGATTCGTGTCGACGGTTTCGCCGTTGCACTTGGCATGGCTTTGGTGCTGGGGCTGATCAATGCTCTGTTGCGGCCGGTGTTGTTGCTGCTGACGCTGCCCGTAACCCTCTTGACGCTCGGGTTGTTCATCTTTGTCCTGAACGGCCTGATGTTCTGGCTGGCAGGTTCGCTGATTGAAGGTTTCGTCGTCGCCGGTTTCTGGCCGGCGGTTTTTGGATCGATGGTTTACAGTGTGGTGTCGTGGGCGCTGACGGGGCTTCTGGTCTCCGAAAAGAACTGACGCCCTATTTGAGTGTGAACAGCATGAAACATACCGAACTCTCGATTGAATTCTTCCCGCCGCAAACGCCCGAAGGTGTCGACAAGCTGCGCATCGTGCGCGGCAAACTGGCGGTCCTCAAACCGGAGTTCTTCTCTGTCACCTTTGGGGCAGGGGGTTCGACCCGCGACAGAACGTTTTCGGTGATCAAGGAGATCGCTGTGGAAGGTTTCGAAGCGGCGCCGCATCTCTCGTGCATCGGTTCAACGCGCGAGAATATCCGGGATATCCTGCACGCTTACAAGTCCGCCAAGATCCGCCGCATCGTTGCCCTGCGCGGCGATCTGCCTTCGGGAATGGCCGAGGCCGGCGAATTCCGCTACGCCAACGAACTTGTCGAATTCATCCGTAGCGAGATCGGAGAGCATTTCCACATCGAAGTCGCCGCCTACCCTGAATGGCATCCGCAAGCGCGCTCGCCGCGTGACGATCTCGCCGCGTTCGCGAGGAAGGCCAGAGCCGGCGCCAACTCCGCCATCACGCAATACTTCTACAACGCCGATGCCTACTTCCACTTCGTCGACGAAGTCCGTGCGCTGGGGGTCGACATCCCGATCATCCCAGGCATCATGCCGATCGCCAACTTCTCCAAGCTGGCGCGTTTCTCCGACGCCTGCGGCGCCGAACTTCCGCGCTGGATGCGTCGCAAGTTCGAAGCGTTTGGCGATGATGCCGAGTCGATCCGTGCTTTCGGCCTTGACGTCGTTACCGAGCTATGCGAGCGCTTACTTACTGGTGGCGCGCCGGGTTTGCATTTCTATTCAATGAACCAGTCGGTGCTGACGCTCGAAATCTGCCGCCGACTGGAGCTCGGGTAATACCGGTTGTGGCTCGCCCGCTACCCGAACTCGTCGAACACGCCTGCGAGCTCTTTGCACCGCTTGGGACAATCCGTGTCAAGGCGATGTTCGGCGGCTATGGTTTCTACTGTGACGAGCTTTTCTTCGCCATCGTCGCCTACGAAACGCTTTACCTGAAGGCTGACGCAGACAGCGCCGAAGCATTCCGTCAATCGGGTGGCGAACCCTTCCACGTCACCTACAAGGACGGACGCACGGAAACCATGAACTACTGGACGGTGCCCGAAGAAGCCATGGAATCTTCCGCCGAAATGCTGCCTTGGGGTCGTCTTGCGCTTGAAGCTGCGGTGCGCGGGCGCAAGCCGAAGAAGAAGCCATCCAGGGTTAAAGCTTAGCTGTCCTTTGGAAAGACCGGTTCGTGCAAAGCCCGCCCGGAAATCTGCAGCGCAAGATCACGCATGGTCATATTGCTGACCGACGACTCGACGGCCTGCTGGATTTGATTAAGCAACTCGTCTACGGGCGGTGGTGCCGGCAGGCTCCCGGGCGAGAGAAATTGTTCCTCGCCCGCGGCGCGCACGGTTTCCAGAACCTGAGTCACCAGGATCAGCGAGGGGTCGCGCGACGGCAAGAATCGCGGTGGTTCGTCGCTGCTTTGCGCGAGGAACCGGTTTCCTTCCAGCGCAACAAGAACTATTTGCAGCGAATGCATCGGAACTCCGAGCAGGCGGGTAAATTCCGCCAGCGAAGGCATCGGTTCGCCGGCCAGGAATCGGCCAGAAACCAGGCTCATGACCGATAGCGCCAGCCGCTCGCGCATGCGGTTGCTCAGGCGCGGCTCACCACTACGGGCGTACAGGTACTCCGGGTGCTGGGCGTAGAAGGCGACGCTGGCGCCGAAAAGCAGGATCAGCCAGCTCAGATACAACCAGATCATGAACAGGATCAGAATCGCCAGACTCGAATAGATCGCCGCATACTTGTTCGATGAGGCGATGAAAACGGCAAACACCCACCCCGCGGTTTGCCAGGCGAAACCACCCGCCACGCCGCCGATCAACGCCGGGACAACGCGTACGCGGCTATTCGGGATAAACAGATAAATGAAAGTGAAGGCAACTGTCACCAGAAAATACGGTGTCAAGCGGCTGATCGCCTGCATGGCCTGGCCCAGTATGTTGATTTCCATCAGGTCGCGAACCGTCTCGATGTTCATCACCGATGCGGTGATCCCCAGTGCCGAGAACACCAGAATCGGTCCGACCAGAAGCACGCTGAGATAGCGGCTGAAACGATCTGCAAGCGGCCTTGGATGCGGAATGTGCCAGATGAAGTTGAGTGATTCCTCAATCTTCTGCATCAAGGAGATCGCTGTGTACAGTAGCAGCGTCAGTCCGAGTGCGCCGAGAACGCCAACATTCATCTTCTCGATGAATATTGAAATCTGGTGCACGATTTCGTCGCCTTTTTCCCCCAGTGGCTCGACGAACTTCAGAAGCATGGGCTCAATCTGGTTATAGACGCCGAAGGCCTTGAGCACCGAGAAACTCAGTGCCAGCAACGGTACGATCGACAGCAGCGTGGTGTACACCAGACTCATGGCGCGTAGCGTGAGCTGACCGCCCACCAAGTCACGTGTCAAGATAAAGACGGTGCGCAAGCCTCGCTGGGCGCGCTCCTTCCAGAGCGGAAGCGGCGTCTCCGCCACGCCCCAGACCGTCTTCTCGAATCGGCCATAAAGTGCTTTTGCATTTTGTTTCATTTGCTGACCTCGAGTTGCAGCCGCCAGGTAACGGCCCGTTTGTTTCCTCGATTCGATTCCTTCGTTGCGTTGGCCTTGGCTGAGTTGTTCAATGCGCCAGAAACGATTCAAGGGCGCGATGCTTCAGTGCGGTCGGAACGTCGGGTACGTAACGCTGGATGAAGATCTCGTCGAACACGTGGATTCGAGGCATTCATCGGCCCGGGGATTTCTCCGCGCAACAGTTCAACACCCATACGTTTAACAATGTTACCCCGTACAGATTTCGATTTCATCGTAGCTGCGTCACGTAGCTGCGTCTTCGTCCGAAGCGTACCTTGGCGGTACGACCAGATTCAAGGATGGGCGAGCCTTGAGCGTGCGCGTAACGGTGACCAATTTCTGACGTTCGGGGGGCGATTCGACCGCTGCCGGTTTCAGGGTGAATACTGTCGAGTTTCTCGCCGCCGGAGCCGAACAGTGCGTCGAGTACCTTGAATGTTGCCGCCGAGCGGGCTTCCGGATGCCTTGTCGATGGCAGCACCGTAATCGAACTGCGGTTCGTTCAAGTCTCCGCGGGCGGGGAGTTCGGTATCGACAATCTACTTCTTACCGTGACCACTTGCCTGCTCTCTGCAGCAAACGCTCTTGCGCATTGGTCGGCACACTACCCAGATTGCTGTGAAAACTTCAAGAAAGAAACCGCCCGAACCGGGCGAAGAACTAGGCGCCTTCCCGTTCCAGCGGCTCGATCATCGAAACATCATCGTCCTTTGCATTGCCCACTCGATTGCTGACCCGATGAAACGCAATGGCTTCCGACGCCGTGGGCTGAAGGATATTCTTCACTTCTTCCGCGTCGGTTAGCTCGCGCGACATCCATTCCGCCTGACGCTCACGGGGAATCAACAAAGGCATTCTGTCGTGCACTTGGCGGACGGCGGGATTGGCTTCGCCGACAATGATGGTGCAGGACTCGATTGCCTGCTCGCCTTTCTCCCAGCGATCCCACAGCCCGGCAAATGCAAGCGGCTCCTTGTTCGCGGAATAAAGATACCAGGGTTGTTTGCCGTTCGGCAGTACCTGCCACTCATACCAACCCAAGGCGGGGATCAGGCAGCGGCGCCGTTTGAAGGGTTCCCGGAAGCTCGCTGCGGTCGCCGCGCCTTCCGCTCGCGCATTGAAGGTGGAGTACTTGATGCGTGTTTCCTTCGACCAGAATGGCAACAGCCACCATTGCATATCGGTCAATTCGAGGGTTCCATCTTCATTGGCGCGAATCACCGGCACGTAGCTTCGGGGATTGCCTTGTTGCGGGGCGACGTTGTAACGGGTTTGCCGGACATTCGCGAAGGGGCTGCGCCAATTGTGACGGCCAATATGCCAATAGCGTTCAATGTCGGCTTCGCCCGGTGTGACATAGCGTCCGCACATGATGGTCAGAATATTCTGTCAGGCAGTACGATTCGATTTGAAGCGGCTAGGTGGCGCAATGTTGTTTTGAGTATCCATTACTTCCACATCGTTTTCAACTTTGCGGCCAGATCGACGCGCGTCGTTGAGCGGCTCCCGGCTGTCGCCTCGCGAGTTGTCTCGGGGCGAGGCCATTCGGTCGATTCGAACAACTGCATTGTCTTGTTGGAAATGAACCGGCTGGGCGACGCATAGACGTGACGGTCACCGAAGCCGGACTGCTGATGCACATAGAACCGTTGCGGCACAATCAACTGTAATTGATCCTTGGCGCGCGTCATCGCCACGTAAAGCAGCCGCCGCTCTTCCTCGATTTCGGCACAGGTACCCGTCGCCAGATCGGAGGGAATACAGCCATCCACGACGTTCAGCACCGACACCGATTGCCACTCTTGCCCCTTGGCCGAATGAATGGTGGACAGGATCAGGTAATCCTCGTCGCGATGGGGTATGCCGGATTCGTCGCTGGTCGCTTCCGGTGGATCAAGCGTGACTTCAGTGAGAAACCGTTCGCGTGTGCCGTAGGTAGCGGCAATTCGCTGTAACTGGACGAGATCACCCTTTCTCGCGACTGCATCATCGTAGCGGCGTGTAAGATGGCTTTCGTACCACCGCACGGTGCTGTCGACGTCGCCGGGCCAGCCCGATTCGCCACGATTGAGGGAGACATAGTGTTTGACGAATGTCGCCCAATCGCCGGCTGCCGCGCTCGGCACCGTAAACCCGATCATCGCAACAACCGGATCATGCGCTGCGTCCATCGCATCCAACAACCTCGTCGCGGTCACCGGGCCTATTCCGGGCAGCATGGTGGAGACGCGGAAACCCGCGAGACGGCTGCGTGGATTTTCTGCCCAGCGGAGTACTGACAACACGTCCTTGATGTGTGCCGCTTCGAGGAACTTCAGTCCGCCGAATTTCACGAAGGGAATATTGCGGCGCGTCAGCTCGAGTTCCAGCGCGCCGCTGTGACTGGAGGTGCGGAAAAGGACGGCCTGCGATTTGAGCGGCACGCCGGTTTCACGGCATTCAAGGACTTGGTCTGCGACATAGCGCGCCTGATCCGCTTCGTCCCGTACCGTGACCAAGCGCGGCTTGGCGGAACCGGTGCGATCTGTCCATAGATTCTTGGTGAATCGCTCTTTCGCCAAACCGATGACGGCATTCGAGGCATCCAGAATCGGTTGCGTCGAGCGGTAATTGCGTTCCAATGTCGTGACTTGGGCTGGCGGACTGAAATGGTGAGGAAAGTCGAGGATGTTGCGCACGGTGGCGGCTCGAAACGAGTAGATCGACTGTGCATCGTCGCCGACGACGGTCAGTCCGCGGCCATCGCGTTTCAGGGCCAGCAAGATCGACGCCTGCAAGCGGTTGGTGTCCTGATATTCGTCGACGAGAACGTGGTCGAAACGGGCGCCCAACTCGGCGGCGAAGGCCGGCTCGGCGGCCATCTGCGACCAGTACAGCAGCAGGTCGTCATAGTCGAGGACGTTCTGAGCCTGCTTTGCCAAGACGTAGTTGGCGAACAACTGTTTCAAATCCGCTTCCCATGCGGCGCACCACGGAAAGGTTTGCGCCAGTACCTCGGCCAGCGGCTGCTCGCTATTGACGGCGCGCGAGTAGATGGCCATGCAAGTGCTTTTGGTAGGAAAGCGCTGTTGCGTGGTGCTGAATTCCAGCTCGTGACGCACGATGGCCATCAGGTCTTCAGAGTCGGAGCGATCATGAATCGTGAAAGCCGGATGCAGGCCGATGCGTTCCGCGTAGTCGCGCAGGAGGCGCGCGCCGATCCCGTGAAAGGTGCCAGCCCATGGAAATTGCGGGGGCCGCTGTGCGGCCGGGGCACTACTCACTTGATTGATGATGAGCCCGACCCGGCGCGACATCTCGGCCGCCGCGCGACGTGAGAAGGTGAGCATCAGGATGCGCTGCGGATCCGCGCCTTGGACGGCCAAGTGGGCGACGCGGTGAGCCAGTGTCTTGGTCTTGCCCGATCCGGCACCGGCTATCACCAGCAGCGGTCCGCGTTGTCCGTCGTATTCGACGGCAGCGCGTTGTTCGTCGTTCAACGACGCCAGATAGTCTGGAGTGGCTTTGGTGTGGGTATGAATGGGGAGTGCGGTCATGGCGGGCAGTTCAATAAGGGCTGGCGCAGAGGTCATCACAAATCCCGGCTGCTTGTGTGCAGACTGCCCAGCAACCCGGTGTGATCGACCAGTCGTTTGGCAATCAGAAACGCGACCTCGCCTTCGCACTGTAGCACGGCCAGCAAGGGAGGCAGACGCGAGCCCGGCACGCGAGCCCGGCAGCTCATGCACGATCACATTGGCCATCCCCGTTTCGTGTTCCAGGTTCAGAAAGATCGCTCCAACAAACTCAGCAGTCCAAGCGCGAGAAATCTCGCGTTTTGGGAAGACAGAAGGTGCATGCGTTGCCCATGCCTCAACGTTCCATGCTTTCATTGTGCGTCTTCAATTACAAACCGATACAAGAAACTTTTCGCCCTCTTAGCACTCTCAGCTATTGAGTGCTAAAATGACCTTGTGAACAATTGAAAGGAGGGGTTGAAATGACGCAAGCTCTTGTTTTTCCGTCGATCTCCTCGGTTGGAAATATTGACGCCTACATTCAGGCAACGCGGCAGTTCCCGCTTCTGACGCAGGAGGAAGAGGTGCGGCTGGCGACGCGATTCCGCGAAGAGGAGGATCTCGAGGCGGCACGCCAGTTGGTTCTTTCTCACCTGCGTTTGGTGGTGTCGATTGCGCGTGGGTACCTCGGCTACGGTCTGCCACATGCCGATTTGATTCAGGAAGGAAACATTGGTCTGATGAAGGCCGTCAGGCGTTTTGATCCGGCCCATGGTGTGCGTCTTGTGTCTTTCGCGATGCACTGGATCAAGGCCGAAATCCACGAATACGTGCTGAGAAACTGGCGTATGGTCAAATTGGCCACGACCAAGTCGCAACGCAAGCTGTTTTTCAATCTGCGCAGCATGAAGCCGGGAAGTGAGTCTTTGACATCTCCGCAGGTGGCCGATGTTGCGCATCAGCTCAGCGTGAAGCCGGAAGAAGTCATCGAGATGGAAACCCGCCTCTCGGGTCGTGATCTGGCGCTTGAATCGGGTCGGGACGACGCGGATGATTTTGCACCGATTGCTTACCTTGAGGACAATCGTAGCGAGCCGACACAGGTGCTTGAATCGCGCGCTCGCGATCATCTTCAGGGCGAGGGATTGCAGGCAGCGCTTTCCGACCTCGACGAGCGTAGTCGCCGGATCGTTGAGGAACGCTGGCTTAGCGATGATCCCGCAACATTGCATGAGTTGGCTGATGAATTCGGTGTTTCCGCCGAGCGCATTCGCCAGATTGAAACCAAAGCCATGCAAAAGATGCGTACCAGCCTTTCCCCGCTGGTTGCCTGAAGCTGATAAGCCGTTTTGGGCTGGAAGCCTCCGGAGAAGCCGTTCAGTGATCACTGAACGGCTTTTTCTATTCTGGAGACATGACGCTGCGAAACGACGGCGCGCTACTTCTGCCCCTAGCCTTGCCCATTGCCCTGCTTGAAGAGCGCTTCGGCACGTCTGTTGATTTCCTCTGGCGCAAGGTCTTCCTTATGCGTTGCCAGAAACCAGACGTGTCCGAACGGGTCTTCCAGCGTGCCGCCACGGTCGCCATAGAACTGGTCTTGCAGGGGTTTTACAACTTTCGCACCTGCTGCGACCGCCTGGGCAAAAAGCTTGTCTACATCCTCGACATACACGTGCAACCCAACCGACGAGCCACCCAGTACCTTGGGGCTACGGAAGTTGAACTCTTCACACGGGTCGGCCAACATGATGCGCGAATTGCCGATCATGATTTCCGCATGTCCGATATCGCCACTGGGCATAGCCATACGAAACAACTCATTGGCACCTAAAGCCTGCTTGTAGAATTCGATGGCGTCAGCGGCCCCTTTGATGCTCAGATAAGGCGTGACGCTGTGGTAGCCATCGGGTATGGGTTTGACAGACATCTCGTTCTCCTTTCCGGCCTTGATGACACGTTTCAGGACGGCAGGTAACGCACACGCAATACGCCGCTGATCGCGTTCAATTGATCGATGACGGCTTGCGGCACAGCCGTTTCGACATCCACCAGCGTGAAAGCGAGATCGCCACGCGACTTATTGACCATGTTGTGGATGTTCAGCCCGGCGTCGGCGAGTGTCGTCGAAATCTGTCCCAGCATGTTCGGCACATTGGCGTTGGCGATGGCCAGCCGATAGCCGGATTCGCGAAGCATGGCGATGTTGGGGAAGTTCACGGCATTGAAAATGTTGCCGTTTTCCAGATAGTCGGCCACTTGGTCGGCGACCATGATGGCGCAGTTTTCTTCGGCTTCCTCGGTCGAGGCGCCAAGGTGCGGCAGTGCGACGAAGCGCGGATGCTGGCGTAGCAGGTTGCTCGCGAAATCACAAACGTAGGCATGCAGTTTGCCGTCGTTGAGACCATCGAGTACGGCCTGCTCATTGACGATGCCATCACGGGCAAAGTTGAGCAGAATGCAGCCCTTCTTCATCAGCTTGACGCGCTCGGCATCGATCAAATCCTTGGTCGCAGGAAGAAAGGGAACGTGTATGCTGACGAAATCCGCACGCTTTACCAGATCATCCACGCTGGCTGCCTTTTTTACATGCGCAGGTAGGCGCCAGGCCGCGTCAACGGTGATATCCGGATCGAAGCCAATGACGTTCATACCAAGCTGGATGGCCGATTCCGCAAGCATCGAGCCGATCGCACCCAGACCAATGATGCCCAGCGTGCTGCCGCTCAGCTCATGACCGACGAAATGTTTCTTGCCGGCCTCGACCTGCTTGTGCAGTGCTTCGTCGTCACCCTTCAAACCGTTCACAAAATTAAGCGCCGGGTACAAGTTGCGCGTTCCGATCAGCATGCCGGCGATGGCCAGTTCCTTGACGGCATTGGCATTGGCGCCCGGCGCGTTGAATACGACTACGCCGCGTTCACTCATGGCCTTGATCGGAATATTGTTGGTGCCGGCGCCAGCGCGGCCGATGGCAAGTACGCTGGACGGAATAGGCAGTTCGTGCATCAACTGGGAGCGCACCAGAATGGCATCCGGGTCGGTGCCGTCATTGCTGACGACATAGTTTTCGGGTAGCCGCGAGAGTCCCTTCTTCGAAATGGCATTGAGTGTCTGAATTTTGCGGGTCATGCGTGTTTCCTCGTCTATTTGCTGTTGGATCCAGAGAAGCGTGATAAATCACGGCAAGTACGATGAGTACCCTTGGTCTTGCCCATCGCAGTCATCGCGCGTCTAACCGTGCTTTTTCTCGAAGTCCTTCATGAGATTGACCAACGTCTGAACGCCTTCGATGGGCATGGCATTGTAGATCGATGCGCGCATCCCGCCGACGGAGCGGTGGCCCTTGAGTTGCACCATGCTGCGACCCTTTGCGTCCTTGAGGAATTCGTCATCGCATGCTGCATCTTTCAGGGTGAACGGAATGTTCATCAGCGACCGGTTCTCGGGTGCCACTGGCGAGTTGAAGAAGCTGGAAGTATCCAGCGCGTCGTAAAGCAATTGCGCTTTCGCGCGGTTGGCTTTCTCCATGGCCGCCAGTCCGCCCTTGGCCTTGAGCATCTTGAAGACCAGTCCGGCAATATAAATGGCATAAGTCGGAGGGGTGTTGTACATCGACTCGTTTTCGGCGTGGGTCTTGTAGTCGAACATGGTTGGCGTGCCGCTGATGGTCTGGCCAAGCAGGTCGTCACGCACAATGACCAGCGTCAGGCCGGCGGGGCCGATGTTTTTCTGGGCGCCAGCGTAAATCAGGCCAAACTTCGACACGTCGATCGGGCGCGACAGGATGGTCGAAGACATATCGGCGACCAGTGGCACGTCGCGGGTCTGCGGAGTCCAGAAGATCTCCACGCCGCCGATCGTCTCATTTGGCGTGTAGTGGACATAGGCCGCATTCGGGTCGAGTTTCCATGCCTCCTGCGCAGGAGCGTAGGAGAAGTTCTTGTCCTCGGATGAGGCGACAACATTGACCGTGCAGTATTTCTTCGCTTCCTTGATGGCCTTCTTCGACCATTCGCCGGTGTTCAGGTAATCGGCGGACGCTTTGCCGCGCAGCAAATTCATCGGCACCATGGCGAACTGACTGGATGCCCCGCCTTGCAGGAAAAGCACCTTGTAGTTGGCCGGAATTCCCATCAGTTCACGAAGATCGGCTTCGGCTTCGGCCTGAATTCCCATGTATTCCTTGCCACGATGTGACATTTCCATGACCGACATGCCGCAACCATGCCAATTGGCAAGCTCGTCGCGCGCCAGTTCGAGAACTTCCTGGGGGAGAGTGGCCGGCCCGGCGCTGAAATTGAAAATTCGTTCCATCGGGAAGTGATCCTTTCTTTCTGAAAATTGGCTGGAGGAAATAGTTGGGAAACGGGAACAAGGTTGTGTTGCTTTGAAAAGCGCGGCCGGTGTCGTGTGGCGCCAACCGCTCATTTTAGCGAAATTGGCTGCAGATGGGGTAATGGGCAAGAACAGGAGGAAAAAACAGGAGCTATGGGCCAACAAATATCCAATACTTATTAACAACTTACCAATTCCATATTTAAGCGAATCCGTATATGATCCCCAATCTTTTTGTTTCATCCAGCAGTTTTTTCAAAGGGGGGTAATGCTATGAGCAGTGAAATTTATGAGCGGATGCGGGTCAATCCGAAATTCCAGGAGCTCGTTGCAAAACGAGGACGCTTCGCCTGGACGCTTTCAATTGTCGTTCTAGTCCTGTTTTACGGCTTCGTATTGATGGTTGCTTACAATCCAAGCACCCTCGGTCAACCCGTCAGCGATGGTTCCATGCTGACGGTGGGGGTCGCCGCAGAGCTTTTTCTCTTCGTTTTATTCTGGGTGCTCTCGGCGCTTTACGTACGACGCGCCAATACCGAATTCGACAACCTGACTCAGGAAGTCATCAAGCAAGCCCGTAAGGAGGTCAAATAATGCGACGCATGACTCAACTTGCCAACGCAGCAGGACTCTTCATCTTTTGTGCTTTGGCCTACGCTGGGCCGCCGGTAGAAGGCGTCATGGAAAAACAGGCGACCAACTGGCACGCAATCATCATGTTCTGCGCCTTTGTGGCTCTGAGCATGGGCATCACCTACTGGGCGTCCAACCGCACCAAGTCCACGGCTGACTTCTATACGGCCGGCGGTGGCATCACCGGTTTCCAAAACGGCTTGGCCATTGCCGGTGACTACATGTCAGCCGCCACGCTTCTCGGCTTGACGGCACTGGTCTACAGCAAGGGCTTCGACGGCTACCTCTATATGCTCTCCTTCTTTGCCGGTTGGCCGATCATTCTCTTCCTGATGGCTGAACGCCTACGCAATCTCGGGCGCTTCACCTTTTCCGACATAACGGCCTTCCGTCTTGACCAAGGCAAGGTGCGGACCATGGCGGCGATTTCCTCGTTGACCGTTGTCTGTTTCTACCTGATCGCCCAGATGGTAGGTGCCGGCCAGTTGATCAAACTGCTCTTCGGACTCGACTACAACATCGCCATCATTGGCGTGGGTATCCTGATGATGGTCTATGTGACCTTTGGCGGAATGGTTGCCACGACCTGGGTGCAGATCATCAAGGCCTGCATGCTGCTGTTTGGCGGCACGCTGGCCATGCTGCTGGCCTTCAGCCAGTTCGGATTCTCTTTTCATACCCTTGTCGAGAAGGCGACGTCGATTCATGCGCTGGGGTTCAAGCTGATGACGCCAGGCGGTCTGTTGTCCAATCCGATCAATGCCATTTCCCTAGGCCTTGGTCTGATGTTCGGTACCGCCGGCCTGCCACACATCCTGATGCGTTTCTTCACCGTGACCGATGCCAAGGAAGCGCGCAAGTCGGTGCTCTATGCATCCGGCTTCGTAGCTTACTTCTTTAACGTGATTTTCCTGATGGGCCTTTGTGCCATTCTGATCGTCGGCCAAAACCCGGACTTCTTCGAAGGCGGTACGATCGGAGGCAAGCTGATCGGCGGTGGCAACATGGTCGCCATGCATTTGGCCAAGGCGGTTGGCGGCGACATGCTGCTCGGCTTCATGGCAGCCGTTGCCTTCGCGACCATCCTTGCTGTGGTTTCCGGACTGGCGCTGGCAGGCGCATCGGCGATTTCGCACGATCTCTACGCCAACGTGTTCAAGAAAGGCAAGGCCACGGAAGCTTCGGAGATCCGCGTTTCGAGGATCGCCACCATCTGTCTCGGTGTCGTGGCCATCATCCTCGGTATCCTGTTCGAAAAGCAAAACGTCGCATTCATGGTCGGCCTGGCCTTCGGTGTAGCGGCTGCGGCCAACTTCCCGGTGCTCATCCTTTCGATGTTCTGGAGAGGCCTGACCACACGTGGAGCACTTTTCGGCGGTTATGGCGGCCTCTTTTCCGCCGTCACCTTCGTCGTGCTTTCCAAGTCGGTATGGGTCGATGTGCTGGCCAATCCAGCGCCGCTGTTCCCCTATACCCAGCCGGCGCTTTTCGCCATGCCGATCGCTTTCCTGCTGGCCTTCATCGTTTCGAAGTCTGATTCGAGCGTAAGGGCAAAGTCCGAAATTGCAGCGTTCGAAGATCAGTACATTCGTGGTCAGACGGGCTTCGGAGCATCGGGAGCAAGCAAGCACTAAAGACGATTCACCAACAAAAAGCCCTGGCCGGTCTACCCGCCAGGGCTTTTTTATTACGCGAGAAGCGGAACGTCGGGGAGCGTCGGTTCAGGCGGCCGCTTGCGCTGGTATCGAACTACCTTGGCGCGAGATGCGGTTTTGTGCGTCAAAGTAGATCAGCGCCGGTGCGTATTTCGCGAGTTCGACTTCGTT
>NZ_FLQY01000076.1 GCF_900089945.1 Candidatus Propionivibrio aalborgensis | reverse complement strand
GCGATTTGCGTACTGCTTTCGAGGCAGTCCATAATACCCACCTCGAACAGGACTGCAGGGAACGCCCCGAGGGGAGACGGTTCCTCGAATACTTACTCAGGAAGCAGACAAATGATCGTACGAGCCACCTTCCTTAGCCTGATTGCCAGCGTATTGCTGTTTGTCCAGGGCTGTGCGACGCCGCCACGCTTGCCGGCAGTGCCATCCGAGTTGACGGCGAGAGCCGAAATTCCTGGCATGCCAAGTGTTCGCTTTGCATTGGGGGGCGACATGACTGAGCTCACCCAGATTGCGCACGCGTCGCTGCAACGGGAAAGGGATTACCTTGCAAAACAGGGGCACAAAGGTCCGTTTCCCCCAGCCTTCTTTTTGGCGATTTCTGGCGGTGGTGATAACGGCGCCTTCACCGCCGGGCTAATCAATGCATGGACGGCTACAGGGACACGCCCGGAATTCAAAGTGGTCACCGGTATCAGTACGGGCGCCCTGATCGCGCCTTTCGCGTTTCTCGGGCCGAAGTATGACACAACGCTGAAAGAGGTCTATACCACCATTTCTCCGAAAGACATTCTTGAGCCGCGCAGTTTCATTGGCGGCGTGATGAGCGATGGAATGGCCGACAATGCACCGCTGTTGAAGCTGACGCGAAAATCGGTGACCGAGGATTTTCTCAAGGAAGTAGCCGCAGAGTATGCGAAAGGACGTTTCCTCTTGATCGCCACCGCCGACCTCGATGCGCGTCGTCCGATCATTTGGGACATGGGAAAAATCGCGACCTACGGTGGCCCCAAGGCCTTGGACCTGTTCGTGCGCGTCATGATCGCATCGGCCTCGGTTCCCGGTGGTTTTCCTCCGATGATGCTTGATGTGGAAGTCGATGGAAAGGCCTATCAGGAAATGCACGTGGATGGCGGCATCATGGCTCAGGTTTTCGCTTACCCGGCCGCACTCCGCATCAACGAATCGGCCGCTGCCGTCGGCGTTACCCGTGAGCGCAAACTTTATGTCATACGCAATGCGCGACTGGATCCGGACTGGGCGCAAGTTGAGCGCAGTACCATGAGCATTGCCGGTCGCTCGGTTGCCTCGCTGATTCACAGCCAAGGAATCGGGGACCTTTACCGCATCTATGCCACCGCCCAGCGAGACGGAGTGGACTTCAACCTTGGATTCATCCCATCGAGCTTCAAGGCAGAGCACAAGGAAGAATTCGACACCGATTACATGCGAGCGCTGTACAAGACCGGTTACGAGATGACCCTAAAGGGCTTTCCGTGGCTTAAGGTTCCCCCGGGATTTTCTCCACCAACAGCAGTGCCAGCGGCAATCAGGTGAGTGAACGTTGCGTACGAATTTCATGCGCATCTTCTGATGCCGGCGTCACAGCACGCGGAAAGCCACCAGATTCAGGAGAATACGGCCAGCATTTCCCGCGTGTCGGCCTCGATTTCCGGCAGCAGTGCGCTGAAGTTCTGGCGGACCTGCCCGACTTGACCGGCATCCGGGTCGAAATCCTGGTGCGACCATTCGAAATGGGCGCCGGCAATCAGGTTGCCGACATAGACGATATCCGCCAGGGTCCGTACCGTTATCGGTGCGAGCCGTGGCTGGTCGTGGTCAATGGTGGCGTTGACGATTTCCTTGGGCATACCGAGGGTGTCGAGCAAGGTGACTCCAATGCCTTCGTGCCACTGAACGATGAGGTATTTGATGCTATCCGGACGAACGCGCAATTCCGGATACTGGACCGCGCGGTAGAGCATGTAGAAGGCACCGAGGTCATGCACCAGGCCGGCCAGTAGCGCTTCGTCCGGATTGATCCGGGTGAAATTCTGGGCGAGGACACGGGCAGCCGCGGCCGTTCGGATGGAATGGTCCCAGAGGGCGCGGGTCAGGTCGCTGAAGATTGCCATATCCTTGGAGCGCAGGAGCTGGTTCATAGCGATCGCCAAGGCAGTGGTACGCACCAGATCAACGCCCAGCCGGCTGATCGCGGCGCTCAAATCCTTGGCCGGCGAACCGTCCGGGCTATACAGGGCCGAACCCGCGAGCTGCATCAGCTTGGCGGCGATCAGGGGTTCGATACTGACAATTTTGGCAATGCGCGCCGTAGGCAAATCCGGATTCTGAAGATCCTTGCGCAGACGCAAAGCGGCGTCGAAGTAGGTGGGGAAGACCACTTCGCCTGCCAGTTCCCGGGCGATATCCTCAAGCATCCGGAAGCGTTCGGCGTTGAGGGCTTCGCCACGTTTGTCTTCTGCCAGTCCCGGGCTCTGTTCTTCGCGCATATTCATGACTCTCTGACGACTCTTCCTTGTTCCAGATTGACCGCTGGCAGTGCCCTCAATGGGGGCAAACCGGTCGACCAGTCTCGCGCCTGGTCACCTTCTGTCGAAGGCGCAATCTTAACATTTTCGTCCATCGCAAAAAGCCTTCGCTCATCTACCAGCCGCACTATTCAGCCCGAACCTGTCGCTTGGAACTCAGGCTGTTGGCTCGCCATCGTCGGGCGTGGCTTTCGGCTTGCGTGGCCGGCGGCTGCGAGAGGCCGGTTTTTTTGCGGGAATCTCTTCCTCGGCCTGGGCGATTGCAGGCTCAGCCGGGACAGGTATTTCCTGAACGGCAGGCTCCGACGCGACGTCCGACGCTGGTTTTCTACTGCCGCCTCGCCCTCGGCGCTTTGGCGCGGGGGCGGCGCTGGACTCCTCTACAGCCGCCACGACCGGTTCGCTACGCGGTGCCGGTGCGCTACTGCGCGACACGAACGCTCCGGATTTTTCGTCGCGTCCCAATTCGAGCAGCCCGCGTGACTGTGCTTCTTCGAGTAGATTGCCGAAAGCACGGAAGCCGTAGTAACTCTCGTTGAAATCGGGTTTGCGGCGCTTGATCGCCTCCTTGAGCATCGAAGCCCAGATCTTGCCGCCATCACCACGTTCTGAAACCAGTGCATCGAACGTCGCCACGGCCAGCTCGACTGCCTCACTCTTGCGCGCTTCGATTTCCTGCTTACGTTTCTCGTTTTCTTCAGGCGTGCGTTTGGATGCAAGCTGCACTGCCTTCGGGTCGCGGCGCGCGGCCGAACGCTGGATTTCACGCACCAGATCGTCGTAGAAGATGAATTCGTCACAGTTGGCAATCAGCAGGTCGGAAGTCGATTGCTTGACGCCAACGCCGATCACGTACTTGGCGTTCTCGCGCAGCTTGGAAACGAGCGGCGAGAAATCCGAGTCGCCGCTGATGATAACGAAGCAGTTGACGTGCGACTTCGTGTAACACAAGTCGAGCGCATCGACCACCATACGGATATCAGCGGAATTCTTGCCCGACTGCCGGACATGCGGGATTTCGATCAGTTCGAAATTGGCCTCGTGCATCGTCGCCTTGAAGCCCTTGTAGCGATCCCAGTCGCAGTAGGCTTTCTTGAGCACGATGCTGCCCTTGAGCAGCAAGCGTTCGAGCACCGGTTTGATGTCGAACCTCTCATAATTGGCGTCGCGCACGCCGAGCGCAACGTTCTCGAAGTCACAATAAACCGCCATGCTGACGGTATCGGGGGATGCAGCCATGTAGATCTCCAGTAGTCCAAGGACGGAAGTATAAGGCCCGCCGATGCGTAATGCTCGTTGGTCACGCAGCTTCGGTCGCCAGCAGGTAGATAGGTGGCCGTGATACTGCACGCCATGTCAAGGGACATCTTTTGACTATTGAGCGGGCGGTCATCATTTTGTCACCTTGAATGAGTACATTTCCCCAATACCTTGTGTGGGGATGTCTAGATGAGTCTGGTGGCGTTGCAGAGAAACGGTGGCGAAGCAATCTACAGCCAGATCGCAAAATTGCTCAAGGAAGAGATTGCGTCGTTTCTGACGCCGGGGGAGTGCATCCCTTCCGAGAATGACCTGGCCGATCGTTTCGGAGTCAATCGACATACGATTCGACGCGCAGTCGAGGATTTGATCGCAGTAGGTCTGCTTGAACGCCGCCGCGGCCGCGGCACCTTCGTTCTGGACGGCCCGTCCAACTACTCCCTGGGCAGCGATACCCGCTTTACCGAAACATTCGAATCCCTGGGGAAAACGGCCAGCAGTCGGGTCCTGCGAAAGCTGGTGATCACTGCCCGTGGTGGCGTTAGCGCACGATTGAAATTGTCCGAAAATGACCAGGTGATCTGGATCGAGTCCTTGCGCCTGGCGGATGATCGGCCAATCTGCGTGATTTCCCATTTCCTGCCGCGACAGCCTTTCCCCGATTTGCTCGGGGAGTATCACGGCGGCTCACTGCATGAACATCTGGTTAGCCGATATGGAAGGAAATTGCGGCGAATCGAAAGTCTGATCAGCGCAGCGCTCCCGCAAGGAGACGATGCTTCGCTGCTGGGTATGCCCCAGAACCAGCCCGTTTTGCGGGTCAAAAGCGTCAACGTAGGCGAGCGGGACGGAACCCCGCTCGAATATGCCCTGACCCGGTTTCGCGCCGACCGGATACAACTGCGCATCAACCCTTGGCCAATCCATTGATCAACCTTACGGGAGCACCTAAATGTATTTGAAACGTACCCTTTCAGCAAGTGCGCTGCTTCTGGCGCTCACTCTGACCGCCGCGTCGGCTCAAGCACGTGACATCGTCATGGGCCTCATCCCAGCGGAAAACAACGAAGAGATGATTCAGAAATTCGAACCGATGCGGCTCCATCTGGAAAAGAAACTGGGCGAAAAGGTAAAGGTATTCACCGCCACCGACTACGCAGGCGTCATCGAAGCGATGAAGAAGAAACGCGTCGATATCGCCTGGTTCGGGCCGCTGTCGTACTACTTGGCCGAGCAGGAAGCCGGCGCTGTGGCCTTTGCCGTTGGAATTCGCGAGGGCAGCAATTCGCACACCTACAAGAGCATCATCATTGCGCCTTGTGACGAAGGCATCAAGTCGATTATGGAATTGAAAGGCAAGAGCGCTGCGTTCGTCGACCCGGCATCGACCTCGGGGGGGCTGATGCCAACCTACATGGTCAAGAAGGAAACCGGAATGATGCCGCAGCAATTCTTCGGCAAGTTCGCCTACGCCGGTTCACATGATGCCGCTGAACTTGCGGTCAAGAACAAGACCGTCGATGCCGCAGCTGACAACGACATCACCTACGGGCGAATGCTCGACAAGGGACTCATTACGAAACAGACCAATTGCATTGTCACCGAATCCGCCCCGCTACCGGGCTCGCCCCTGGTCTATCGCGGCGATCTGCCGAGTGAGTTGAAGGCCAAGATCCGCGACGCCATTCTGAATGCGCACAACGAAATCAAGGTCACCGGCTATGGCAACCTGAGTCATTACGTGGCAGTCGGCCCGCAGGACTACCAGATGATTCGCGACATGGTGAAAGAGCTGGGCTTGCAAAAGAAGGATTTGCTCAAGTAGATATTGCCGCAACGGCAGGCGGGCACCCGTCTGCCGTCTCATATGCAGAGGAAATCTATGTCCACAATATCAATTCGATCGGTGTCAAAGCGTTTTCCGAACGGCTTCGAAGCCCTGAAGGGCATCGACACCGAGATCGCATCGGGTAGTTTCACCATTATTCTGGGTCCCAGTGGCGCGGGCAAGTCCACCCTGCTTCGTCTCATGAACGGACTGGAGAACCCGACGACTGGCGAGGTGCGTATCGGCGACGAGACTGTCTGCCGGGAAAAGTTTCGCAGCATCCGATCCAGAGTTGCGATGGTCTTCCAGCAGTTCAATCTTGTGGATCGACTCACGGTCGTTACCAATGTCCTGACAGGACGGTTGGCGCAGCGCTCCTGGGTGGGCAGCGTCTTCTACCTTTTCCGCAAGGAAGACATGGACATCGCACAGGACGTGCTGAGCCGTGTTGACCTGACCGACAAAGCCTGGAGTCGCGCCGACAAACTGTCGGGCGGCCAGCAACAACGCGTCGGCATTGCGCGCGCGCTCGCGCAACAACCCAAGGTCATCCTGGCCGACGAACCGGTTGCCAGCCTCGACCCGGTATCGAGCGAGGAAATCATGATGCTGCTTCGCGAAATATGCGACCAGGATGGCATTACCGTTGTCGTCAACCTGCATCAGGTGGAACTGGCGAAGCGCTTTGCCGATCGCATCATCGGCATGAACAGCGGACGAATCGTCTTCGATGGCAGCCCGCAACAAATGTCGCCCGACGCGCTGCACGCTATCTACAAACGGGACGGTATCGAGAATGACACAAGCCTCAACCTTGCGCTGGCCTACGCCTAACGGCCTGTTGCCGCTACCGCTCGTAGGCGGCATGCTCGTTTTGGCGTGCAGCCTCTGGTTGACGGCTCCGATCGTCGAAGTCGACCTCGTCCATCTGATCGGCTCGATCGGGAAGATGTTCGCTTTCGCCGGACAGATGCTGGTCATGCCCGACTGGGAGTATGTTCCGCAATTGCTGGAGAAGATGCTGGAAACCATCGAGATGACAGTGCTTGGCACCGCCATAGCCGTCGTGATCAGCCTGCCGCTGGGCATTCTTGCCGCTCGCAATGCGACGCCGAACGTCGTCGTCTATCGATTGACGCGCGATCTCCTGAGCTTGATGCGCGCCTTGCCGGAACTGGTCTGGGCACTGGTTTTCGTCTCGGCTGTCGGCCTCGGGCCGCTACCGGGTGTAATGGCACTGGCTTTTGTCACCGTCGGATTCATGGGCAAGTTCTTTGCCGAGTCCATCGAAGTGGTCGATGTCAAGGCCGTGGAGGGAGTGCGCGCCCATGGTGCCGGCTGGATGCAGGTTCGACTTTTCTCCATGGTGCCCGAAGCCCTGCCCGACTTTGTCGGAACCGTAATGTATATCCTCGACCACAATCTGCGTGCTGCCGCCATCCTGGGTCTGGTTGGTGCGGGAGGTATCGGCTATGACCTGGTGATGTCCATGCGGCTGTTCCAGTACGACCGTTTGGTGCTCATCGCGCTTTCCATCTATCTGGTGGTCACCGCACTCGACCGCGCGTCCGACAGCTTTCGCAGCCGGATCATTCACGGGCGCCAGAATTGAACACCAACGATCTGAAACTCGTTCGTCCACCAGCGAGCCCGCTGCCGCCCAAGCCGCGTAATCCTGCGCCGGTCTGGGTGGCAGCCGTCGTGGCAATCCTGTGGCTGATCGTTCTCGACCTGGATATCTCATTCGAAGAGTTGGCTTACGGTGTTGATGACATCGCAGAGTATTTCAGCCGCTATCGGCAGCCTGACTTCACCCACCTGTCGAGGTATCTTTCCCTGATGGGAATCACTTTGGCAACCGCACTTTGGGGGACGGTGCTCGCCATGCTTGTCGCAGTCTTCCTCGCTCCATTCGCTGCCCGCAACTTTTCCCCGCATCCAGCGGCCTACCGCATCGTCCGCGAGACGCTCAATTTCATGCGCGCCATGCCGGATTTGCTGCTGGCCCTGATCTTTGTAGCCGCACTCGGGTTGGGGCCCTTGCCCGGAGCATTGGCGCTTGGCGTGCATACGGCAGGTTTCCTCGGCAAGTTTTTCGCCGAAAGCCTGGAACGCGTGGACCAGGGCATCTACGAAGGCGTGGCGTCAACGGGTGCCAATTTCCCGCAAATGGTGATGTATGCAGGCTGGCCTTCGATTATGCGTGAAGCATTGGGCTACCTTCTCTACATTCTGGACCGCAACGTGCGCATGGCTTCCGTTCTCGGGCTGGTCGGCGCCGGCGGGATCGGGCTGGCCCTTCACGATACGCTGCGCCTTTTCGACTATGGCCAGTCGGCGGCGCTCATTCTGGTCATTCTGGCCACCATTTTGTTGATCGACTACGCATCGGCGTGGTTACGCAGGAGACTGGGGTGATGAACCTTGAACGAACAGACTGGGTCAGGGCGCTGACTGCTCATCCGGCTCCGCTTTTGAACGCGCTGGCAACAAAACTGACAGCCGAATGCGAAGTCAAACTGACCAGCCTGCCGCAAGCCGGTCTCGGGTTGCTGACATTGACCGATGGCGCCTTTCACGAACCGTACTATCTGGGTGAATTTCCGCTTTCCGCATGTCGCCTCGAAATCGGCCTTGCTGACGGACGCCGCGCCGACGGTGGTGCCCAGGTGCTGGCCGACGATGCCGGTCTGGCGCGTTCGCTGGCCATTCTGGACGCCATTCTTGCTGCACGTTTTCCTGGCTGGGACACCGTATCCGAGCATGTCGCGTCCGGCGCCCGGCTACGCAGCGACGAAGACCATCGCCGAAGCGCCATCCTGGCAGCGACGCGGGTCGATTTTGCCTTGTTGAACAACGCCAATGAAGATGACGATGAAACCCTATAGCATTTGGCAAGGAAGCGTCCAGCAAAGCATCTTTCGCGAGTTGGTCGAAGCCTATTCGCGACCTGGCCAAGTTCGCGATTTGACCGACTGGATCAATGGTGAGAATGCCCGGCGCGTTGTGCTGGCCACCCTGATGGACGGAGAATCAACGCTGGCCGACCCACATGGAATGATTCCCGACGAGGATTGGCCATTGCTCCAGGCACGGCGAGATACTGCAGAGAGCGCACGTTACGTCGTGGTCGACGGCAGTCGGGATGCGACCCTTAACCCGTGCCTCGGCCGTCTGGAAAGTCCGGAGTTCGGTGCCACCCTGCTGATTGCAGTCGAGGAAATCGGAACCGGCTCCCTGTCAATAGCACTTGCCGGACCCGGTATCGAGGAGCGCCTTGAGCTGTGCCTGTCAGGCCTCCATCCCGACTGGCTGGCTCGCCGGGAGGACTGGGTCGGTGCCTTTCCCCTGGGCGTGGACATTCTGTTTTGCGATGCTCAACGCATCGTCGCGCTGCCGCGTACGACGCACGCGGCAATCACGGCTGGGGTTGTCTGAGATGAGTTATGTTGCCATCAAGGGCGGCGGCCACGCGATTGCGGGTGCGGCGGCCGTCAGCGAATATCTGCGTACCGAACAGGGCTTGGACAACAGTAACGCCGAGCCGCTGTCGATTGACACTCTGCTGCATCAGCTTCGCCATCTGGTCGATCGTGTCGTATCCGAAGGTGGTGTGTATCATCCGCAGTTCGCTGCCTTGGCCATCAAGCAAAGCCTGGGCGACACATTGGAAGCCGCTTTCGCGCTGCGCGCCTGGCGTTCGACGCGACCCCGCCTGTCAGCGACGCCTCACCTTGATACCTCACGCATGCGACTGATTCGCCGTATCTCGTCCGCCTTCAAGGAGATACCTGGCGGACAGATGCTCGGGCCGACCCCGGACTATGCCTTGAGACTGCTCAGGCTGGAGCTGATGGACGAGTCTCCAGCAGCCTTCCGGTCGGTTGCCCGCGATTGGCTGGACGGTTGTCCGGAAGCAACGTTGCCGGACAGCTTCCCCAAGGTGCTTGACGCCTTGCGCGCCGAGGGGCTGTTACCGCCTGTCGGCACTGACCGAAACCAGTTCGCCTTCGATATCACACGCGAGCCTCTTGTTTTTCCTGTACCCCGTTCCGCTGCCCTGGCGACCATGGCGCGGGCGGAAACCGGGTCGCTATTGGCCATGGCCTATTCCAACATGCGGGGTTATGGCGATGTACACCCTACGATCGCTGAGCTTCGTGTTGGCTACCTGCCGGTTGAACTGCCGCATCCGGTCACCGGCGAATTGACCGAGGCCGGTGAAGTACTGGTCACCGAATGCGAGGTTGTGGCGATGTACGACGCAGCTGCAAACGGTGGAAAACCGACTTTTACCATCGGTTACGGCGCCTGTTTCGGTCATAACGAGGTCAAGGCCATTTCGATGGCTGTTCTGGACCGTGCCCTGCAAAAGGGCATGAAGGATGGTGCGGCCAACCCTTCGGAAGACCCTGAATTTGTCCTTCTGCATATTGACGGCGTCGATTCCATGGGCTTCGCATCGCATTACAAAATGCCGCACTACGTCACTTTTCAGTCCGACCTGGATCGTCTGCGCACGACGCAGCAAAAGGCAGGAGAACCCGCATGATTGTCACGGACAACAACTCAACTGCCAACGCCTACAACTTCGGCTTTCTGGACGAATATGCCAAGAAGGAAATTCGTCGCGCCATTCTCAAGGCGATCGCCATTCCAGGCTATCAAGTTCCCTATGCTTCGCGTGAAATGCCCATGGGGCGCGGTTTTGGCACCGGTGGGCTGCAACTTACCCTGTCGCTGATCGGCCCGGACGAGGTGGTCAAGGTTATCGATCAGGGATCAGACGATTCAGTCAACGCAGTCAACCTGCGCCAGTTCATCGAGATGACCTGCCCCGGCATTTCGACGACCACGAAAACGGACGAGAGCTCGCTGATCCAGTCTCGCCATCGTATCCCGGAACGGCCACTCACGTCGCAGCAGATCATCGTTCTGCAAGTTCCTTATCCCGACCCGCTGGTAGTGGTCGAGCCATCCGAGGACAAACGCAAGACGATGCACGGCGAGGCTGACTATTCGCGACTCCTGGTCAAGCTCTACGAGGACATCGTCGCCTTCGACGAAATCACTATTTCGCACCGCTACCCGACACGCATCAATGGTCATTACGTCATCGACCCTTCGCCGATACCACGATGGGACGTGCCGAAACTCAACGATTCGGCGGCCTTGATTCTGTTCGGCGCCGGTCGCGAAAAGAAGATCTACGCTGTTCCACCGCACACCCGGGCCGAACCGCTAGTGTTCTCCGACGTCCCTTTCCGTGTCGAGGATTTTTACGATGCAGCCGGTCGCCGCCGCGCCTGCACACGCTGCGGGTGCGCCGATTCCTTTCTCGATGAGTTCGTCAACGAATCGGGCAGCAAATCCTACCAGTGCTCGGACAGCGATTGGTGCGACGAGCAACTGCTGCGAGTAGATGAAGTCGAGGGAGAAGTGGCATGAACAAGATTCTCGAAGTCCGCAACTTGAGCAAAATCTACGGGCCCGGTTGTCCGTTATGCTTCGAATCCACGGGCCCGGAAGCGGATACGAATCTCTGCCCCAATTGCGCCAGCGTGATCGCAATTCATGACGTGTCTTTCGACCTGTTCGAAGGCGAGATTCTCGGCGTCATGGGCGAGTCGGGCAGTGGAAAATCCACGGTAGTCAAGAGCCTCTATTTCGACCAGGCACCATCCAGCGGTGAAGCGATCTTCTACGACCGTGACAAGCAGCACGACCTCTTCTCGCTCAATGCCGCACAGCAACGCTGGCTTCGCAACCACCGCTTCGGCATGGTCTATCAGAATCCGAATCTGGGCCTGAACTTCAATATCAGCGCCGGCGGCAATATCGCTGAACGGCTGCTGATGAGCGATTTGACGGACTATGGCGCCATTCGGGCACGGGCCAAGGCGTTATTGGCACGGACCGAGGTTCTGCTGTCGCGGGTGGATGATTTGCCGAAGAATTTTTCCGGCGGCATGCAGCAGCGCGTGCAGATCGCCAAGGCGCTGGCTACCCAGCCACCACTGTTGTTTCTGGACGAAGTGACTTCAGGACTGGATCTTTCGGTGCAGGCCCGCATTCTCGATCTGATCCTGGAGATCCAGCAGGAACTGAAGACGGCAATGGTCGTCGTAACACACGACCTTGGCGTCATACGCCTGCTTACCGGACGCGCTATCGTCATGAAATACGGTCGCGTCATCGAAGCAGGGCTGACCGATCAAATCCTCGAAGACCCCCAGCACGCCTATACCCAGCGGCTGGTGGCTTCTGCCTTGTGAGGCTGGCGAAATGAATCCGCTCATTCTTCAGGTCGATGGTTTTGGAAAGCATTTTCAATTGCACGAGCAGGGCAAACTGATACCGTCTTCGTACGATGTCAGCTTTTCAGTGCGCTCTGGCCAACTGACGGCCCTGATCGGACCCACCGGTGCCGGGAAATCCTCAGTGTTGAAAGGTATCTACCGTAGCTATCTGCCGAGCGCCGGCCGCATTCTCTATCGCAATGCGATGGGTCATGAGCTTGATCTGGCGCTGGCCAGCGAGCATCAGATACTGGAACTCCGACGGCGCGAGATCGCATTTGTCACGCAGTTCCTGCATTGCCTGCCTCGCCAGTCAACGCTCGATGTTGTGGCGCAACCACTGTTCAGTCTTGGCGTTTCGCGCGACGAATCAAGGCGACGCGCAGCCGAGTTGCTTTTTGCCATGAATCTTCCAGAACGCCTGTGGAGCGTTTCGCCGGCGACCTTTTCCGGCGGCGAGCGGCAACGGGTAAATCTTGCGCGTGGCTTTATCGCCAAACCGCGTCTGTTGCTTCTTGACGAGCCAACAGCCAGCCTCGACCCGAAAACAGCAGAATGCGTGATAAGCCTGATTGACGGTTTGAAGTTCGAAGGCACTGCCATGCTCGCCATTTTTCACAACCCCGAAACCACACGCCGTCTGGCCGACCAGGTCGTTGAACTCGCCATGCCGCCAGCTGTCGAGGATCTCCTCAAGGAGATCGCATGACCCGGCTTTATCTGACAGGAGCACGCTTGGTGTTGCGTGATGCCGTGCTCGACGACGCTTCGGTGCTGATCGAAGACGGCATCATCACCGCGATTAACCCCGAGTCCGGCAACGGTGCGGAAAATGTCGACCTGCGCGGCAAGACGCTGATCCCCGGCATGATCGACCTGCATTGCGACGCGCTGGAGAAGGAAGTCGAACCGCGACCGAATGTCTATTTCCCGCTCGACTTTGCCTGTGCCCAGGCCGACAAGCGCAATGCTGCCGCCGGCGTGACTACCGTCTACCATGCCCTGTCCTTCGCCAACGATGAACTCGGCATGCGCAACAATGGATTTGCCGCATCGGTTGCCCGGGCGGTGCATGCATGGAATCCGCATGGCCTGGTCGATAACCGGGTGCACTGCCGCTACGAAGTGACTGATCCTACGGCCCCAACCGTTTTGCTGGAGCTGATGGCGGCAAACGAGATGCATCTGCTGTCGGTCATGGATCATTCTCCCGGTCAGGGCCAGTTCAAGGACATCGCCGCCTTCCGCGACTACCTTTCGCGCACCTACAAGAAGTCAGAAGCTGAGCTCGATACGCTGGTCGATAACAAGCTGGCGCAGGCTGACGGGGCGATGGCGCGAATCCGCTTGCTGATTGAAGCCGCCAGGAACAAGGGAATCCCCGTTGCGAGTCATGACGACGATACACCGGACAAGGTCGAAACCCTGCACACGCTGGGCGTCGGCATCTCCGAATTCCCGATCAATCTGGAATCGGCACGCGCAGCTCGCGATCGTGGCATGAGTACGGTATTCGGTGCGCCCAACATCCTGCGTGGCAAGAGCCAGTCGGGCGCCGTACGAGCGCTGGATGCGGTGCAGGCCGGCCTCGCCGAGTGCCTGTGCGCCGACTATCATCCGGCCGCATTGATCGTCGCCGTATTCCGATTGCCGGAACTGGCGGGAATCGGGTTAGACGATGCGGTGCGACTGGTCAGCTACAATCCAGCCCAGGCTGCCGGACTGATCGATCGTGGAGAGATCTCTGCCGGCAAGCGAGCCGATCTCGTGGCTGTCGCACATGTCAACGGGCTGGTTCAGGCGAGTGTCGTTTTCTCGGCCGGCAAACGGGTATTCGAGGCGCGTTTCGATCATGGCTGAGGGAACGCTTTTCTACGTCGTTGGCGCTTCGGGTAGCGGCAAGGACACCCTGATGCGATATGGTCGTCAGCGTCTGGCGGGAGATCCCGATGTTATCTTCGCGCATCGCTACATTACGCGGCCGGTTGAATTGCTCGGAGAGAATCACGTCGCCCTGACCGAGGGCGAGTTCGATGCCCGTCAGGCCGCCGGCTTTTTTGCCATGAACTGGAGCAGCCACGGTTTGCGCTACGGCATTGGCCGGGAGATCAACTTGTGGCTGGCCAAGGGATGCAACGTTGTGATGAATGGATCGCGCGCGTATCTGATTGAAGCACGACGCAGTTATCCGGCATTGATTGCAGTCCTGGTTACCGTCTCACCCGAAATTCTGGCCGCAAGACTGAAAGCGCGGGCTCGTGAGACCGACGCACAGATGGTCGGAAGATTGTTGCGCGCGCCTCAGTTCATGCCTCCCGTCGGCAATGTGGAAATCATCCAGAACGATGGTGATCTATGCCAGGCAGGGGAGAATTTCGTGCAGGTGATTTCTGCGTCTACGGCGTCTTCGAGAGCGATCGCCTGATCATGCGCGTGACGTTTCTCGGCACAGGTGCAGCGGGAGGCATACCGGTCTACGGGTGTAACTGTTTCGTCTGTACGCGGGCACGGGCGGTTCTGGACTTTCGCCGCAGCCCTTGCTCCGGGATGGTGGAAACAGGCAACACCCGGTTATTGATCGACGCCGGTTTGACCGATCTCACCGAACGGTTTCCTCCGGGAAATCTGTCGGCGATTGTATTGACTCATTTCCATCCCGATCATGTCCAGGGTCTGTTCAATTTACGGTGGGGAATCGGCGATCGAATACCGGTTTTCGCACCGCCGGATTCTGAAGGGTGTGCTGACCTTTACAAGAATCACGGCCTCCTCGAATTTCACCAGCTTGCCAAGTTCAACGCAGTCGCAATCGGCGACCTGATACTGACACCATTGCCCCTGATTCATTCCAAGCCGACCTTTGGCTATGCGATTGAAGATTCCTATGGTCAACGTTTTGCCTATCTGTCCGACACAGCCGGACTGCCAGTGGAAACGGAGCAGTTCTTGATGGATTGGCGTCCTCAATCAGTCGCCCTGGACTGCACTCATCCGCCACAGACAGAGTACCCGAGCAACCACAACGATGTGGCGCTGGCCCTCGATATTGCAGAAACTCTGACGCCCGCCGACGTCTGGTTGACCCACATCGGTCACGAGATGGATGGGTGGCTACTGAAGAACGTCGGCGAACTGCCACCGCGCGTCCATGTTGCCAGTGATTCACGCGTTTTGCCGGATGTTGACGTGAGCAATGCAGCGCTCTGATTGCTGAAATCGCTGAAGCTCTCGTGGGGACACTCGCAATTCCGCAATTCTACCGAAATGGTTCCGGTCGAATCCTCTTGGCGAGGCGATAAGACCCCACGGCATTGCTGGCTGCGCCACACTTATGTTCCTCAGACACGACAGAGAGAACGGCGAAAGCCGTCCGCGCATACCATGAATAGGACAGGCAACGAACGCGCACTGGATGCTGATACATGGAAGAAACCGGCTGGATCATACGGGACAGTCTACGGCTCAGTAGCCGCCAAGCGTTAGAATGTGCTGATTGATGAACTTCGATCAACTCTTTTGCCACCGCCTGTTGAAAACCCGAATCCGCATGCCAAACCCAGTTTTTCCACGAACGCCCACTTTGTCAGGGACGGATGCCGAGAAAAAGCGAGTCGAGATTCTCGGATATTTTCACGCGACGTTTGATCGCTACGAACAATTGTTCGAGGTGTTGAACTGTGCTGAGGCTTATTACGAAAAGCCCATTGCACTGCGTCATCCGCTGATTTTCTACCTCGGGCATACCGCGACTTTCTTCGTCAACAAGCTGCTCCTGGCCGGCCTGATCGAGCAGCGCATCAATCCGAAATTCGAGTCGATGTTCGCCGTCGGGGTCGATGAAATGAGTTGGGATGACCTCAACGATGCGCGTTACGAATGGCCCAGAGTAAGCGAGGTCAAAGCCTATCGCGATTCGGTGCGTGCCATGGTTGACCAACTGATTCGAACCGCGCCGTTATCGTTGCCGATCGGCTGGGATCATCCTTGGTGGATCATCCTGATGGGAATCGAGCACGAGCGTATTCATCTGGAAACATCTTCCGTATTGATTCGTCAGCACCGCTTGAAGCACCTTGCGCCCCATCCCGCCTGGCAGCCCTGCCGAGCCACGTCTGCGGCGCCGCAAAACGATCTGGTTGATATCCCGGCGACCCAATTGCGCGTCGACAGAAAGGCCACTGGCAATGGCAATCCGGCAGCCGTTAACTACTACGGATGGGACAACGAGTTCGGATGCCACGAGACTTCTGCCACATCATTTCAGGCGAGCCGCTATCTGGTTTCCAATCAGGAATTTCTGGAGTTCGTCGAAGCCGGTGGTTACACGGACGAATCGCTGTGGCTGGAGGAGGGTGCGGGCTGGCTCAGGTTCACACGCGCCGAGCATCCCACCTTCTGGATCCGGGATGGCCGCCAATGGCGCTTGCGCCTGATGCTCGAAGAAGTGCCGATGCCTTGGGACTGGCCCGTGGAAACCAACTACCACGAAGCCAAGGCCTTCTGTAACTGGAAAGCACATGCCAGCAGCCCGGTACGCCTGCCGACCGAGGACGAATGGCAGGCATTGCGTGAATTCGCCGGTATCGACTACCTGGCCGGTGGCGCAGAAGAACCCAGTACCGGAAGCATCGTCCCGGCAAACCTCCAGCTCGATCATTACGCGTCCTCGTGTCCGGTCACAGAGTTTGCACACGGCCCGCTGTTCGATGTCATTGGCAATGTCTGGCAGTGGACCGAGACCCCGATCTATCCC
>NZ_FLQY01000075.1 GCF_900089945.1 Candidatus Propionivibrio aalborgensis | reverse complement strand
TATTCTCGGAACGCAGCGCAGCAAGCTGCTCAGGCTGGCACGCGACTCAACGCCCGTGACGATCACCCGAGCCATGACCGTTGCCGTGCTTGCCATGTCCATAGCTGTGCTTACCGTGACCGTAGCCATGATTGCCATAATTCTGGTGATGTCCGCCGTAGTACCGACCATGCCCCCCGTGAACGAAATATACCGGCTGCCGAACGATGCGTACCGGCTGGCGGTAGTACACCTGCGGCGGGTAATACGCCGGCTGTGGATAGTATGCCGGCGGCGCGTAGTACACCGGGGCTGGCGAGAATCCTGCGTAGTATTCACCCCGTCGGCTATCGCGCTCGGAGCCGATTGCTGCGCCGGTGGCAGCGCCTAATGCACCACCAACGATTGCGCCGTTGCGGCCACTAATCGAGCTACCCACGGCGGCACCCGCGCCGCCCCCCAGTAAAGCACCCCACACGGCATCATCGGCGGTTGCGCTGTGAGCCGAAAGGAGGCAGAACGCGAGTAGCACAGTAGTGCGCAGTTTCTTGTACATGAGAGATCCTTTACTTATCGTGAGAGTGATAGTCAAAGCAACGTACTGTGATCTGTATCGCTGACCCGCTTTACAAATTCTTACGAACTCGGATTTTCAGCGCTCGGCGACTCGGTGCGAACCTTGCTACGGAGTAGAATGGCCGGATGCCCGAATCACGTTTCATCCACCTCCGCCTGCACAGCGAATATTCCATCACCGATGGCATCGTTCGTCTTGACGACGCGGTAGCACGGGCGGTCTCTTATGGCATGCCGGCGCTGGCGCTCACGGATCTCGCCAACTTCTTCGGCCTGGTCAAATTCTATTCGTCGGCGCGTGGCATGGGGGTCAAGCCAGTGCTCGGCGCGGATGTGTGCATTGCCAACGCGTCAGACCCCGATCGACCCTATCGACTGCTGCTGCTTTGCCGATCGCGGCAGGGGTACCTGCAACTCTGCGAGTTGTTGACCCAGGCCTATCTGGCGCCGCGTATCCGGGGGCGTGCCGAAATCACCCACCAGATGCTTCGCGAAATCGGGGTGGATGGACTGATTGCGCTCTCTGGTGCGGGGAACGGCGATATTGGCGAAGCGCTGCTGCAAGGCAACAGGGAACAGGCAGCCAGCCGCGCTCGTGACTGGGCAGGCTTGTTTAGCGATGCCTTTTATCTTGAAGTGCAGCGCGTACATCCGCGTGGGCAGCCGCAACAGGAGTCATTGATTGCGGCGACGGTTCATCTGGCATCCGAACTGGAATTGCCGCTGGTGGCCACGCATCCGATCCAGTTCCTTGAGCGCGACGATTTCAAGGCGCACGAAGCGCGCGTCTGCATCGCCGAAGGCTACATGCTCGGCGACAAACGACGACCCAGGTTGTATACCGAGGAGCAATACTTCAAGTCCCCGGATGAAATGACAACGCTGTTTTCCGATCTGCCGGAAGCACTCGAGAATTCGGTCGAAATTGCCAAGCGCTGCAATCTTCAGATCACACTCGGCACCAACTATCTGCCGGAGTTCCCGACTCCGAAAGGCATAACACTCGACGATTTCCTGTGTCAGGAGGCCGTGCTTGGTCTTGAAAAACGCCTGCAGCAGATGTTCCCCGATGTCGCCGTGCGCGAGGCACAGCGCCCGA
>NZ_FLQY01000074.1 GCF_900089945.1 Candidatus Propionivibrio aalborgensis | reverse complement strand
TGGGAATCACCGATCTCGATCCGCTGCGATACGCACTGCTATTTGAGCGCTTTCTGAATCCGGAACGGGTATCGATGCCCGACTTCGATATCGACTTCTGCCAGGACAAGCGCTGGCGGGTCATCGAATACGTACGTGAGAAGTATGGCGCGGCAGCGGTGTCGCAGATTGCCACCTTTGGAACCATGTCGTCGAAGGCGGTGATTCGAGATGTCGGGCGCGTACTCGACCTGCCGTACAACTTCTGCGATCAGCTCTCGAAGATGATTCCGGTCGAACAGAACAAACCCTTGTCGCTTGCCAAAGCCATCGAAGCCGAGCCGCAGCTCAAGGCGAAGATCGAAGAAGGCGAGGAGGTGCGCGACCTTTTTGATCTCGCTGCGCGACTCGAAGATCTGACACGAAACGTCGGCATGCACGCTGGTGGCGTGCTCATCGCACCGGGCAAGCTCACCGACTTCTGCCCGCTCTATTCAGCCGATGGCGGCGGCTCGGTGGTCTCGCAGTTTGACAAGGACGATGTCGAGAAAATCGGACTGGTGAAGTTCGACTTTCTTGGTCTGCGCAACTTGACCATCATCAAGCTTGCGGTCGATTACGTCGAAAAGCTCACCGGTGCACGTCCCGACCTCGACGCACTCACCTTCGACGACCCCCGCGCCTACCAGATCCTCAAGGACGCCAACACCACGGCGATTTTTCAGGTCGAATCCGATGGGATGAAGAAACTCCTCAAGAAGCTGGCTCCCGACCGCTTCGAGGACATCATCGCCGTACTCGCGCTCTACCGTCCCGGCCCGCTCGGCTCAGGCATGGTCGATGACTTCATTCTGCGCAAGAAGGGTCAGCAAAAGATCGATTACTTTATCGACGACCTGAAAGGCTGTCTGGAACCGACCTACGGCGTCATCGTGTACCAGGAACAGGTGATGCAGATCGCCCAGATCATCGGCGGTTACACCCTCGGTGGCGCCGATCTGCTGCGCCGTGCGATGGGCAAGAAGAAGGCCGAGGACATGGCTTTGCATCGCGACCTGATGCGCGAGGGGGCGAAGAACAAGGGCTACGACGAAAAGCTCGCCATGCAGCTTTTCGATCTGATGGAGAAGTTCGCCGAGTATGGCTTCAACAAGTCGCACACAGCGGCCTATGCCGTGGTCACCTATCACACGGCCTGGCTCAAGGCGCATCATTGTTCGGCCTTCATCGCGGCAACCTTGTCATCGGACATGGACAACACCGACTCGGTGAAGTCGTTTTACGACGATGCCATTGCCAACAAATTGACCGTCCTCGGGCCGGATATCAACACCTCGGAATACCGCTTCACTCCGGTTGATCGCACAACCATCCGCTATGGTCTGGGCGCCGTCAAGGGCACGGGCGAGCAGGCGGTCAACTCGATTCTCAAGGCGCGTCAGTGTTCGGGGGATTTCAAGGATCTGTTTGATTTCTGCCAACGCGTTGACAAACGCATGGTCAATCGGCGCACCGTTGAAGCCCTGATTCGCGCTGGCGCCTTTGATTCGCTGGACGATCACCGGGCGCGTCTGATGGCTTCAGCCGGAATCGCCATGGAGGCCGCCGAACAAGCCGAGCGCAACGCCATGCAGGTTAGCCTGTTTGACGTGTTCGACAGTGCGACTCACACCGAACACGGACCAAAGTACCGTGAAGTTTCGCGCTGGAAAGAACGGACCAGACTTGGCGAAGAAAAACTGGCACTCGGTTATTTCTTCTCGGGGCACCCATTCCATGCCTATCAAGCCGAGGTTTCGCGCTTCGCGCGCAAACCGCTCGCTGCTCTAAAGGCCGGCAAAGAGCCGCAACTGCTGGCCGGTCTCGTGGTCGGTGTGCGCACCAAAATTACTTCGCGCGGAAAGATGGCGTTTGTGCAACTCGATGACGGCACGACATCTCTGGAGGTTTCCGTATTCAACGAAATCTTTGAAGCCGAACGCGCCAAGATCAAGGATGACGAGGTATTGATCATCGAGGGCAAGGTGCAGCGCGATGACTTTGCAGGCGAAGGCAAGGTGCGCGTAATCGCCGATCGACTGTTGACGCTGGCCGAGGCACGCGGACGGTTTGCCAGGCATCTGCGTCTATCACTCAACGGCCAGGCAAGCGGCCCAAATGCAAGAGCTGCGGTGCAGCGCCTGCATACCTTGCTTGTGCCCTTTACCCCAGGCAATTGCCCTGTTCGACTCGCCTACCGGAACGCGGATGCAGTCTGTGAATTGTCGCTGGGTGAAACCAGCCGGGTACGACTCGAAGACGATTTGCTGACCGCGCTGGGCGACTGGCTGAGCAGCGACAATGTCAATGTCGAGTACAGTTGAGCGCTGTTGAGTTATCCGGTGCAGGTTTACGGAGAGGACTGATATGCATTTCAATGCTTTGAGCCGGGCGGCTTTTCTGCTGGCATCCAGCCTGCTGTTGAATGCCTGCGGGCATACGATCAGCATCGAGAACTACAACAAGCTCCAGATAGGACAGTCCTACGACGAGGTCAGGCAGCTCATCGGCGAGCCGGCACGTTGCGACGAAGTGCTCGGCGTTCGCAGCTGCGTCTGGGGTGATGAGCAGCACGGCATCAGCGTCAGTTTCGTTGCCGGCAAGGTA
>NZ_FLQY01000073.1 GCF_900089945.1 Candidatus Propionivibrio aalborgensis | reverse complement strand
GCAAGCTGGAGCTTGAACGTGGACCCCTTGACTCACGCATTGCTCGGCGCGACCGCCGCACAGCTTGCCCTGGGCCCGCGCCTTGGCCGCCAGGCGTGGCTGCTCGGCGCCGTCGGTGGCGTGCTGCCAGACGCCGACATCCTGATCCGGAGTTCGACGGATCCCTTGTTGGCGATCCAGTACCATCGCCACTTCACGCACGCGCTGGCGTTCATCCCGGTGGGCGGTATCGTTGCGGCCTTGCCGTGGTTGGTGCGGCCGCGGCATCACCCGAACTGGCGGCCGATTGTGGCGGCCACGACCATCGGTTATGCAACCCATGCCGTACTCGATGCCTGCACCAACTATGGGACGCACCTGCTGTGGCCCTTTTCGACGCTGCGCGTCGCCTGGCACTGGGTCACGACCATCGGCCCCCTGCTGACTCTGATGCTGCTGATCGGATTGGTCTTCGCCGTCCGTCGTGGCTCACGATTCCCGGCAGCTGTGGCGCTGGCTCTCAGCGTTGCCTACGTCGGGACGGCTGCCTGGCAACGCGAACGCGCGCTCGACCTGCAGGTTCGGATCGCCGCCGCCCGTGGCCATCCGCTCGATCGCGCCGAGATGTTTCCGACCGTCGGCAATCCGCTGCTCTGGCGATCGGTCTACCAATCGGGCAACACGCTGTACACCGACCGTTTGCGCGTCGTCGGCAGCGATGGTACTCGCTGGAAGGAGGGCAGTACGGTCGAGTTGCTGCTGGAGAAGGATCTGCCGCTGGAGGCCAGGGCCGACGAGCGCGTCCGCCGTGACTTCATGCGCTTCAGCTATTTCTCCGCCGGTTGGACTGCGCGTGCCAGCGCCGACCCCAGCGTCATCGGCGACGCCCGCTACTCGCTGCGTACCGACGGCTTCGAACCGATCTGGGGCGTTCGCTTCCACCCCGGCACGGCACGGCCAACCGAGTGGGTCGATCGGACGATCAAGAACCGCGTGCCAGTCAGCGAGTTGTGGCGCGAGCTAAAGGGTACGGCAGCTGGATTCTCTGCCAAGGCTTGCTTTTGGAAATTCCAGCGCGCTTGAAGATAGCGACGTTCGTGCGATGAATGATCGCATCCAGGGACACACCGGTTTTGATATTTCCTATCACG
>NZ_FLQY01000072.1 GCF_900089945.1 Candidatus Propionivibrio aalborgensis | reverse complement strand
CCATCTGGTCCGCATATTCTTGAACCCGAACTACAGGTGATCGTCGGTCTTGGCAACCCCGAAGCCAGGTATGCCAACACACCACATAACATTGGCTATGAGGTGGTGGACCGACTGGCGGCCTCCTTTGAACTGATTTGGGATGCGACACCCGAAGCCTGGATTGCACGCGGATCATCGAAGGGGCGTGCGGTCTGTCTGATCAAGATCAGAATGCCCATGAACGCTACCGGTGCCGGGCTGAAACAGCTTTCGGAAAGCATGGCGTTTGGCTCTGAGCAATGCATTCTGGTATTCGACGATCTTGACCTGCCGCTCGGTGCAGTGAAAACCCGCATAAACGGTGGTGCCGGTGGGCATCGTGGGGTCGCCTCAATTCTGGAGGCGTTTCAAACCGACGCCATCCAGCGGGTCAAGGTCGGCGTGGGGAAGGCGGGGGAAAAACTCGATCGCATAAGCTATGTTCTGACGGCTTTTGATGACGATAGCCGCGCCACCATTGACCAGTCGATTTTGACTGCCGAGGCGCGCGTACTCGAATTGTTGGAACTCCAGTCCAAAAGAAAATGACGAACTAATGCGTATGACTCCATTCGGTATTCTCGCCCGCTTGTCCGGGGCTCTGCTTTGGCGGGTTCGCCGACTGACGGGCGACGATCTGGTCGATCGCGCCATCGTCGGAATTGCCCCGCACTGGCGGCGATTTCTCAAGAAGCCGGTTTTCATCGGGGTTACCGGCAGTGTCGGCAAGACCACAACCAAGGAACTCCTGCTCGGCATGCTCGGCCGCAGCGGTCGTGGTGTAGGCACGATCGGGTCATTGAACAACATCGATGCTACGGCACAGGCCATGATGCGCCTGCGGCCCAGTGACACTTTCTTCGCGGCCGAACTGAGCGAAAACAAGCCGGGGGTGATGGATGAACAAGTCGCCCTGCTGCAACCCGGCGTAGGAATCGTCACCATTGTTGGCTTCGACCACTGGAGCGCTTTTGAGTCGCGCGAGGCCATCGCCGCAGAAATGGGCAAGCTCATCACCGCGCTCCCGGCCACCGGCACCGCCGTCCTCAATGCCGACGACGAACTGGTCCTTGCCATGGCGGCAAAATCCGTTGCCGGGGTCATCACCTACGGTCTTTCAGCCAAGGCTGAACTGCGCGCCGAAGAGATCAGTTCGGTCTGGCCGGAGCGTCTGCAGATGACGCTGGTACGCGGTTCTGAACGCGTAAGACTGCGCACTCAATTGTGTGGAACGCACTGGGTTCCTTCCGTGCTGGGGGCCATAGGCGGCGGACTGGCCACAGGCCTTTCGCTCGAAGCGTGTGCCGCCGGAATTGCCAGCGTAGCCCCCTTTGTCGGTCGGATGCAACCTGTAGATACGCCTGAGGGAGTGACCTTCATCCGGGACGACTATAAAGCCCCCTTGTGGACGGCTGAGACCTGCTTCGAATTCATCGCAACGGCACGGGCCAGGCGGAAAATTATCGTCATCGGCTCGCTTTCGGACTGTGGCGCCGGCGCACCCGAAAAGTATATCAAGGTGGCGAAGCGGGCGCAGGAGATTGCCGACTTGACGATCTTCGTCGGTCCCTGGGCTTCACAAGTTCTGAAGGCACGCAAAGCCGGAGCAGAAGACGCATTGCGCGCATTCAGGAATGTCCGCAATGCCGTCGAGTACCTGAATTCAATCACCCGCGAAGGCGATCTGGTCCTGCTCAAGGGCACCAACAAACAGGATCATCTACTGCGCTTCATCATGGCGCGCACCGGTGATATCGCCTGCTGGCGCGACGATTGCGAGCGCATGGGCTTCTGTAACGAATGCCCTGACCGGAAAAATCCGTCCGGCTTGCCTGCATTCGGAGCCGGTGCGTCACCTGCAGACCTCGATCCGCAGGAAACGCCACACTGCCTGCGTCCCATTGAAGCTGGCGAACAGTTAATCATCGGGCTGGGCAACCCTGAAGCGAAGTATGCTGAAACACCGCATAACGTCGGCCATAGGCTCGTCGATCATTTCGCTGTTTCCGCTGGATTGAACTGGGACGGAACTCCCGGAGCCTGGATCGCACGCGGAGCATTCCAAAGCCATCAAGTATGCTTGGTCAAGATAAAAATGGCGATGAATCTGATAGGCGGCGGGCTGAAACGGCTGGCTGAACAGATGGCCATTGAACCGGAACAATGCATTCTCGTCTTCGATGATCTCGACATGCCGCTGGGCTCAGTCCGCAGCCGCCAGAGCGGTGGCGCGGGAGGACATCGTGGCGTAGCATCGATTCTCGAGGCCTTCCAAAGCGATGCCTTCCGGCGGGTGAAGATCGGCGTAGATCAGGAGGGGGCGAAACTCAATCGCGTTGACTATGTCCTTACACCATTTTCCGCGGTGAGTCGCGATGTCGTCGAGCAAGCACTGCAAACCGCAGAGACGCATGTCCTCAAACTGCTTACAGCTCGGCCTAAAAAAGTGCCTTGACCTGATCAGAAAGACAGCAAGGCTGATTGCTGCATCCCCAACATGACGTTTTGCTCAACGTCGTTCGGCACGGCTTCTCGCGGCGATTAATTCAGATTTCCAGCCTTTTTAGCCAGTCAAGCGTGGCATTCTCGACGCTGGATCGCTGTGCTTGAGACGAGAAAGTATGGTCAGCGTCGGGAATATCGACCCGGCTCATGCCGTCTGTGCTTAGCAAACCCGCCCATGCGGCGTTTGCACCGGCATACTCCAGAAACTCCTTGGCCGTATAATCCTGCCCGCTCGATATCAGCAGCACTTTTCCCTGAAAATGCCGCAATCCATCGGCCATGCGATCCTGAAATGAGCGGAATTCACTCTTGGCGCCAACGCCCGACTTGCGGGCCTTGAGCGCATCGCGTATCAAGCCGCGAGCCGATTCCAGGAGTCGCATCTTCCCGCTCAGCAACTTGACCCAGAATTCCCTTTGCAGCAAGCGCTGGCCGTAATAATGCTTGATATGTGTTTGAGCTAAACTGGCTTCGGAACGGACCCAGGGGTTAAGCAAGACCAAGCCGGCAATCCTAAAATCGCCGGTAGCCTGCACATACAGAAGTGCGGCTGAAGCCGCATCACACAGCCCCCAAAGGACGACGCGTCTGGCTGACGAACAGGTCTGCTGAAAGACCGCGGTCGCTGCCTCAATGTCATCGGCAACATTATCGAAGTCGCGCATTGCGCCACCGCTGTCGCCCATGCCACGAAAATCGAAACGCATCGACGGATAGCCTTCGCTCGCCAGCCGACGCGACAACAGCAGAAATTGCCGATGGCTGCCTACGCGGTACTGCGGGCCACCGACGATAATCAGTACGCCACAATCTTGCGGTATTTCAGGTTTGGCAATGATACCCAGCAGTTCTTCGCCGCCAGCGGAGAAAACGAAAGCTTCTTCGGTGAAGTTCATGCAGGCGCATCTTCCATCATGGCCTGCGTGCTGGCCTCAAGCAGTGCCGGACACTCGGTAATCTCGGTGGTTTGCCAGAATGACGGGCCGCAAACCACTCGACCTCGCGCGTGCAGCCCTGCCGATTGCCACTTCTCAAGCCTAGTGGTGGCCAGAGGCGACATACTTGCCGTTGCATCAACACCTTCTTCTCGTTTGGCCGACAACTCGACCCATTCGATTCTGGTCGTTTGCTCAGCGGGTGAAAGCTCTGCCTTCTCCAGACCGTCCGCCAGTCCGAACGAAAGCCGATAACCTGCAATCTCGACCGATTGGCCTTGCGCCAGTTGCCCACGCATGCGCTCCATCAACTTCTTGGGATCGCCACCCTGCATTTCACTGGCCAGCTTCAAACGCAGAAACTGCTGCAGAAACTGCTTGCCAGAAACCACCGGTTGCCACAACAGCAAGCTGCTTGGTCGATCGATTCGGACAGCGGCCGCACTGGCCAGCAGACCGCCAGTGCGCAAACCCCATAACCAGAGCTCGGCATCACTGTGCTGTTGCAGCCAATTGCAGGCCAGACAGACATCCTCGATCCAGCCCTCCCAGGTCGCATCACCAAAATCACCCGAGCTATCGCCACAGCCCTGCAGATCGATCTGCAGCACGGCATAGCCCACGCCAGCCAAGGCCCTTGCCAGCAACGCCGCCATCCGCCGCGACTTGTTCATTTCCTCGGCAAACGGATGAACGTACACGACCGCACCGCGCCAGGCAGTCTGGGGGTCAGGTTTGTGGAACAAGCAAAACCGTTGGCTTGATGCGTTCGACGGTGTCGGCAAATAGAAGGCGTCAAGCGTCATATATCATTTGCTTCAGGCGGCCAGCTTGACCTCGACAAAGTCCACCAGTGTGCCGACCGAAGCAAATGCGGCGCCGTCGATTTCATCGTCGTCGACCATGAATCCGAAGCGATCTTCGAGCATGGTGATAAGCGCTACCACAGCCATCGAGTCCAACTCGGGAATGGCGCCAAGCAGTGGGGTTTCGAGGGTAAACCCGTCTGACCGGCCCTTGAGGCTCAACACCTCATCGAGAATCGACAACACCGCTTTCTTGATATCCACAAAACCTCCTCGTTTACGCAGCACGCATGCCATCAAAATTTCAGGCCATGATTATACCGGCAGAAACCTGCTGGCACTTCGCGGCACCCGGCGGGCGTTGATCGGCAGCGCGATTCTAACTGCCCTGAATTCGCCGTCAGCGGAACAATTTCACGATGCGCTGCCGCACTATTCGCTAAAATTGCCCACTGACCCGACACGCCAATTCCTTGACGATGACCAACTCCTTTCTGCTCCCCGATCTGATCAACCATTCCGCCGCGCGCAATCCACAGGCCATTGCGCTCACTTACGGCAAGCAGTCGATGACATACGGCGAGTTGCACAGCTCAATTGAGGCATTCGTCAGCGGTATGCGCGCACTCGACCTGCTGCGCGGCGAACGTATTGCCATCTACCTCGAAAAGCGTTTTGAAACCGTCATCGCGAGTTTTGGCGCGACGGCGGCCGGATGCGTATTCGTTCCGCTCAATCCCTTGCTCAAGCCCGAACAGGTCGCTTACATCATGCGCGACTGCAATGTATGCGCGCTGATCACCTCGATTGAACGGTTGCCACTGCTGAACCCGATACTGGAAACCTGTCACGATTTGCGTCATATCGTGCTGGTCAATGCGGAAACATTGCCGCCCGACAGCGGCCCGGTTGCGCATCTGCCCTGGAACGACCTGCTGAGCACGCCGCAGCGCGCCGGACACCGGGTCATCGATACGGACATGGCCGCCATCCTGTACACGTCGGGAAGCACCGGAAAACCCAAGGGCGTGGTGCTTTCGCATCGCAACATGGTCGCCGGCGCCAAGAGCGTAGCGAGCTACCTGGAAAACTCGGCCGATGACACCCTGCTTGCCGCCCTGCCGCTGTCCTTCGATGCCGGCTTCAGCCAGCTCACCACGGCCTTCCACGTCGGCGCTCGTGTCGTCCTGCTCAACTACCTGATGCCACGCGACGTTCTCAAAGCCCTCGAACGCGAGCGGGTTACCGGCCTGACCGCGGTACCGCCGCTGTTCATTCAACTTACGCAACTTGAGTGGCCTACCGGCATCACGGAGCATCTGCGTTATTTCGCCAATACCGGCGGACGCATGCCGCGCGAGACGCTGGCCGCGCTGCGCGCGCGCCTGCCGATGACAAAGCCGTATCTGATGTATGGCCTGACCGAAGCCTTCCGCTCAACCTATCTGCCGCCCGACGAAGTCGATCGCCGGCCTGACTCGATCGGCAAGGCGATCCCCAACGCCGAGATCCTCGTCCTGCGCGACGATGGTTCGCTGTGCGCGCCCAATGAGCCCGGCGAGCTGGTGCATCGTGGCGCGCTGGTCGGCATGGGCTACTGGAACGATCACGAAAAAACCGCCGAACGCTACAAGCCGCTGCCACCCGGAGCGCCGGGACGAGAAGCCGGGCTGGTGCTACCGGAGCTGGCCGTCTTTTCCGGCGACACGGTGCGCCGGGATGAAGAGGGATTCCTCTACTTCATCGGCCGCCGTGACGAAATGATGAAAACGTCGGGCTATCGGGTCAGCCCCACCGAGGTCGAGGAAGTGCTCTATGCCACACGACTGGTCGGTGAATGCGTCGCCTTCGGTGTCGATCACGACATGCTTGGGCAGGCTATCCAGGTCATCGCCACGCCAGTAGACGGCGGCAAGCTTGATACTGCAGCGCTGCTCGCCGAATGTCGTAAACTGATGCCGGCCTACATGGTACCGGCGCACATCGACGTCAGGGATGGCCCCTTGCCGCGCAATCCGAATGGCAAGATTGACCGCAAAGCATTATCAACCGAATGGAACGATCGGCAGAGCGCTTCATAAGCTCTCGCCTCCAGGAATCCTCTATGTCAGTCAACGAACGCCAAACCCCAATGCATGCGCCGATGGCTCAGTTCCCCGTCAGTGATGGCGAACTTGTCGTCGGCGGAATCCCCCTCACCCGCCTCGCCGGGCGCGTCGGACAAACACCGTTTTATGCCTACGACCGGAAACTGCTTGCCGATCGCGTAACACAACTGCGCGCTGCGATGCCGGCTTCGATCAAGTTGCATTATGCGATGAAAGCCAACCCGATGCCGGCCCTGGTGTGCCACATGGCCGGCCTCGTCGACGGCATTGATGTGGCCTCTGGCGGCGAATTGAAGATTGCCCTCGACAGCGGTACAAATCCAAGAGACATCAGCTTTGCCGGCCCCGGAAAAAGTCGCAAGGAGCTTCGGCAGGCTGTTGCAGCCGGCATATTGATCAATGTCGAGTCCTTTCGCGAAGTCGCTGAGCTGGCTGACATCCAACAGGACGCGAATGGCAGCGCGGGCCACAAGGCGCGCGTTGCGGCCCGCGTCAATCCCGATTTCGAGTTGAAAAGCTCGGGTATGAAGATGGGCGGCGGTCCCAAGCAGTTCGGAGTCGACGCCGAGCAGGTGCCCGAACTACTGGCTGAAATCGGCCGAGCCGGATTGACGTTCGAAGGTTTCCATCTGTTTGCCGGCTCGCAAAATCTGAAAGCCGAAGCGATCGTCGAAGCCCAGTGCAAGAGTTTCGACTTGGCACTGCGTCTGGCGCAAGCTGCGCCCTCGCCGGTCCGTTTTCTCAATCTCGGCGGTGGCTTCGGCATCCCCTACTTCCCCGGTGAAGCGCATCTGGATTTGGGGCCGATCGGCGCCAATCTTGCCACCCTGGCCGAACGTGCCAACCGTGAACTGCCCGAAGCCGAACTGGTCATCGAGCTGGGACGTTACCTTGTCGGCGAAGCCGGCATCTACGTTGCTGAGGTGCTCGACCGCAAGGTTTCGCGCGGGCAGGTCTTTCTCGTGACCAACGGCGGCTTGCACCACCACCTTTCGGCTTCAGGAAATTTTGGCCAGGTGATCCGCAAAAACCACCCGGTCGTCGTCGGCAACAAAATGGGCTGTGAACCGCACGAAAACGCCTCGGTCGTCGGTGCGCTATGCACCCCGCTTGACTTGCTGGCCGACCGGATGGACCTCGCGGTGGCTCAAGCCGGCGATCTGATCGTCATTTACCAGTCTGGCGCCTATGGTTACACCGCGAGTCCCCAGGCCTTTCTCGGCCATGCAGCATGCATTGAGATTCTCGTGTGAACCCACTGTCAGCATTCTGAACGTTTAGCCTTGAAATTGGAACTTGCCCAATTCGACCCAGAACCCTGCGGTTTCCCGAAACCGCGAGTATCTCATCTGCCCGACAAACCCGATATTTCTTTGTCCGGCAAGTGGCCTCCGGAATTATTAGGGCGTTGCATTCCCGGAAATTATCGCCACTTCACTCGTGGCCGCTATGCCTTGGGGGAAGCCTACAGAATTACCGGTGTTGGTCGTAATGGAGCTCTTCTCGCTCCGGCGTACCACTGCGTAACCATGCTCGACCCGGCCATTGCGCTGCATGCGGATATCCTGCTATACCCGTTACATCACGATTTGTCACCCGACTTGACCAAGCTGGATGAACTGCTCGTTGCGCACGGCAAACCGGTCAAGGCGTTGCTAGCCACGCATTACTTTGGCCTAGCAAAGGATTTCACTGAATTGAAGCTTTGGTGTGACACACACCGAATCGCGTTCATCGAAGACTGTTCGCATACGTTGTTCACCGAGACCTTTCAGGCACCCGGTACTGGAGTCCTTGGCCGTTTTGTGGCAGCAAGCCCTTACAAGTTTTTCGCCTGTGCAGATGGCGGATTGCTTTATTCGCCCGACCCTCGGCCACTCGACACAGTGACTACCAAATCAGCAGGCGTGATACAAGAGCTTCGTGGCCTAAAACGAACACTCGAGAAATACCGATCAACTGGCCCCACCGCAGCTGACATCGGCTTGATCGACACGCAGCTTGCCGAGTTGGGTACGCAACCGCTGGTCGCCGGAAGAGAGCTATCAACAGCGTATGCAAGACCCTCGCCACAATATTCCGCCGCCGAATCCGGAACAGCCTCGTTGTTTGGTTCCCGGTGTATCGTTAAGCTGTCTTCCATTTGCGACAATGGGAAACGTCGGCGGGGCAACTACCAGCACTGGGCCGATGCCGTGGCGGAGCTGCCGAATTGCCATGCGCTGTTTCCCGATCTGCCTGAGAACAGTTTTCCGTACATGTTTCCCCTACATATAGCCTTCCCTTACCCGCATTTTTATCGGCTGAAACATTTGGGGGTTCCGGTCTGGCGCTGGGACGAAATGGCCGTCTCAGATTGTGCGGTCGCGCATAACTACCGACTTCACCTTCTCCATCTACCGTGCCATCAGGCACTGACCAAAATACAGATGCAGTGGATGATCACAGTCCTGGCGAAAACCCTTCGTCTCCCTTGGCGAAGTGAACGATGATGGGCTGGGAATTCCATCAAGCAAAAACAGCATTCCCAAAGTTTTCAGAAGACTGGGATCGCCTGAATAAGCAACTCTACGCCGGCCACCCATTGTATGACAGTCGCTTTGTTGGCCCGATGCTTGAGTTTTTCGCGTCTGGAAGAGAACAGCTTTGTATTCATCGTTCTGATGGCCTTGTAACCGGCGCCTTGATTCTGCAAGCGGACGGCATGGGGCGTTGGTCAAGCTTCAAGCCATCACAATCCCAAGCAACCGCACTGCTGCTTGACGATGCACGTGTACTGAAAACGCTGCTTGATGCGCTTCCTGGCTTTGCCTGGTCACTCGAGCTTTACGCCATCGACCCGCGCTATTCACCCGATTTCTCACGAAATGGATTAGTCAATCTCGTTTTTCCTCATACAAACACGATCGGAGTTAACCCGCACACTAGTTTTACTGAATACTGGAATAAACGCTCAAGAAATCTGAGAGCCAATGTTCGACGATATCTCAACCGTGTCGAAACCGAATTCAGTAAGCCAGTCCTCTCCAAATCTATTGGCTCCGCTGAAATGAGCGCTGGAGTCGGTCGGTTTGGCGAACTCGAATCGGCTGGATGGAAAGGTAAGGCTGGGACGGCCATCTCAATCGACAATGAGCAAGGCGCTTTCTATTCCGAGGTTCTTCGCCTCTTTGCGCTTTCGGATCAAGCAGCCGTTTATGAATTGCGCATTGGTGATCAGCTAGCCGCTTCACGCCTGGCAATTGTCAATGATCGGATGTTCGTCATTCTGAAGACGACGTACGACGAAACACTGGCTCGTTTTGCCCCGGGTCGAATATTGCTTCAGCGCATTATCCAGGAACAGCTGGACTTGCAAACCGCTAAGACCATCGAATTTTATACCAATACCACACGCGACCAGAAAGAGTGGGCCACTTTCGGCTGCACCATTCTGAATATCCAGATATTCAGAAACAATTCATTTGGCACCGCTTTCTCGTTACTCAAAATATTGCGGCAAACTCTGCGCAGCTCGAGGTCGCTGACTAATCCAGCCGACATGACCCTCGGCGAACCGGTCGAAGTCAAAACTTTCTTGCACGTCAAGGATTTCTCCCATGGGCAATACAATCTTGATGAATTCGTCGCAAAGGACAACATCGAAACCTCTATCGACTGGTTCGATCTCATGCAACAACAGGTTTATCCTGACGATCCTGGGGTGCGTTATTACTTTTCTTCTGACGACAAGCACCCCCTGATCATCCTTCCGCTAAGACTGTCGACTCAGGGAAAAGTTAAAGCTATCGAGTCGCTAGGAAACTATTACACCTCTCTCTATTCACCCCTACTGAGTAAAGACAGCGATCTGCTGGCTATCCGTCATTTACTCACCACTGCCACACTTGACCACGGTGGCGCGCACGTCATGCGCTTTGCGCCGATGGACCCAGAATCCCTCGCATTCATGGGAATATTGAACGGGTTACGCGCCATCGGCTGGATTCCTTTCGAATTCTTCTGTTTTGGCAATTGGTATCTCAAGGTAAGGGACGACTGGGAAGGCTACCTCAGAAGGCGAAGTAGCAACCTGCGTAGCAGCATCAAGCGACGAGGCAAAGAATTCGCTGCAGAAGGCGGAACCCTAGAAATAGTGACAAGCCCTGAAGGCATTGAACCGGCCATTGCCGCATTTCATGAAGTGTATATGGCCAGCTGGAAAGTTCCAGAGCCCTATGCCGACTTTGTCCCGTCATTGATCCACCGCCTTGCCTCCATCGGTATGCTTCGCCTCGGAATAGCCCACCTGCGCGGAAGACCGGTCGCTGCCCAGATATGGATTGTCGGACAGGAAAAAGCGAGCATCTACAAAGTCGCGTACCACAAGGCATTCGCTTCATTTTCACCAGGCACAGTTCTGACCAGTCACTTGATGCAGCACGTTATCGATCGCGACCACGTCAAGGAAGTGGACTTTTTGATTGGCGATGACGAATACAAGCCGTTCTGGATGACCGATCGACGCGAGCGGTGGGGTATTGTCGCCTACAACCCTCGTACACTGCTTGGCTCTACATTGCTCGTGAAAGAAATTTCCGGGCGCATTGCAAAGAAGCTGATGGAAATAACTAAACAATATGCATTGAAACTACAACAATCCAGAACTAAACCAGCAGTTCCAGGGACTGATGTTCGGACCAAGAATATCCGATTTCACACGGCACAGCGAGAACAAGCAATGAATTGGACGTTACACCCGATCAAGCAATTCGCCGAGTATGCCAATCAGTGGGACGCGCTTGCCCAGTCCCGTCCGGGCACGCCGTTCCTCGAAACTGCGTTCCTGCAACCTAGTGTGGTCACCTTTGGTGCCGGCAATGAATTGTTGTGCCTACTCCATTCAAAAGACCGCCTTCGTGCAGCAGTCATCATGCAAAGGGGGAAGAAAGGTATATGGCAGACTTTTCAGCCTTCACAGCTTCCGCTTGGCGCATGGATTTCGGACGGCAAAGTTGATCTCGTTGCTGCTTGCAATGAGCTTATGGATCAACTGCCGGGCTGTACTTTGGGTATCGGCGCCAGTCAGCTCGACCCTCGCATTCAAGTCCGACCAGACAATGGCCCCAAGGTACGGACTCAAGACTACATCCAGACTGCCTGGGTAGACGTTGACGGCAGTTTTGAAGCGTACTGGGAGGCGCGTGGGAAGAATCTTAAGCAAAACACGCGAAAACAGCGTAACAAACTGCTGGCAGAAGGTATCGAAATAAGGATGGAATGCGTTACCGGGCCAGAAGATGTCAAGAAAGCAATTGAAGACTATGGGTCGCTCGAAAGCACTGGTTGGAAGGCGGCTGACGGAACGGCGATCCTATCAGACAACGCCCAGGGGCATTTCTATCAAATTATGCTTGAAAATTTCTGCGCGTTGGGGCGAGGGCGAATCTACCGCTACTGGTTCGGTGAAAAGATCGTAGCGATGGATCTTTGCATTCATGATCACGCCGCTATCGTGATTCTGAAAACAGCTTATGACGAATCTTACAAAACCACTTCGCCCTCAACGCTGATGCGCCACGATCAATTCCAGCAGCTTTTTGCAGAGCACAAGTTCCCGCGTATCGAGTTCTATGGCAAGGTCATGGAATGGCACACCCGCTGGACAACGCAAAGCCGCACCATCTTTCACGTCACGCTTTACCGTTGGGCTTGGCTGAAGCGTTTGCACGCGTGGCTGGCTGCATCGACCAAAGAATCCACCCAGGAAATTCCGCCCTCTGACCAAGGCAACGCAACGCGAATGACCACGAACTCCTCATCAGCCAACTAAGAAGCCATGAAGCGCCTCTTGATGATTGCCTACCACTTCCCTCCGCTGGCTGGTAGCAGCGGAATTCAGCGCACCTTGCGCTTCGTACAACATCTACCAAAATTCGGCTGGGAACCCATGGTACTCAGCGCTCATCCACGCGCCTATGAGCGCACCAGCGATGATCTCATGGCCGACATTCCCGAAGGTGCCATCGTGCGAAGAGCCTTTGCACTCGATACCGCACGCCATCTTTCCATTGCCGGCCGCTATATCGGCGCCATGGCACGCCCTGACCGTTGGGTAAGCTGGAAAATCGGTGCTGTCCATGAGGGCATGCGGATGATCCGGCAATTTAGGCCACAAGCGATTTGGTCCACCTACCCTATCGCAACAGCGCACCTGATTGGCGCCGAGCTACAGAAGCGAAGCGGGCTGCCCTGGATCGCCGACTTTCGCGATCCGATGGTGCAAGACGGATACCCTGCCGACCCACTCGTTTGGCAAAGCTACAAAACGATAGAAGAACGAACATTTTCGTCAGCCCGATACGCCACATTTACCACACCCAGCGCAGCCCGGACATACCAGCTACGTTTTCCGAGTGCCGCAAAGCGAGTGGTGGTTCTTGAAAATGGCTATGACGAAGAGACATTCTCCACCGTTGAGAATGCTGGCGCACAGAAGCAGAGAATCCATCCGGGAGCAGTAACCCTGCTACACAGTGGAATTGTCTACCCGGAAGAGAGAGACCCGACACAATTTTTTGAAGCGCTCGGTCAGCTAAAAGCTGAAGGAAAGATTCAGGCCGGCTCACTAAAAATTCGCTTCCGCGCTTCCGTACATGATGACTTGCTCAACTCACTCGCAAGCAAGTATGGCATCGCCGAGTTGATCGATTGCCAGCCACCGATCCCATACAAAGAGGCGCTCGCTGAAATGATGAACGTAGACGGATTGCTGGTCATGCAGGCATCGAACTGCAATGAACAAATTCCGGCAAAGATATACGAGTATCTGCGGGCAAACCGCCCAATTTTAGCCTTGACTGACCCGCTGGGCGATACCGCCGCTACGCTGCGTCATGCGGGCGTTGGCGATATCGTGCGTCTTGATTCGGCATCAGACATAGTTGAAGCCTTACCCGCATTTGTGGACGCGATCAGGCGCTCAAAGTGTACTTTGCCGCTTCCGCAGATCGTCGAACAGGCCTCACGAGAAGGACGAGCTGCGCAATTGGCAACACTGCTTGATTCGGCATTGTCGAAATGACCTTGGAGAAACCAGCCATTTCGTTTTCGCATTGGCCTTTTGTTTGAAAGCGGAAAACATGTTGAGCCGCGTCATAAATCTCCTTGTCGCACTAACTGCAATCACCTTAGGGGGTTTTCTCGCATTGAACTACCCCGTTGGGACGCTCTTGCCGATTAGCGGTTTCGTAGCCATTGCAGTGATCTCGTTTTATCAGCCCAGCCTCTTTCTGATCATTATTCCCGCAATATTGCCGGTGTCCGGGTTCGCACCCTGGACGGGCTGGATTAGCTTCGAGGAGCTCGATTTGCTGGTCCTGGCCACAGCAACGGGTGGGTATGCCAGATTCGCCTTCGATGGAAAGCTGGACGCTAGCCAGCGCACATCGTCATTATTGCTACTACTGTCAATCCTGATGTCCGTATCGATTCTGATATCGATGACGCGCGGCTTTGCTGACGCGGGTGGATTCGTTTTTGGCTGGTTCCAAGGCTACGATGGTCCGATGAACAGCGTGCGCATTGGCAAGAGTTTTTTCCTGGCACTACTGCTCATCCCGCTGATTGCTCGACTACAAAATACGCTCGGCACCATTACGAGCCGTAAATTGGGCTTGGGCATCGCCATCGGGCTAGGCACCGCTTCGATAGCCGCGTTATGGGAACGCTTGGCGTTTACCGGTCTGCTCGATTTTTCAAGCGATTATCGGTCGACCGCGCTGTTTTGGGAGATGCATGTCGGCGGTGCAGCTCTGGATGGATGGTTGCTGCTCACCATTCCGTTTTCCATCTGGGCGCTGCGAAATTCCCGAAGTACCTTTCAATTTGTGCTTTCACTCTGCCTGGTAGGGCTTGCCGCGTATGCTTCTCTAACGACATTTTCGCGAGGGGTCTATCTTGCCCTGATGGTGGCCTTGCCATTGCTCGCCTGGCAAACGCGCAGTCAATTGAAACCCGTTGAAATCCATCAAGAATCACTGACGTGGGGATTTTTTCATTGGATGATTGCCCTAGTTTTGCTGGGCACAATGGCTGGTCTTGTTTTCCCGACAGGAGGCTATCGCGGATTATTGGCGTTGTTTGGGCTTATTGCCATTTCGCTATCAATGCCCCAGGTGCTACGGAAAATATCGCTTGCACAATTTTGTTCTTCCTGTTTGACCGGTTTGTTTTTAGGAGCCCTTCTGGTTGTCTTGTCCAATTTTTTGCCAAAAGGCCCGTACGTCCTTTACACATTCCTTTTTATGCTGACGTTCCCAGCACTGTATTGGCCAAGAATATGGGCGATTGCATCAAGCCCGGCAATTACTATGGCCAGCTTTGTTGGCCTAATGCTCTCTGCAGCAAACGTCGCGGGGTATTGGGGAGGGGTCGAGGCATTACCCGGAGCGTTTGGGGCTCTGACCTTGATGTTCTTGATATTGGTCTGGGCGGCTTTTTCCAAACGGCCACTATGGCCGAATGATCTCCGTTGGCAAGGTGGTTTGCTAACCACTGCCGTTGCAGTCAGTGGATTGATTTCCGTATTCGGTGGCGGAGCCTACATGGGAGACAGGTTCTCCACATCGAGCAGCGATCTCGACGGTCGTCTGCTGCATTGGAGACAAGCGGTTGCCATGCTGCAGACATCAGCGGATATCACTTTTGGCAAAGGCTTGGGAAGGTTTCCGGCAAATTATTATTTTGCTATCCCAACCGGGGCATTCCCGGGTACCTATCAAATCAAGGAACAAAATGGAAATTCTTGGCTTTCACTTGTTGCTCCACGGCATCCAATCAGCTTCGGCGACGTCTTCAGGATTTCTCAGCGATTAAGTTTTAGTGCGAAAGGTCCATTTGTGGTTGATCTCAAAGTCAAGACCAACGCTGCCACGGCAATTCATGTGGAGGTTTGTGAAAAACAACTGCTTTACCCGGGAGGGTGTGTAGTTGGGAGTGTGACTGTCAAGGCGACAAATGCGGAGTGGCAACCTGTACATATACGACTGGCAGGTGCGGAATTAAGTGGCGGACCGTGGTACGCACCGCGATTAAAGATGTTTTCTTTGGGGATTTTGAACAAGAGCGGGGCTGCTACTCTTGATGATGTGGTGCTGACTACTGATCGTGGTGCCAATTTACTGCGGAACGGTGAGTTCACTAACGAAATGCAGCATTGGTTCTTTACCAGTGACCGAGACCACATGCCTTGGCACGCAAAGAATTTGCTCGTCAACATTTTGTTTGATCAGGGAATGGCAGGGTTGGGGCTTTTCCTGCTGCTCACAGTGTGTGCGCTGTGGCGATTGAACCTGGGGAGCGCAAGAGAACACGAGATATCCCCCTACTTGACGGCCGCTATCATTGGATTCCTTGTGGTTGGACTTTTCGATAGCCTGACGGACGTGCCGAGGCTGGCATTTCTTTACTACCTGGTGATCCTGTACGCGCTGTCTCTCGGCACGCTCGGCAAACGTCGAAAGAGGATGCATTCAAAAAAGCGAGCGCCTGCGGCTCAAGTGGTCCAGCAATGAACCGAAGTACCTGCATAGCCCTGTGCCTCGCTTTGTGCGCAATATTGCCAACACTATCAAGCGCCCGTGTTATTCGCGTCGGACCAGACGGCGATGTGCAGAAAATATCCGAGGCAGCACGATTGGCCAAGGATGGCGATATCGTCGAGATCGCATCAGGTGAGTGGCGCGGTGATGTCGCACTATGGGGACAGAAACAGTTGACAATCCGCGGAGTGGGTGGGCGCCCGATCCTGATCGCGGACGGGAAAAGTGCGGAGGGCAAAGCAATCTGGGTGATTCGTAATGGCGACTTCATGATCGACAACATCGAGTTCAGAGGGGCCCGCGTCGCCGATGGAAATGGCGCCGGTATTCGATTCGAGGGCGGAAAGTTGTTGGTGAGGAACTGCGTATTTCTGGACAACCAGAACGGGATACTTACCAGCAACAACGAAAAGGCTGAGCTGACTATCGAAAGCAGCCTTTTTGCTGAAGCACCAAAGCAAGGTCACTTACTACACCTGCTCTACGCCGGCCACATCGCCTCGCTAAAAATATCCGGCAGCCGTTTTCACTCCGGCCAAAATGCTCATTTGATCAAGTCTCGCGCGCGCAAGACCGATATTCGCTACAGCCTTATCCTTGACGGCCCAACGGGTACGGCGTCCTACGAAGTTGACTTGCCCAATGGGGGTCAAGCGACGCTTATCGGCAACGTGATCGGGCAAAGTGTGGCTACTTCCAACCCGGTGCTGGTTGCTTATGGCGCCGAAGGCAACGCCTGGCCATCCAGCTCTCTGGTGCTATCACACAACACCTTCATCAGCGACGGGTTCAAGCCGGCCTGGTTTATCCGCGCGTGGCCCAAACAGCTACCAGCGGGATTTCGGGTACACACATTCAACAACCTGATCTCCGGCATTGGACTCTTTGATTACGGCCTTCCTGGGATCCATCAAGGCAACTACCCCGTGTGGAGCAGCGCTTTCGCCGGGAAGGATGTCCTGAACTTTCGGCTCAACAGCCTTTCCTGGCTACGGGGAATCGTCGGACGACCTTCTATCGAAGGGCTGGATATCGGACCGACTGCTGAATTTTCCTTGCCTATCGGCTCCACTGAAAGGTCAATGCCGGAAAAATTGATGCCGGGCGCCTTTCAATAGTGATTAGTAATCCACTCTTCGATCATTCCCGCAAAACCAGACTGTGAAATAATTCAGCGCAGTTGCCTTCAAATAATCCAAAAACCACCGGAAAGATATGATGGAAAACACTTCCGATCAAGTACCACTAAAAGATCAGCGTGCTTACTACGATAATTACTGGCGCACCCACAAATTAGGGCTAATCCCAGACGAGGTTACACGACTAGCTGAGATTTTTCATGCCGTGGCGCTGATACTTCCAAATTTCAAAACCCGTGAAATACGGATATGTGATTTGGGCTGTGGGCGTGGATGGATTTCCGCGGAGCTGTCGAAGTTTGGGACGGTAACAGCTGTCGATTTATCTCCTCAGGCGATTCAGTCGGCTAGCGAACGTTGGCCGCAAGTTGACTTTCAATCTACGGACATATTGACATGGCGACCAGACGACAGTTTTGACTTAGTAGTAACTTCTGAAGTAATTGAACATGTGCCGGATCACAAGCTCTTCGCCGACACTGTTCGCCATTTGTTGCGAAACGGGGGCTACCTAATCCTTACAACGCCTAATGGCAAGGTAAAAAGGGCATGGGATGCTATAAATGGGGGCAGCCAAATTATTGAGAACTGGCTTAAACCTGCTGAACTTCGCCAGCTTTTTTCGTCATTTGAAATTCTTAGACACAAAGTATTTATCCTCGACTTCTCCTATGTTGGCATCTTTAGGATTACAAGTGCGCCAAAGTTATTACGGTTAATAAATTTGGCAGGAATTGGTAAAGTTTATGATCTTATACGCGATTGGCTACGATTGGGTCTCTACCAAATACTGGTAGCTCGTTTTGAGAAATAACTGAGTATTTTGGAAATGCCTGACGTCACAACGATCATTCCAACCATGGCTGAAGAAAAACGACGCCATTCGCTATTGCGAGCTATCGAAAGCATCATCGCGGCATCAGTCGACCCGGTGCAGATCCTTGTGGTCGTCAATGGAAGCCGCCGCTCACCAGAAGTTCTCGGCAAGCTTCGGGAGCTTGACAGCGTAAGTATCTTGTCGCTTGAAACAGGTTCTTTGCCTTTAGCCATACTTGCGGGAAGGCGCGCAGTTCAGACGCCTTATTTCTGTTTTCTGGACGATGATGACGAATATCTTCCCCATGCTATCGATTTGCGTTTAGCGCCAATGCGTTCGAATGAGAAACTTGATTTCGTTGTCTCGAATGGCTACCGGTGTATCGCCGGAAACGATATGGTGTGCTTTAGCGAGTTAGATCATGCAGCGTCGTCTCCTTTTCAAACGCTATTCAAAGAAAACTGGCTTGCATCATGTGGTTCATTGTTCCGCACGGATCGAGTTGGCGCGGAGTATTTTGAAGACCCGCATGCACTCATTGAATGGACATGGCTGGCGTTCAAGCTATGCATGGATAAAAAAACTATCGGTGTCGTCGATGCACCGACATTCCGGATACATGACACGCCTGATTCAGCCTCAAAGTCCACAGATTACTCCGCTGCCATGCATCCTCTCTATCAAAGAATGCTAGCGAGCCAGCCTCCTCGTCATATAGTCTCGACTATTCGTAGGCGCATCGGTTCCCTGCTGCATTCGGAGGCAGATTCCTTTAGGAAGCAAGGGAAGTTTCTTGACGCATGGGGAGCACACCTCAGATCTCTGTGTTACCCAGGGGGATGGCGCTACTTGGCGTTCTCACGGCATCTGCTCTCCATTAAACGGCAAGATTCTTGGCAAACGACCCGCAATCAAGGTGACGCGAATAAGTGACCCTTTACCTGCATCCCTCGCAACCACGACACCCTACAACGAAAATATCATGAACCGGATTCAGGTAACGACCTCAGGTCAACTCCCAATCGTAGAGCCCATCCAGGAAATCTCTAGCGGAAACGACAACGCTGGCCCATGGCTCGCTTCGTTTGCCCGGCATGGAGTAAATGCACCATCCACAGTTAGAGGTGAGTTTTCTGTTGCGATAGAGTGGCCAGATGGCAAGACTTTCTGCGCTGTCGACCGGTTTGCAATCCGCTCACTTTGCTACCGGGTTACCGGTGGGCGGCTCGAGGTCGCCGAACGCGCTGACGATCTTGCGGGAAGCGATACCGAACTTGACCCGCAGGCACTCTACGACTATCTCTACTTCCACATGATCCCGGCACCGCGTACCGTGTTCAAGGGCATCTATCGCTTACCAGCGGGCCATTACGCTCTGTTTGAAAATGGTCAGCTCACCGTTGCGCCATGGTGGAGGCCCCACTTTGTTGAAAACCAACGCGCCCCAGTCGCCGAATTGAAATCCGAGTTCCGCCAAATCTTGCGCGATTCAGTGACCGATCAACTCGACGGTCAAACGACTGGCTGTTTTCTCAGCGGCGGCACCGATAGCTCAACCGTAGCAGGCCTGCTGCGTGAGGTCACAGGGCAACCCGCCAAGGCTTTTTCCATCGGCTTCGAGGCGGCAGGTTACGACGAGATGGAATACGCACGCATCGCGGCCCGCCACTTCGGCGCTGAACACCACGAGTACTACGTCACGCCGAACGACCTTGTGCGCAGCATCCCCGATGTGGCGGCATCCTACGACCAGCCGTTCGGCAATTCGTCGGTCGTTCCAGCCTATTACTGCGCCAAGGCGGCCCGCGAGGCAGGTGTTACCCGCATCCTCGCCGGCGACGGCGGCGACGAACTCTTCGGTGGCAACACCCGCTACGCGAAACAGCGCGTATTCAACGCCTACGACAACATCCCAAGCGCGCTGCGCCGTGGGATTCTTGAACCACTGCTCACCGCCACCGCCCTGCCGGGGAAAATACCGGGAATCAAGAAAGCGGTCAGTTACATCGAACAGGCCCGTGTTCCGATGCCGGACCGGATGCAGATGTATAACCTGCTTGGCCGCCTCGGCCTGTCCGAGGTTCTTACTTCCGAGTTTCTCTCGCAGCTCAACCCGGACGACACGCTGCGGCAACAGCGGGAAACCTATGCATCGGGAGACGGTCGCGCACTGGTCAACCGCATGCTCTGGTACGACTGGAAGTACACTCTGGCCGACAACGATCTGCCCAAGGTCATCGGAGCCAACAAGTTGGCCGATCTCCCTGTCGGCTTCCCGCTCCTGGACAACCGCCTTGTCGATTTCTCTCTGCGCCTCGATCCGGAACTCAAACTCAAGGGGCTTACGCTGCGTTGGTTTTTCAAGGAGTCACTCAAGGATTTCCTGCCGCGTGAAATCATTACCAAGAAGAAACATGGATTCGGCCTGCCGTTCGGGGTTTGGGCGGTCGAGCACCCGGCGTTGCGTGCGCTGGCGATGGATTCTCTCGATTCATTACGTAGCCGTGGGATTGTGCGTGCCGAGTTTCTGGACCGGCTGATCAAGGAATATCTGCCGCAACATCCCGGTTATTACGGGGAACTGGTCTGGATATTGATGATGCTGGCGCAATGGCTGCAGTCCCGAACCGCGCTGACGCCAACGGTAAAAAAATAGTGATGGTTCGGAATCGGCCGCCATTGGTCGCCACGGCAAGCTGTTCGTTCTGAAATAGGGAAGCACCTTCGTGTCGACCAGAAAAGCCCTCGCTTTATCGTTCCTGGATCGCTATTCCGGACTCGTCCTTCACACCGCATCGGCAATGGTGGTCGCCCGGCTGTTGACGCCTTCGGAGATCGGCGTCTACTCGGTCACGATGGTCCTTCTCGGCTTTGTTGCCACCTTCCGCGATCTCGGTGCGGGACAGTATCTGGTTCAGCAGAAGGAATTGACTCCGGAACGCATAAGAGCCACCTGGAGCGTACAGCTTGGCCTGGGCCTTTTCATCGCCTTGCTCATTCTTGCTTCGGCAATACCTGCCGCGACGTTTTACAACGAGCCAAGAATGCTCGATATCATGCTGGTGCTCGCCTTGAATTTCGCGATTACTCCTTTTCTCGCCTTCCCTTACGCCTGGCTGGCGAGAGACATGCGTTTTGGCACGATTGCAATCATCCGCTTTGTCGGTTCGGTCGTTCATGCCGGCGCCTCGATCGGCTTGGCCTGGTCGGGTCACGGCCCGATCAGCCTGGCATGGGCGAACGCCTTGACAACCCTTTCCGGCATCCTGGCAGTGTGGCTGATAGCACGCCCAAGTATGCATTGGAAACCGACGTTAAAAGGGATTGCGGAGGTTGTATCGTTTGGCGGGAAACTGACCCTGAACTCACTCATGAACACGCTTGCGATGGGGGCCCCAGAACTCTTTCTCGGCAAGCTACAGACTATGAGCGCAGCCGGACAATTCAGTCGCGCTTTGGGACTGGTGACCATGTTTCAGCGTCTGGTAATGGATGCGGTGAATGCGGTGGCTTTACCTTATTTTGCCAAGCAATTCCGTGAATCGAGAGATTTCGCCGACTCCTTTATTGTTGCGATGGAGCTGGTAACGGGATTGGGCTGGGCGTTCTTTTCCGGCATTTGTGTTCTGGCCTACCCGGCTATCCACATCCTGTATGGCGATCAATGGGGCGATGCGGTCAATCCAACCCGTTGGCTTGCCTTAGCCTACGCGATCGGTATTCCTTCCGCGGTCTGCTACACGCCTTTGATAGCCATTGGTGCAGCAACCGATACATTGAAGATTACCGTGGTGGCTACCTTACTGTACGTGGCGGCAACCTTTGCCGGAGCCGCCCTGGACCTTGTTTCCCTGAGCCAACTGTTGGTGGTTGCTGCGTCCATCTCCGTTTGCCTCTGGCTGCGAATGGCCAAAAAGCGCATCGGTTTTCCCCTTAAGGCACTATTTCACTGCTGGCTGAAGAGTTTGTGGTTGGCGATCGGCGCGATAGCCGTTCCAATGGCCACTATGATGCAAATGGGATGGCGCTCCCCGGACGTACTGACCACGACATGTATTTCGGTTCCTGGCGGGGCGATCGGATTCCTGCTTGCCGCCTATGTGACCAAGCATCAAGTCTGGAACGAGATCAGCAAAGTGATTTATAGGCGGGGGCCGACTTAAGCCATTGCCTACGTCACGAAAACTAGTCAAGTCCGAAATCTGCTGTAAATATTCTTCGATCCGATCAATGACGAATGGTTTCAG
>NZ_FLQY01000071.1 GCF_900089945.1 Candidatus Propionivibrio aalborgensis | reverse complement strand
ATCGGCCAGAATCGGACCTTCGAGAACCTTCTCCAAAGCAGACAACCGCCCAAACGCTAAGACAAACCAACGCCATTGTTCCGTACTATCATCACGTACGTGGACGCTCTGCTCCAGTGCACCCACAATGAATCAAACAGGTACTTTGAATTTCCATGTTTTTGCGATATTCAGGTATTCAATATGCGGACCGATAGGCGCATTGGATAACTGTTAGGGCTCGCAGCTTCACAAAACTATGTTCGAAAATTTTGATCCAACTGTATTTTCTGATCCTGATTTCAAGGAGGATTCCGTCCGAGAGGTCATCATCGCCCCCATGCTCTCGAAACTTGGCTACCACTCGACAGGAAGGCAGACTGTTGTTCGTAGCAAGAGTTTGGTTCAGCCATTTATCTACGCTGGAACTCGAAGGCATCCCGTAACGATCATCCCCGACTACACGCTAATCTTCGACGGCAAGCCCGTCGCCGTCCTAGACGCAAAGAGCCCAAGTGAACGAATCGATTTGCAGGCACATGTGCAGCAGGCTTATAGCTACGCGATTCACCCGGAGATTCGAACTCATCACTTCGCGCTCTGCAATGGTCGTCGGCTCTCCGTCTACAGCGTTCAGTCGGCAACTCCACTTCTTGACATCGCCTATGAAGAGTTTGAATCGAGATGGAGTGATATCGTTAAACACTTAGCTCCAAAGTTTCTGTTGGAACCTGATCTCAGAAAGCTAGCTCCGGATTTTGGATTCAAAGTCTCGCGACTCGGCTTCGCACCCAATGCGAAGCTGACAATGATGGGCACTCGCTTGAACACGTTTGCTCGCATCAGCGAAAACCTTTTCACTGTGACAGTCAATACCGAGTTCGCCGGCGAAGACCACTGTGTCAGCTTTGACTTTGAGCCGAAGCACCTTCCAAAACTAGTGGCGGGACTTCCTGAACAACTCCGAACCCAGTTTCTGGAGGCGCTCGCGCGCGCGCCGTTCCAAGCCTGTGCTGATCTAGTTGTTGAAGTCGATCTCGACACCCATCTTGGCGAAGAGATAAAGGTCGAGCACGAAACTTTCGTTCCGCTTGTCATTGATCAGGTTCTTGATGCGCGATTCAACCCGTTCCCCCCTGATCCCGGAACGTCGGACGTTCCGCCACACATATTTCGCCTTAGCAAGGTATTCAAGGTGGTGAGCCCAAACGGCACGAGCAAGGCCTAGCTCGGCCATCAATACGGTCGTGCGCAATAAAGCCACCTGCGCCGGCTATGTCAGACGTTAGACCAAACTGGACCCGACATGCCCACGATTTCAGCCCGTCACGGCGACATTTTTGAAGGCGGCATGGACGTTACTGTCCTGCCATGTTCGGGCAAGGGAACCTTCAGTTCTGCCACAAGGCGATGGATTGAGGCCTTCTCGCTGCCTGTTCCCGCCGATTTGCCAACACGCCCCAGGCTCGGACAGATTTCAACTCTTGTTCCGTTTCCTGGCAATCGAGAGAAGACGAAGTTTGTTATCTACGCCGCGAGCGTTTTCAACGACGCGACATCAATTGAAGCGATAGAGTCAATCGCGCGCGCCTTAGGTGAGATTACGGTTGCCAATCAAGACGTTCGATTGATTGAGGCGCCACTACTTGGCACTGGAGCAGGACGTTTGTCTGCTACAGAAGCTATCAAGGCTCTCGACGCGGGATTTCGGTCTTCTGCTGCTGGCGACGGGGAATTGCTTGTCTTCGCCTTTGCGGAGACATTCAAGATAATGTCCGAGGTGCTCGGACCAACGGCGCCCTTAGTGTGGCGGGAAGGAGAGGTAACCAACGTGACCCTTGCAAAGCCAAAGCAGAACCTCGCTCTGCCATATGCTGTGCAGAAGCGAGTGGACTCAATGTTCGCCGGCTCTACCGGGATGTCCGGTCCAGAGATAATCGAATTCTTTGCCCACCTAGATCCAAACATAGAGCAGTACTCATGGTCCGGCGGCATGCCGAGCCGAAAACAGATTCTTCAAGATTGCCTCGCGCGCTTCTCGAAGGAGCAGCAGTTAGAGATACTTTCCGACATGCTTCGACCTGAGCACTACAAGAAATACACCGCTCCCGTGCAGCAGGATCAGGACTTCCTATTGAGTTGGATCAGCTCGCAAAAGAGCGGGGAACCCATGCGCGTGCCACAGACAGCCAACAGTTCACTAACTGGACAAGCACCGCAGCAGTCGAGTCAAACTTGGGACGTTTTTGTTTCACATGCTTCGGAAGACAAAGATTCTTTTGCACGTCCACTGGCCGACGCGCTTCGCGCGCGGGGATTGAAGGTTTGGTTTGACGCCTTTGCCTTGACGGTTGGTGACAGTCTGCGACGTTCTATTGATCGCGGCTTGGCTCAATCGCGCTTTGGCATCGTGATCTTGAGCGAGGCCTTCTTTCAAAAACATTGGCCGCAACTTGAACTGGACGGACTTGTCGCGCGGGAGGCTGGTGGGCACAAAGTCATCCTGCCGGTATGGCACGGCGTAGACGAACAACTCGTCCGGTCACACTCCCCAATACTCGCGGACAGGGTTGCCGTTTCATCAGTTCACGGCTTGGAGCACGTTGTTGTGCAACTAATGCAGGCTGTCAGCGTGCCACCACGTGGCACGGTGGCCTAACGCCTTGTATATGGACTCCCCCGAAAAGCAAGGAAACTGATCGATAGTTGTGGCGGATAGGAAGCGCATGCTGTCGTATATCCGGCATCGATAGTGGACTCTCTTTGGTCCGTGCCGACATGGAATCTGCTCACGGCGCGCCAATCGCTACAAACGGCAGACGTACAGTTGCCGGCAGGGTTATCGGCGTCAATCCGTGCGGGTGCGACCCTGTTTGCCATGAATGGGCGATCAGTCTCGTTGCAGACGCGGGGTGGGAAACATCAGATCAATTCCTTTCGTCATTCAAACGGCGATAGCAAACGCTGTGCGTTCGAGCTTCTTGTTTGGCCGGACGACCGGTTCGCCATAGGATGTGGCATCGCGCAGCGTGGCATAGCAGATCCGCGCCAGCTTGTTGGCCAGCGCGCACGCGGCCTTGTTGTGATTGGTTCGTCCCTGAACTTTCAGCGCCCAGGCTCTTAATCCGTCCAGCCTTCGCCCGGCTTGCTGGGCAAGGCTGGCCATACGGAGTACCGAGCGTGCGCCGTGGGTAAGCAACATCCGTAGATAGCGGTCACCCTTCTTGGAAATCCGCCCCAATTTGCGGCTACTGCCCGAGGAGTATTCCTTTGGGGTCAGGCCGAACCAACTGGCAAAGTGCCGAGCATCCTTGAAGTGCGAGACATTGCCACTGGTGGCCGCCACCATCGCCGTGGCCGTAAGCAAGCCAACACCGGGTATCGAGAGCAGCGTGGTACAGGCCGGGCTTTGCTTGGCTAGTGCCGTGAGTTCCTTTTCCAATTGTGCAATACGCAGTTCGAGCAGTCGGATTTCTTCGATGAGCAGTTTCATCGAACTCCGGATGAGTAGCGGGATTGGACTCTCCGGATCGACCAGAGCACGGCTCATGGCTTCAACGCCGGTGCGCGCACCGGTCGGCACCGCCAGGCCGAATTCCCGGCAGAAGCCGCGCATGGCATTGATGCGCGCGGTGCGGGTACTCATCCATAGCGAGCGAATGCGATGCAATCCCTGCAAGGCTTGTTGTTCGACTGACTTGATGCGTACCGGGACGATGTCGCTACAGCGTGCGGCTTCGAGCAGCGCGCAGGCATCGGCCGCATCGGTTTTGTTGCGCTTTACATAGGCGCGGATATACGCGGCAGGAAGCAAGCGAACCTCAATGCCTAGTCGATTGAGCCAGCGTGCCCAGTGATGCGCCGAGCCACAGGCTTCCATGACGACCAATCCCACTTCCCGGTTGGCGAACCAGCGCTCGAATTGCGTCCGGGTCAGCCGATGTGATTCAATAGGCATCCAATTGGCATCCGCCACCGCAATCTGGAAGACACTCTTGGCAAGATCAACTGCAACCGTAGTAGCATTCATTTCGGACTCCTTTCCTTGAAGACCAATCCCCGTCCCCACGAGCACCGGTGGCGCTTATTTGGCGCTCGAAAAACGGGGGAGTCCATCCCATCACTCAACTCGGAGCCTTTCAGTATGACGCAAGGCGCGGTTTCGCACGAAAGTTGAAGGTCTGCTTTTCCAAAGATCGACCGACTGCTTAGGGCAC
>NZ_FLQY01000070.1 GCF_900089945.1 Candidatus Propionivibrio aalborgensis | reverse complement strand
GATTGAGTCCCTAAACTGCTGTAAATCGGGTGGGGGGTAGCCACCGCTTCGATTCGGTAAATTGACGTTGTCGAGACGTTGATCAACCGAAGGAAACGGAGCGAAGCGATGGCTGGATATGAGGTTAGCGTAGGAACGGAATTGCTGCCAGGGCTTTTGACGGGGCAGGACGGATTGGCAAAGCTGGTGGAGACGGTGCTCAATCAGATACTGGAAGCGCAGGTGACGGAAACGCTGGGGGCGACGCGGCACGAACGCACGGAGGAGCGGGCCGGCTACCGCAATGGCTACCGGCCGCGCACTCTTTACACGCGAGTCGGGCCGGTGACGCTGCTGGTGCCGCAGACCCGGGACGGCAGTTTCTCGACAGACATCTTCAAGCGCTATCAGCGGAGCGAACAGGCTTTTGTCCTGGCGCTCATGGAAATGGTCGTCCAAGGCGTCTCCACGCGCAAGGTCTCCGCGATCACCGAAGAACTGTGCGGCGCCAGCTTCTCGAAGTCGACGGTGAGCGCACTGTGCGCCGGTCTGGACCCGCGGGTCAGGGCGTTCAACGAACGGCGGCTGGAAGGCGACTACCCCTTCGTGCTGGTCGATGCCTTGTTCATCAAGAGCCGGGAGGAAGACCGGGTAGTCTCGCGTGCTGTGCTGACTGTCTCCGGCATCCGTGCCGATGGCTACCGGGAGATACTCGGCGTGCGGATCGGCGACACCGAGAGCTTTGCCACCTGGGACGAGACCTTCCGCTGGCTCAGGAGCCGTGGGCTCAAGGGAACGATGTTCATCATCTCGGACGACCATGGCGGCCTGCGCGAAGCGGCAGCACGGCACTTCCAGGGGGGCAGCTGGCAACGCTGCCAGGTGCATCTGATGCGCAACATTCTCGGTCAATGCAGCACCCGTCACCGCGCCGAGGTAGCCGCTGCCGTCAAACTCGTGCTGCAGGCGCCCGATCTGGTCGAAGCCAAGCGCCGGCTGGCGGAATGCGTCGAGCGCTTCGCCAAGAGCGCGCCCAAGGCGGTGGCCTGCCTGGAAACGGGATTCGAAGATGCCATGGCGGTGATGGCCTTGCCCGAGAAGTACCGCAAGCGGCTGCGCACAACGAACATGCAAGAGCGGCTGAACGAGGAGATTCGTCGGCGGGAGCGGGTGATTCGTATCTTCCCCAACGACGAGTCGGCATTGCGTCTGATCGGCGCCCTGCTGGCCGAGCAGAACGAGGCATGGCAGGAACGGAAGTACCTTGATATGGATGAATTCAAGGAGTGGGCGGCCAACCGAGCCGCCGCTGGTGAGGGCAACAACGTTGTTGCCCTCACCAGCTGAAACCATTCGTCATTGATCGGATCGAAGAATATTTACAGCAGATTTCGGACTTGACT
>NZ_FLQY01000069.1 GCF_900089945.1 Candidatus Propionivibrio aalborgensis | reverse complement strand
ACTGCCTGAGCATCGAATTGCCTTCAATCAGTTTCTCGATGTCTTGCTTGAGCTCGCTAAGCTGCGCTTTCTCGCGCTTTTCGAACTCCTTGCGCAGTTGTTCAGCCTTTGCCTCTCTCAGATTCGGAGTTTTCTTCGTAGATTCAAGTTCGCCTCTCTTGACTTGACCGGCACTGCTGGTCAGGTCCTTGCCGCCACCCTTCAGTATACTTGTCGCGTCGCCCGCACCCGACCCGCCCTGCATGCTGACCTTGACCGGGTTGGTGAAATAGTCGGCAATTCCCTTGAGATCCCCATTTGCCGTCGAACCGAGCAGCCACATGAGCAGAAAGAACGCCATCATGGCCGTCACGAAATCGGCGTAGGCGATCTTCCAGGCCCCGCCGTGATGGCCGCCCGCCACTTTCTTGATGCGTTTGATTACTATCGGGCGTACGTCTTCGCTCATTCAGGATCCTCGCACGTTCATGAATGGCGACTACTTGCCCTTGCGTGCCTTGAGCTCTTCTTCAAGCTCAACGAATGTCGGGCGGTCTTTCGAGAAAAGAACCTTGCGCCCGAACTCGACCGCCACCTGTGGCGCGTAGCCCGACATTGAGGCCAGCAGAACAACCTTGACCACCTGATAGATTTTCGAACCTTCCTGTGCCTTCTGCTCCAGCAACGTAGCTATCGGAGAAATAAAGCCGTAGGAGATCAGAATACCCAGGAAAGTACCGACCAATGCGCCACCGATCATCTTGCCCAGCACCGCCGGCGGCTCGCCGACCGAACCCATGACGTTCACCACGCCCATCACCGCGACGACAATACCGAACGCAGGGGTCGCGTCCGCCACCTTGGCCATGATATGCCCCGGGACTTCAGTTTCATGGTGGTGAGTCTCGATTTCGACATCCATCAGATTCTCGATTTCGATGGCGTTGAGATTGCCGCCGACCATCATCCGCAAATAGTCGGTGATGAATTCCATTACATGATGATCCGCCGCCAGAACGGGGTACTTGCCAAAGATCGGGCTTTCATGAGGATTCTCGACGTCATTCTCGATCGACATCAATCCCTCTTTGCGCACTTTGGCCAACACCTCGAACAGCATGGCGAGAAGATCGACGTAGAGCGCCTTGTTGTATTTGGAGCCCTTGAAAAGCCCGGGCAGCGCGCCAACTGTCGTCTTGATGATCTTGAGGTCGTTTCCGGCGACGAAACCACCGACCGTCAAGCCAACAATCGCAATGTATTCGAGCGGAACCCACAAAGCCGCCAAACTTCCATGGACCGAATAGGTTCCAAGTGCCGAAGCCAGAATGATGACGTAGCCGACGATTAGAAACATTTACCTCTCCCTGTCATGCCACGTCATATCCGCAACTGGCCATGAATCCCGCTTATGCGGCATATTGTAGCGGGATGGCACGACAGGGCAAATAAAAACCGCCGTCAGAATCATCGGTGCTGGCGCCTCTCTCCCGGCACACATCGTGCACGATTCGCATATCGTATAGAATCGCAGACATGAATGATGGCTCCCTGTCATGAACTACTGCAACCAGTGCGGAGCAACGGTTGAATTGCGTGTCCCGCCTGGCGATACGATTCCGCGCCATATTTGTCAGCATTGCGGAGCGATCCACTATCTGAACCCGAAGCTCGTTATCGGATGTGTTTCCGAATGGGAAGGCGATATCCTGCTCTGTCGGCGTGCCATTGAACCACGCTATGGACTCTGGACCCTGCCTGCCGGTTTCATGGAAAACGGCGAATCAACAACACAAGCCGCATTGCGCGAAACACTCGAGGAAGCGTGCGCGCGCATTGAAGTCGACGCGCTCTTCTCACTGGTCAACGTACCGTACATCAATCAGGTGCACCTGTTCTACCGCGGGCGACTGCTTGACACCGCCTTTGCCTCGGGCGCGGAAAGTCTTGAGACAACACTCGTCCCCGAATCTGAAATACCGTGGGAAAAACTCGCCTTTCGCAGCGTTTCACTGAGCCTCAAGGCGTACTTTTCTGATCGCCGTGCCGGTCATTTCGAATTTCACGAATTCGATCTGCAACCGCTGGCCGGTTACTGATCGCTATCCAGACTGAACTTCACCGGCAGCAAAATACGAAAATCTCGCCCCTTCAATCCTTCGGGCAGCATCGTTATGCGTACCGCCTGCCGGATCATTTCCAGCGCCTGCTCGTCAAGAATGCTTCGACCGCTTGAGTTAACCAGCACGACCTCCGGCAGCGACACCAATGCATTGGCCTTTAAAGCGACCTCGGTCGCTCCCTCCCAACCCCGTTCCCGGGCCAACGCTGGATAGCGCTTGAAGCGTCGTGCAGCCGTTGCCAGTGAGAGACGATACTGGCGCATATCATCTGCATCGACTCCGGCACGACTGGCCGCCGGTGAAGCCGCCGCGCCCCCGCCTCCGCCGCCGTACGCAGTCTGGTTCAGTGGAGGCGTCGTGTAGGGTCGGGGATCCGGCGTGATCGACGGGGCTTGCGGCTCGGCAACGAGCGCAGCAGGTTTCTCTGGAACAACGATCTGTTTGACTGCGCGCCGACGAATTACGGGCTTGGGTGACTTGTCGGGTATCGATGCCTTGGCCGGCATCATCGGAGGCGTTTCGGCCGGGGCTTGGACCCGTTTCCTGGAATCACCCCTGCCGCTGTCAATCATCACGACGTTGATCGTCGTTGCCGGCATATCCACTCGCGCCGGCAAAGGGCTTGCCACACTGAGCAAAAGCGCGGCATGTGCAATCACGGATACAGTCAGGGCCCGCACCAATGTACGGCATGAGGAGGGCAACATCGATAGAAACAGAAAAATCGCTGAGGGTGTTGGAATGGCTGACCACTGTCCCACCTACGACTGCGTAGCCGTTCAGTAAAGTCCGAATCGGTTCGTGCGGACGACGATGGGTGGTGGACTGGCTTTGGTATACAGTCCGTCAGTCTAACATTTCGCCGCACATTCCGCTTCAAGACACTCCGCGACCTTCGTATTGACAAGACAGCTGGACTCCCATCGTATCCGGATACCAAGCAGCCGGTGTGCAGGTCGTTTAAAATGCAGTTTTCAAGTTGATCAATGCTCCAGTCCGGCACCTTACACACCCCTGCAGTGACGGCGATCCCGCTTCGCGGTCCGCTCCTGCGTGGCGACAGGCGTCCCCGTGTTGCGCTGATCGGCCGCTATGGAGTCGGCAAGAGCACCATCTTCGATGCGGCATCCAGCCCGGTCGTGCGTCACGAGCGTCTGGCTGGCGTTGGCGGCGCGTACCAGGAATGCGTGGTCGATGTCGGACTCGACCAGATCTCGCTTGTCGACCTGCCTTCCATTGACTCCCTGCATCATTTGAGCGAGCACGATCAGGTCGTTCTGATGTATCTGCTGTGGGGAGACCACTGGCCACTCGTTGCACCGCACGAAGTGGTCAATGAGTATTCGGATTTCCCCGCACCGGATGTTTTGGTTCAAGTGGTCGACGCCACGACGCTTGAGAAGGACCTCGAACTCAGCCTTGAATTGAGCCTTTTCGGGCGCCCTCTGGTCATCGCCCTGAACCGTGTCGATGAGGCCCGAAAGAAGGGCTTATACATCAACGTTCAGGCACTCAGCGAGCGGCTGGGTGCACCCGTGATCCCGACCATCGCGCACATGGGCAAAGGAATACTGAAACTCTTCGAGACGGTTCTGGACGTAACGCGGGAAAAAATCTGCCCCTTGCCACAGCCGCCCACCAGACATATCGCCGACAGCCTGCAAGCACTCAGGGCGGTCATCGCCCACCCAGAAATAGAGGAAGTTTTTGAGGTGCCGCGCGCGCTCCTGCTCTCGCAGCTCGCCGAGAACGACGATTATTTCCTGCACGCCCTCGGCACTCACTTCCCCAGTCTGCTACCCGACATAGCGCTGGCCCGCACAAAGGCAGAACAGATGCTGCCGCGCCCGCTCTCGGAAGAATTGCACGCCGACCGCCACCACCAAGCGGCCGTACTGTTCGAGGAAGTCACCAGTCCGCGCGGCGTTGACTCCGGTCAGGGCTGGCGTCGCTGGCTCGACGAATTGTTCCTGAACCCGCGTTGGGGACTGCTCGGCAGCCTGCTGGTCTTCGCTCTCGTCCTGCTGATTGTGTTCGAGATGAGCACGTTTCTCGACTCATTGACTTCGGCGCGCCTGGCAAACTGGGTACAGCAATGGCAACCCGAGTCGACGGCAGGCGTCGTCGGCCGTGCCGTGGCCGAAGGACTGATCGGTCTGGTCGGCATCGTCGTCCCCTACATGTTGCCGCTGGTTCTGTTGCTGGTCATGCTCGAAGAATCCGGCGTCATGCATCGTGTCGCGTTTGTCGTCGATCGAGGATTCCACCACATCGGACTGCATGGTGGTGTCGCCGTTCCCTTCCTGATCGGACTGGGCTGCAACGTGCCGGCGATTTCTGCCGCCGCAACGACGGGGTCGCGGCGCGAACGCATCGTGTCGGCCATTCTGATCACCTTCGTCCCCTGCTCGGCGCGTTCGGCGATCATCCTGGCCATCGGCGGCAAGTATCTGGGCGGACTCGGCGTATTCGCGATATTCATGCTGACCCTGTTCGTGATTGCCGCCCTCGGAAAGCTGCTGGCACGCCGCTATTCCGACAGCGCGCCGGGTATGGTTCAAGAAATCCCGCCCTTCGCGCGGCCGGTCTGGAGCAATGTCTGGCGCAAAACCTGGGAGCGAACCGAGGATATTGTCACCATTGTCACGCCACTGCTGGTCGTCGGCAGTGTCGTTCTGGCGCTGCTCAGTCACTTTGGCGCCGATGCACTGATCAACACGGCGCTGATCCCGGTGACATCGTGGTGGCTCGGGCTGCCGGTCGTGCTCGGCGTGCCGATCCTGTTCGGTGTTCTGCGCAAGGAATTGTCGCTGTTGATGATCTATCAGGCACTCGGAACGCTGGAGATCATGCCGCTGCTCAATCACGTGCAGATATTCACGTTTCTGATTTTCCTGACTTTCTATGTGCCCTGCCTATCGACGTTCGCCGTAATGCTGAAGACCCTGGGACGAAAGGAAGCCTGGTTGTCGGTGGCAATTTCGCTCGGATGTGCGCTACTGATGGCCGGTGCGGTTCGCCTGTTCCTCGAACTGGCGAGTCTTGTCTTTTAGTCACCCCTTGGACAAACCCCGATGAGGGGTGAGAATGGAGCGGACGAACATCACGCATATCACCATGGACCACTTGATCAAAGATTCCGCAACACTTGAGCTTTTCGCCTGGCTGAATCCGGACGATGAGTTGCCGGGCTGGGATGTCCTCACCGGCAGCTCTGATGGCGTAACCCTGCCTGAGGACCAATTCACCACCGTTCAGAACTACTTTGCCGAATACCATCTCGAATACTACCGACAACGGATGTACAGCGACTTTCCCAGTCGTCTGCACGCACTGCTCTTCTTTGCGACTCGCGTCGATGCCGACAACTACCGCGCCAAGCATCCGGGCCGTGTGTTCGGCAAATACCTGGCCCGCGCGGTCAGCACAGGGCCCTATACCGTCTCCTTTCACGATTCGAGCTGGCTGGATTACCTGCGCCTGCCCCACAGCCTGAACCTGACGACGCTACACGAAGTTGCCAGTTACTACTGGAGGGGTGCTTTGGTCGAGGAGATCGGCCTGAGTTTCATGAACGAACGCTGGCGCGAACCGCCGGTCATCGAAGCGCTATTTCAGGGAACGCTCGAACCACTTCATATGCAACAGCATACGCCCTGGCTGCCTGGATTTTCCTAGCCCCCAAGCTATTTTACCGGCGCTTTCATTCTCGCCTTCTCAGTTGGTTCAAGCGCCGGTCGAGGCTTCGGATCGGGTGACTGCGGCGGGACAAGTGGCAAGTGAACTGGCCGTTTACGGTGGTTCGTCACCGTGGCATGGCGCATGAAGAACCGGATTGGCGGCGCATTTTTCAGGACCTGTCCGACACCGTCAACAATGCTGGCGTCAAGCTGCAAGCTCTGGTTCAGTGGCGGCAAGGTATCTCCCCAGAACTCGGGCGGAATCATGAATTCGGTGGCCGTAAATCGCTGATTGACGGGACGTCCGTTGATGCTGACGACGAAAGCATCTCCGTCACCCAGTCGCAATGGCGGATCAACTACCACCCGCACTTCGAAAATGGCCGTGTTGGCGACGACACTGCCGTTGTCCTCGGGAGACACAATGGAAAAGCTGCGGTACCCGACTGTCGCCGCTTCCGGCTTCGCGCCATCCGGTTTTTCCGTCTTGGTGCCGTTCGATTTTGCTTCGGCCTTGGCAGGAGCGGCGCGCTTGGGCGCCTTTGGCGGCGTGACAATGTTGAGCGGCGGCAAAGTGACTTCTTTTGCGCCGCTTTGTGGCTTGTCAGAAAAGACCGGGCCATGATCACCAGGGGTCACATAGACGCCCTGCGCCACTACCGCTGCGCTCGGAACCATCAGAAGAGAAAACAGAACCAATGATGTTGTAAGTGTATTCATGATCGACTCCCGAAATTGCTCATTGCCCACCATCGGCACTGCCCATTTTCTGTTCCTCCAGACCGTCCAGCAAAGCCATTGCCACTCTCGGCGAATACAGCATGGAGAGGTGGCCCAGCCCGTCGATCGTCCGGCGTTGCGACCCCGAAAAATCAAGGTTCGATTGCGGTAACACGTAGCTGTCATGCGGACTGTAAACGTTCAAAGTATCGACCCGTGGCTCCTCGCTGGCAAGCGCCACCAGCCAACTGCTGCCCGGCGTCATCTGACGAGCATTCTCACCGATCCCGTATTTCGCCAGTTCGCTGCCCAGATGCGGCGTCCCCAGCGTGATCAGCCGGATCACCTTCGCCACTCCGTGTGTTCGCAGATAGGCGCGAGCCACCAGGCCGCCCATACTGTGCCCGACCAGAACCAGTTGATGCGCTCCGGTCGCAGCGAGCACCTCGTCAACGCGCCGGGAAACCGGAGCTACATAATTCTCGATGCTCGTATAGATCGGTTCCAGGCTGATCGTTGCCACCGCCCAGCCGGCTTGCTCGAGGCGACGACGCAGCCACCACCACGCCGCCCGAGAACAACCGTAACCGTGAATCAGCAGCAAGGGCGGACGTTCGCCCGTCGGCGTCAGGCGATCAGTGCCCATCCAGAAGCGTTCAAAGGGTGAAACAAGCACGAAGTTGAGGATAAAGGCGGCGCACTCACCGAAGAACATGCGAATGGCCTGCCAGATCCCGAGCGTTGGCGAAGGCGAATGGTGGAACCAGGCAAATGCATAGGTCAGGCCGGCTATCCATAAGCGCAGCCCCAGCACGCCGACCACAGCGTATAGCCCAGCGGCCAACGCTGTGGCATCAAGAAAATGCCAGGCCAGCGCCGAATATACGGCCAGCTCAAGCAGGATAAACAGGCGAAGAACGATTGCGAGCATATATGGAAATAGTCCTCGGAAATTCTGAAACGGATACCATGGTAAAACACACGATAACGCTGACAAGCTTGCAGGGTCTGCCGGACATAATCAACCACCATGGACGAATCCAAAATCGAAGCAGAAGAACAGAAGTGCGGCGAGTTGCTGCGCGGCAAATTTTTCGGTTTGGCAGGTGGTATTTTTTAACAGATTGCGCAGTCATCGATTGATATACTCAGAGGTCGTCACCAACTGCGGCCAGGAACAAATTTGCTCAGTTGGAGCCCCCCGAAGCCAGCAGCATGTGAGAGGCAACAAACGTGTGTGCGATTCAAATCCGACTCGCTTATTGCTTTGTCCTGGCCTTCCTCTTCATTCAGTCGGCCAGCGCTGCCGTTCCCACGACTGATTGGAACGCGGCCATTTCGGAAGGTATTGCCTTGCGCCAGCAAGGCAATATCCAGCAATCCATTGATCTCCTTGCCGCCACCAGAGACTCGGCAGGCAATCCGGCAACCCAAGCCACCGCGGCTGGCGAACTCGGCATCACCCTGCTCCAGGCGCATCGCTACAAAGCTGCAGAAGCGCCGCTCAAGCAAGCCTACGACTTCTTCCTGACGGGTACTGAACGCGCCCGCTACGCCGTTTTCTTGGGGAACCTGTACACAGTCCGCAAGCAACCAGACGCAGCCAGCAACTTCTATCAGGAAGCGCTCACCATAGCGGGAAACGATTTGAATACCCAACTCATCGTCGGGTTGAACCTCGCCCGATTGGCGGCGGACGACAAACGCCTGGAAAAGCTGGGGGCTGTATCACAACAACTTTCACAATCCGGCGACAGACCTGAACACATTCGCTACCACCTCAATCTCGGAAATCAAGCTCGCCTCCTTGGAGACCAGGGGCTGCGTCTGGCCTATCAACATCTCGACGAGGCGCGCAAGCTATCGGAGCAGGCCGACAACAGCCGTCTGCTGGTTGAATCCCTCGACGCATTGGCGCAACTCTATGAGGACCAGGGGCGTACAGCCGAAGCGGGGCAACTGACGCAAAAGGCAACAACACTCGCGCGCTCCTTGGAATCGGTGAATGTTGCCGACCTGCTGATCAATCTCGAATGGCGGCAAGGACGCTTGCTGAAGTCAGAGGACAAGGCGCCAGCAGCATTGGCCGCCTATCAGCGGGCAGTTGAGCAGATCGAAGCGGTTCGGCAGGACATTCCGATCGAAAACGAAGAGGGCCGATCTTCCTTCAGCCAGACTCTGGAACCAATCTATCTCGGCTATGTCGATTTGCTGCTCAGTCAAGCCAACAATCAGCCTGCGGCAGCACAAGCAACTTACCTGCGCCGCGCCATGGACACCTTCGAATTGATCAAGCAGACCGAACTGCAGGACTTCCTCGGCGACCGTTGCTCCATCGAGACGGCCCAGGGCGGTAGCGGTGGAAGTATTCCGGCAGGCACCGCGTTGCTATACCCCATCAGCCTCCCCGACCGCCTTGAATTACTGCTGGAAACACAGGCCGGAATCGTACGCCACATTACCCCGGTGGAAAGGGAAGTGCTGCACTCCACCGCCATCGCCTATGCTAATGTGCTGCGCCGTGGCGCTCCCGATTACATTGCCCTGGCGAAGCAACTCTACCGCTGGCTGCTCAGCCCATTTGACGAAGCCATCACCGAGCAAGATATCCAAAACCTGGTCGTTGTTCCGGATGGCGCCCTGCGCCTCGTTCCGGTGGGAGCGCTCCATGACGGAAAACAGTTTGTAATCGAAAAATATGCGGTTTCCATGGTAACCGGACTAACGATGACGAATTCCGCCTCGACAGCCGGACGCAAGTTGGTGTCGCTGGTCGCTGGTGTTTCGGAGCCAGGGCCTGTTGTCAATATAATGGCGCAACCATCGATCGTGAGGATTCTCGAACCCAGCACCTCGGCATCGCGTGGAGGACTGGCTCAGGCCGTGCAGACACGCTCCCTCAGTAGTGCCATAGCAGCACCTTCGGTGGAATCCACCAACAACATTGACCAACACCGGGACATTGAAAGGTTTCGCGCTGATCTTTCCCTGCCCGGCGTCAAGGATGAAATCGAGGCACTCAAGGACATCCTGAAAGGCACCACACTACTGAATGCCGACTTTACGGTTGGCCAATTTCAACGTGATTTTGGAACAGGTGACTTCCGCATTGTGCACATCGCCTCACATGCTGTCTTTGGCGGGAGTGCCGATTCAAGCTTCATCATGGCTTATGACGATATATTGAGCATGAACAGGCTGGAATCGATGCTCAAGAGTGAAAATTTCCAGAACAACCCGATGGAATTGCTGACCCTCTCGGCTTGCGAGACCGCAGAAGGCAATTTTCGCGCGCCGCTGGGCTTTTCCGGTGCTGCAATCAAGACCCGAGCCAAGAGCGTTCTCGGCACCCTTTGGCCGGTTGAGGATAATGCTGCCAAGTCGGTGATGAAGAAGTTCTATGGCGGCATGGTCAATGCGGGACTGACCAAGACAGAGGCACTGCGACAGGCGCAGCTCGAACTGCTGCACAGCCGTCAATTCGACCACCCTTTCTTCTGGGCACCTTTTGTGTTGATAGGAAACTGGCTATGAGTACCTTGAACCTGCCTCGATGCACATTTCTTCCATGGGCCATCTTACTGACGGGCGTCTTCTTCCCGCTCGCTGCGTCGGCGCAAATCGCAACCGATTCCAGCCTGGGTCAAGGCGCCCAAGTGCTTGCAGGACCGGCCTATGTCATTCCAGAAACGCTGGGCAAACTCTCCGGAAACAATCTCTTTCACAGCTTCGAGACCTTCAATATACAGGGTGGCGAATCGGCCACTTTCACAACCGCGACCGCTGGCATCAGCAACGTCATCAGTCGTGTGACGGGAGGTGCAGTCTCCCAGATCAATGGCACGCTCTCGCTCGTTGCGGCCAGCGGACAGCCTAATTTCTACTTCATCAATCCGGCCGGGGTGACATTCGGCGCCGGCGCCTGGATCAATGTACCGGGAGCCTTCCATGCCAGTACCGGCAACTATATCAAGTTTCCCGATGGCAATTTCTATGCGGATACGGCAAGCGCCAGCACGTTCTCGAGCGCCGAACCGGCTGCGTATGGCTTTCTCGGAGCGACAACGGCACCTCTCATTGTCAAGGATTCCGTTCTGTACAACCCCGCAGGCGGCATTGCGCTCACGGCAGGTGATTTGACAATTGATAATGCCATTTTGCAGACAGGTAGCGGCGACATCCGCATTGTGGCGAACGGCGCCGGGCCTGCGGAAATCGGCACGTCCGGTGCGCTCCCGGCGGCCAGCGGCCTCCTGGACATCAGCAACGGAAGCTTCGTTTATACCGCTGCCGGAGGCAATATCGGCATCAGCGCCGGAGACGCCGCTATACGCGGCGGCGCCCTGATCGCTACAGACACCTCGGTCGCCAACCCGGCAGGGGCTATCACGATGACACTTGCCAATCTGGCGATCGATGGAGCCAGAGTAATAAGTCGGACCGTTGGCTCGGGCAATGCGGGCGCGCTCGCAGTTGATGTTGCCGATTCCATCGTGCTCAGCAACGCCAGCCAGATTTCCAGCGACAGCTTTGGTTCTGGTCACAGCGGCACTATCAGCTTACACGCCAGCAACGATATCAATATTCTTACGGACAGCTTTGTCTCATCCGACAGTTATGACGCCGGGAATCCAGGAACCATCAACATATCCTCACACAACCTGACTGTAGATGGTACCGGCGGCCAGTCTCTCACACAGATATCCAGCCAGGCATTTGGAGTCAGTCAAGGCAATGTGGGGTCGATCAACACCACGACGTCTGGAACCTTGAGCCTGATTCACGGCGGCAAGATAGTCACCTCCACATACGCTCCGGGCGGTGCGGGTGACATCCAGGTCGCTACAGGCACCCTGCTGCTTGACGGTCGTAACTATGGCGGCTCAACCGGCATATTCAGCACGGCCGATTTCTTTTCCAGTGGCAATGCCGGCACGGTGAATGTCGATGTGGCGGGTGATGCGCAGATCCTCCACTACGGAGGCATTTCGTCAGACACATGGAGCCAGGGCAATGGTGGCAACGTCGTTTTCAAGGCGAATAATCTGCTGATTGATGCGATGGGAAACGGCGCTGGCGCTGGCATTACCTCTGAAGCGAGAGCCGGCAGTGCGGGACAAGGTGGCTCGGTCGTGGTCGATGTTACGGGCCATCTGCAGCTTGCCGAGCTCGGGTTCATTTCTACGGCGACCTCAGCCCAGGGAAACGCCGGGCCGGTGTCCGTAATGGCGGGCCAATTGACAATCGATGGAAAGGCCTCCGGACTTGCAGCCATTGACAGCTCCAGCCTTACGGGTAGCACAGGTAACGCTGGACAGGTTTCTGTGACCGTGGCGGGGGATACTTTGTTAACCCACGGTGGCCTTATTCGTTCAGATACTCAGACAGCGGGCCAAGGAGGTACTGTTGCGGTTTCCATCGGAGGCGATCTACGGGTCGACCAGGACGGGCGCATTTCCTCGGCAGCGAATAATAGCGGCAATGCCGGCAATGTCGGAATCAACGTAAGCGGAAATCTGGATGTCGGTGGGGGTGGGCAAATCCGATCGAACACATATGGAAGCGGCAACGCCGGCCAGATCGATATCAGCGCCAGTCAGGTCAATCTGGCCCGTGGCAATATCGATGACTGGGCCTGGATACGAAGCGACACGAGCGGCTCTGGTGCAGGCGGGTCGGTCAACGTCAGGGCCACAAAAAGCATCAATCTGTCCGAAGGCGGTTTCATTAGTTCAGATTCCTATAGTACTGGCAACTCCGGTACGGTTTCGGTCAGCGCCCCAAGCATCCAGATCGGCGGCGGCTTGTTACTGTATGGAGCGGCAATCTCAAGCGATGCCTATGCAGCAGGCAATGCCGGGCGTGTAGAAGTGGCCGCCCAGACGCTAACGATCGAAGGCGGCGATTCATATTTTCCAACGGGAATTGCCAGTCGCAGCGCTTACGGGAGTTCGGGCAACGCCGGCACGGCCGATGTCAATGCCAGCGGTGCACTCAACGTACTGAGCGGCGGTGTCATCACTTCGAGCACGGGAGGTTCCGGACGTGGCGGCGAGGTGCTGTTGAGGGCGGGCCCCATTGCGGTCAACGGAACGGGCAGCCAGATCGGTGCCGCCGCATCATCGTTCTCTACCGGGCAGCCGGGGAGTGTCACGGTGCTTTCCGATAGCACGATAGCTCTTGGAGCCGGCGGGGCCCTCAGCATTGAGAACGATGGAAATAATGCCCAACCCTCTACCGTGACTCCCACAACGTTGACCGTCCAGGCAGTCAATCTGACCATGAACAGTGGCTCAATCAAGGCAAACTCGACCGGTAATGTTGATGCGGGCACGCTCCAGATCGGTTTCAGCGATCAGCTTTCACTCATTCTGAGCAGCATCACGACGAGCGCAAATTCCGGAAATGGTGGAGCTATCAACATCCAGGGCGGGCAACAGATTTACCTGCAGGACTCCCAGATTACGACGTCAGTGCAGGGCCTGACCGGCAATGGCGGCGATATCAATCTCAGCGCGAAGGCCCTGGTGATGAACACCGGCTTCATCCAGGCCAACACCACTGCCCAGAACGCTACAGGCGGGAACATAGCCATCAACGTGCAAACCCTGCTGGCCAGTGGAAATACGCTATTCCTGGGCGGGCAGACACCTTATACCTTCGCGCCTGGAGTTTTCGGCTTTAACGTCATCCAGGCTGCGGCGCCTACGGGGATCAGCGGCACGGTCAATGTCACTGCTCCGGTACTGGACATTTCGGGGGCCTTGACCGGACTGACTGCCAAGGTGGTCGATTCGGGCGGTCTGGGTCGCAATCCCTGCCAGACTACCGTCGGCAGTTCGCTTTCCCAAGCCGGGCGCGGTGGTTTTCCGGCATCGTCCCTGGATCTTCTCGGCCCGGAGTCTACGCCGAAGGCGGCAAGCGCGGTAAATCGCCTGCCAAGTATTGACCTGATGGGTTTGGCCTATATTGGGCATGAGTGTGCCAAAGCATGACCGATCTAACCCGGCAAGCTGCTGGCAGGGGATGGCGGTATCGATGTGCCTTGCTGACAACTCTGGCAGTTTATGCATTGGCTCCACAGCTTGCGCGCTCGGTCGAAGCGACTGATCACCTGAACGTTCAGGAGCCGGCGGCTCCGAGCTATCTCACCGCCCCCCCGGCAGGTTCGTTCCGATTGCCGCCGATTGACCCGCTGCTCGCGCCGCCCGTTCCCGAACGCACGGAAACAGTGCTGATCAACCACATTGTCTTTCGGGGCAATGCGGTCATCTCCACCAGCGAACTCGATGCGCTGGCCGCACCTTATCTTGGCAAACGGCTGAATGAGGCTGACCTGGAGGCCTTGCGACTAAAGCTGACCAGGTACTATATTGATCAGGGATATATCAACTCCGGCGCACTGTTTGGAAACAACGCCCTGACTGGGGATACGCTGACGATCGACATCGTGGAAGGACGGCTCCAGGCAATCCGACTTGCCGGAATGGAGCGGCTGGATGATGACTACGTGAGCAAACGTCTTTCCCGTGACCCTGAAGCCGTGCTCAATATTGACCAGCTACGCGAGCGCTTTCAATTATTGCTGGATGACCCGTTGTTCAAGCGCATGAACGCCCGGATGACGCCGGGAACCAAACTCGGCGAAGCCATTCTTGAAGTGGATGTAGAACGAGCACGGCCTTACCAGTTATCTGCCTACGCCAACAATTATCGCCCGCCTTCGATTGGCACGAGTGCGCTCGGACTCAGTGGCTGGGTGCGCAATCTCACAGGGCATGGCGACTATCTTGAGGCGACCATTCAAGGTTCGTCAGAGGATTCACGAAGCACGCGCAACAGCATCGGCTGGTTCATGCCACTCAACACGCTCGGAACCCAACTGTCGGTGCAGTACTACCGAGAACAATCCGTCGTCGTCGAAGAACCGTTGACGAGCCTCGACATCAAAAGCATTCAGGACAGCCTGGATGTAGGTCTAAGCCAGACTTTCATCGAGACGCTCAATCACAGACTGACTCTCGGGCTCAACTTTGTGGATCGGAAGAATCGCACATCGGTAGGAGGTATTCCATTTTCATTCATTCAGGGTGAACCCAGTGGGGAGACCAAGGTTTCTGCCTGGCGGTTTTGGCAGGAATACAGTTATCGCTCAGAGCGCCAGGTGTTTGCCGCACGTTCTACCTACATTTCCGCCCGCAACAACCTGCAGGACATCGTCGGGCTGCCAGCGACGACCGTGGTTCCGTTCGATCACCAGTATGGCTTCTGGCTCGGGCAGGTGCAGTATGCACGGCAGATGGCAGACAATGGCACCCAGATCATCCTCCGCGGTACGACGCAGCAAACTTCGCACAAGTTGCTACCGCTCGACCAGATGTCAATCGGCGGCGTCTACACGGTACGAGGTTATCGGGAAAACCAACTGATTCGGGACAAGGGAAACATACTCAATATCGAACTCGATTACCCGCTCGTTCGCCAACCGGGCGACGGGTTCAATTTTTCGGTGATACCGTTCTACGATGTCGGACGCGGCCAGGATCAACACGGGCCGGCCACGACGATTTCATCCGTCGGGGTAGCAACCCGTCTGCGCTGGAAAGGAGTCAGACTGGATGTCTCCATGGCAAAGCGTCTGAGCCATCCCGATTACATCACCTCAAGCGGCGGCACGCTACAGGACAAAGGCATAGAGCTGCAGCTGGCTTATGATTTTTTCTGAGCAAACGCATCGGCGTGAGATGCCTATGATTGTGGGTAATGGCGGCTACGCTGCCGCTAAAAGGTCGGCGGAATCTTGCTTGAAAGATCCTGTCAGCCGGACGTAATCTATCACCATGGATGAATCCGAACTCGAAGCGGAAAAACAGAAGTGCGGCGAACTGCTGCGCCGCCACCTGCAGGCGGCCAAGGCGCTCCGGCAACGCGCCAACAAGTCGCCCGCCACCGCGCGCAAGCGCTTGCTTCTGCGTGAGTGGCAAGCCGCCCGCCTCGCCCGATGTTATGCCGATCTGCTGGCCAGCGAACGCTATGCTCAGTCTGCACGCTTCATACTCACCGACCTCTACGGCCCGAAGGACTTCAGCAGCCGCGACGACGAAGTCGAAAAAATTCTGCCTCTGCTGCTCAATCTGCTTCCGCTCTCTGCCCTGCAAACCATTACGCTGGCCGTAGAAATCGACGCGCTGACCGAGAAACTCGACGCGGCGACAGTCGTCGAACTGGATCGCGCCGGAATGATCGACCGCATTGATGAAGACAACTACGCAGACGCCTACCGGCGCGTCCGCCGCCAAAAGGATCGCATGCGTCAGATCGCTCTCATCCGCAAGACGGGCGATGCGCTGGAAAGGCTCGCCAGGAAACCCCTGGTCTCGACCGTGTTGAAACTGATGCGCCGCCCGGCTCACCTCGCCGGGCTCGGCGATTTGCACGCCTTTCTCGAAAACGGCTTCGATACCTTTCGACGCATGGGCCGCGCCGACGAGTTTCTCGATTGCATTGAAGACAGGGAACGGAAGCTGGTCAGCAATCTGTTCGATGGTGTTGCACGGCCTTTTGATCTACTCGCCTGAGAAAGATTTCCCGGCTATTTCGCCCGTTTTCCCTTGAGCGCCCGAACCTCAAAACGGACCGTTTCCAGTTCGCGACCGTTTGCATCGGCCAGGACCAGATGGTGATGTCCGGGAGACGGCCTCCAGAGCACATCGTCTGACGCCATTCCCGCAGGCTTGCCGTCGATTCGCCACTGCCAACCGGGAGCGGGCGAGCCGGAAAGTTGCAATGCGATGCGCTGGCGTTCGGGCGGAATATCCGCATCGAGCGCGATGATCGTCCCCTGCCCCGGATAGGCGATGTGCGCCAGCGCCTTGCCTTCGGCTAACCGAACGACGCTCATGCCGGTACCGGCGACAAACCATTCCTGTCGCGCGACTTCATCGATCTTGTCGGCTGGCTCAAAACGGATCGATTGGCGCGCTACGCCTGCGGGTGGTGGCTTGGCCACGCTTGGCGGATGACTGCCGCCGCGATGCAGGCGGTCCATCACCTCGCGCCAGATCGGCGCCGCGCCTGAAATTCCCGACACATCGTGCATCGCTTCGCCGGCCGCGTTGCCGACCCACACGGCGACCGTATAGCGCGACGAGAATCCAACGCACCAGTTGTCGCGCATGTCCTTGCTGGTGCCGGTTTTCGCCGCACTCCAGTACGGTGTGGCGAGCCACGATTCGAGTCCGAAGGTACCGACGCGCGCGGCACGGTCGGAAAGAATGTCGGCGACGATGAATACTGCCGCAGCGTCCGCTACCCGTCGTGAGGCGAGTTCAGGCTGTTTCGAGCGCTCTGATTTAGCGGCAAAGACGCCGCTACACCCACCTTCGACGCAGGGTCGATGGCTCGCCCCCTGAGTTACATGCAAGGGTGACCACAGGCCACCGTTGGCCAGCGTACGGTACCCATTGGCCAGCATCAGCAGGGAGGTTTCGGCCGAACCGAGCGCCAGACTGAAGCCATAGTGCTCGCCGTTCTCGGTCAGGCTCTTGAAGCCGAAGGCGTACAGGTGATCGCGGAAAGCCTCGGGCCCGATACGCACCAGCGTGCGCACCGCCGGCACGTTGAGCGATCCACCGAGCGCCATGCGCGCGCTGACCCAGCCGCGATACTGCGGCTCGTAATTCTGCGGCACGTAGAGGCCGTTGCCGGTCGTCAACGCGAGCGGCGAATCGTCAATCAGTGAGGCGGCCGTCAGGTCGCGCCGTTCGAACGCCAGCGCATACAGAAAAGGCTTGAGCGTCGATCCCGCCTGCCGCAGCGCGGTCACGCCATCCACTTCCGGCGCATCGGACAGGGCCCCGCTAGAACCGACCCAGGCCAGCACCTCGCCCGAGGCGTTATCGAGCACCAGCACCGCGCCGTCTTCCGCATTCTGCCTAGCGATCCCCCGCAACTGCCGTTGCAGCGTGGCCACCGCAAATCGCTGGAGGTCGGCGTCCAGCGTGCTCGTCAGCCGTTGCCCCGGCTGCGTGAGCAGCTTCTGCGCCAGATGCGGCGCCAATCCCGGAGACTGTTCAGCCCCAAGCCAACCGGCACTGTCAAATCGGTCGCGCAAGCCGCCGGAAAGCGCCAATCGCGCCAAGCCATCCAGCCCTTCGCAATCTGCGCTGGCACCCTGCTTCATCTGCGCCATTGCCTGCAACATCGTCAAGCTCGTCGAGCAGGCCGATGAGCTGCCAGAGCCCGCAGGAAAGCGGGGGAAACGTCTTCGATCCGCGTCCACGGCAAACTGCGCTGCGTCATGTCGATGCGCGTACTCTGCAATGGCCGGCCATCGCGGGCGAGCAGCAGGGCATCGGACGCGATGTAGGCTGCGCGCACCTCGGAAAACGAAGGTACCGCCGACGCCGGCACGCAA
>NZ_FLQY01000068.1 GCF_900089945.1 Candidatus Propionivibrio aalborgensis | reverse complement strand
AGGACTGCATCCTGCCGATGGAGCCACATCTCACAGACATCGCCCGCGTCATCCAGCTGGCCGTTGCCCCGGTTTTTCTGCTGACGGCAATCGCCACCCTGATCAGCGCCATGAACACTCGCCTGGGCCGAATCGTCGACCGCCGGCGAGTAATCCAGACACGTTTGAAGGAAAGTTCGAAGGAAAGCGACCAGCCCGAGTCGCGCAGCGAGCTGGCGAAACTCGCCCGGCGCACCCGACTCGTCTATTACTCGATCTTCTGTGCCGTTTTCGCGGCGCTGCTGGTCTGTCTTGTAGTCGCCGGAGCCTTTCTGGGCGCCCTCATCGCGGTCAACCTGTCGCGCATGGTAGCAACATTGTTCATCGCGGCAATGCTGGCAATCATCGCCGCCCTCGGCCTGTTCCTGCGCGAGATCTACCTTGCTGTACGCGCGGCGGGTCACGAACACCTCTAGCCCGGATGGGACGCAGGCTTGGTCGGTCGGCATACGCGAAGACGAAAGGCCGGTACTACAAACGCCTCTCAGCCGATTTCTAGACGCTGGCCCAGCTTGTGGAACGCAATTGAAATCGCGAAAAAGCGGGCGTCTTGGCACCGCTGAAACTGTGGCGGCAACTCGACCGAACCGGCAGCATTGCCAAGCTGATAGACTTGTGACTCGGAATGGCGAGGGGAAAATCTGTGGAAAATCATGACTACGACCTATTTGTGATCGGCGCCGGCTCGGGCGGGGTCAGGGCGGCCCGCATGGCTGCCGAGTTTGGGGCCAGGGTTGCAGTTGCAGAAGACCGCTACATGGGAGGCACTTGCGTGAACGTGGGGTGCGTACCAAAAAAACTGTACGTCTATGCGGCCGAATTCGGCAAGTCCTTCACCGATGCCCGGAACTTCGGCTGGGATAGCGATAGGTCCGCTTTCAACTGGGCGACCCTGCGCGACAACAAGAAAGCTGAAATATCGCGCCTCAATGGAGTCTATGACAATCTGCTGGCGGGGGTGAAGGTCGAGGTGATAAGCGGCCGCGCCCGGATCGTCGATGCCCACACGGTCGCTGTCGGCGAGCAACGCTATTCGGCAGAAAAGATCCTGATCGCCACCGGCGGTTGGCCGCATATTCCGGAATTCCCCGGTAGTGAGCATGCCATCAGCTCCAACGAGGTGTTCGACCTTGCACAATTTCCCCGGCGTCTGGCAATCGTCGGCGGCGGCTATATCGCAGTGGAGTTTGCCGGCATCTTCAATGGCCTCGGCGCCCAGGTTAGCCAGTTGTACCGTGGCCCCCTCTTCCTGCGCGGCTTCGATGCCGACATCCGCGCCCATGCGGCTCAGGAAATTCGCAAGACCGGCGTGGACCTGCGCTTCGAGATCAACGTGAAGGCGATCGCCGCGAGGGACAGTGGCCTTGAGGTTCAGCTTACCGATGAGACGACCCTTGAGGTCGATGCGGTGCTCTACGCCACGGGACGCAAAGCCAACCTCGAAGGGCTGGGTCTTGACAATGTGAACGTAAAGATCAGCGACGCCGGCAACATCGAGGTCGACGAGAAATACTGCACCTCCGAACCCAGCATTTTTGCTCTCGGCGATGTGACCGGCGGTATCGAGCTGACTCCGGTCGCACTGGCCGAGGGTATGTCCTTCGCCCGGCGCGAGTTTGGTGGACTGGAGAACATGGTGGACTACGACTTCATTCCGACGGCGGTCTTCTGCCAGCCGAACATCGGCACGGTCGGATTTACCGAGGAGGACGCGCGCGCCAGGTTCGGTCGTATCCGCGTATTCAAATCCACCTTCAAGCCCATGAAGCACAGCATCAGCGGACGCGACGAAAAGACCTTCATGAAGCTGATCGTGGACCAGGCCAGCGACCGCGTCGTCGGCGCGCACATGATGGGACCGGATGCAGGCGAGATCATGCAGGGTATCGCCATCGCCATGCGGGCGGGCGCCACCAAAGCCCTCTTCGACACGACCATCGGCATACACCCCACGGCCGCGGAGGAGTTCGTCACCATGCGCAAGCCCTGGAGCGAAGACTGACCGGTGCGTGCCAGCCCGGCTGCCGACTTTCAGTCGGCATGGGCCAGGGTTCCGCCAGTCAGCGGCTCTTCAGATACTTCAACATCGTATCGGCGTCGGACACTTCGAAGGGATCGGTCGGGCAGTTGTCCTCGAAGCCGTTTTCCGAAAACAGCTTCTTGATTTCGCCGTCTTCGACGTACATGGAATAGCGCCAACTGCGCTGGCCGAAACCGAGATTGTTCTTGTCTACCAGCATGCCCATCTTGCGTGTGAATTCGCCATTGCCATCGGGCAGCAGGAAAACGTTCTTGGCATTCTGGCTCTTGCCCCACTGGAACATGACGAAGGC
>NZ_FLQY01000067.1 GCF_900089945.1 Candidatus Propionivibrio aalborgensis | reverse complement strand
GATTGCCAGCCGTGAGCTGATCCGCAATCTGGCGCATGAAATCAAGAACCCGCTGGGCGGCATTCGTGGGGCGGCGCAATTGCTGGAGCATGAACTCAACAACCCGGGATTGCGCGAGTACACGCAGGTCATCATCAATGAAGCGGACCGCCTGCAGGATTTGATGAAGCGCCTGCTTTCGCCGCATCGACCGATGCAGCCAGGCCCGGTGAATATCCACGAAATACTTGAACGTGTGCGCAGCCTGCTGTCTGCCGAGTTCCCGCTGACGCTCACAGTTTTGCGCGATTACGACACCAGTCTGCCCGAACTGGTCGGTGATCGCGAGCAACTGATACAGGCTGTTCTCAATATCGCGCGCAATGCAGCGCAGGCGATCAAGGGGCAATCCGACGGCGTACCCAATTCGGGGGAAATCACATTGCGTACGCGTGTCAGCCGGCAGGTTACGCTGGCCAAGAAACGCTTCCGTCTGGCGCTTGAATTGCAGGTGATCGACAACGGTCCGGGCATACCTGACGACATCCGTGAAAAGATGTTCTATCCGCTGGTGTCAGGTCGTCAGGGGGGTAGCGGTCTCGGCCTGACCCTGGCTCAGAGCTTCATCCAGCAGCACCAAGGGACGGTCGAATGCGAAACGCGCCCAGGGCAAACCTGTTTTACGATACGGATGCCCCTGATTACGGAGTAATCGCCAAAATGGCAAGCTATTTGCTAAAGGCTAACCATACTTATTCGTAATGTCAGGAAATACAATGAAGCCTGTGTGGATCGTCGACGACGACAAATCAATACGCTGGGTTCTCGAAAAGACGCTGTCACGCGAACAGGTGCCATTCAAGAGTTTTGCTTCGGCCAGCGAAGCCCTGTCGCAGCTTGATCTGGGCAGGGAACCTCCGCAGGTGTTGTTGTCGGATATCCGCATGCCGGGCGAATCCGGGCTGGATCTGTTAAAGCAGGTCAAAGAGCGCTTCCCTTCTCTGCCGGTCATCATCATGACTGCCTACTCGGATCTGGACAGTGCCGTTGCAGCTTTCCAGGGTGGCGCATTCGAGTATTTGCCCAAACCGTTTGATGTCGACCAGGCGCTGGAGTTGATCCGTCGCGCCATTGACGAGAGCTTGCACCAGGTTGGTGCGTCCGACGAGGTTGGTCTGGTTCCTGAGATCCTCGGGCAGGCCCCCGCCATGCAGGAAGTCTTTCGCGCCATTGGCCGCCTGAGTCAGTCGAACGCAACGGTCATGATCACCGGCGAGTCGGGTTCGGGAAAGGAACTGGTCGCCCGTGCCGTACATCGCCACAGTTTGCGATCGGACAAGCCATTCATCGCCATAAACACGGCAGCCATTCCCAAGGAGCTGCTTGAGTCCGAGCTATTCGGCCATGAGCGAGGCGCCTTTACCGGTGCAGCGGTGCAGCGGCGCGGTCGCTTCGAGCAAGCCGAAGGCGGCACGCTTTTTCTCGACGAAATCGGCGACATGCCCTCTGAACTGCAGACACGCTTGCTGCGCGTGCTCTCCGATGGAAACTACTACCGCGTTGGCGGGCATTCCCCGATCAAGGCCAACGTCCGCATCATCGCCGCAACACACCAGAATCTGGAAAATCGCGTCAAGGAAGGCCTCTTTCGCGAGGATCTGTTTCACCGCCTGAATGTGATCCGCGTGCGTTTGCCGAGCTTGCGAGAACGGCGCGAGGACATTCCGATCCTGGCCCGTCATTTCATGCACAAAAGCGCCCAGGAGCTGGGCGTGGAGGCCAAGCGTTTTTCCGAGGCAGCGCTCAAACATCTCGCGTCGCTTGATTTCCCTGGCAACGTTCGTCAATTGGAAAACATCTGTCACTGGCTTACTGTCATGGCGCCAGGTCAGCAGGTTGACCTCGCCGATCTTCCGGCGGAGCTGCGCGATACTGCGCTGCAGTCCGCCGCTGCCGACTGGGAGAGTGCGTTGGCGCAGGAGGTCAATCGTCTTCTGGTGGATAGTGGCGGCAAGGTTCACGAAATACTGACCAACAGCTTCGAGCGCGTTCTCATTACCCGTGCGCTGGCACACACGGGAGGGCGGCGGATCGAAGCAGCGCTGGCACTGGGTATCGGTCGCAACACCATCACGCGCAAGATCCAGGAGCTGGGACTTGACGACGGACGCAATAGCGATCCGCTGCGTGCGACGGGATAGTTCGGTAGTCGAAGCGGTTATTGACGATAATAGCGGCATTGATTTCCGATGCCACTGCAGTGATTGATTCTTCCTCGTCACCGATGATCGACCCGGTCAGCGTGCAATCCATGCTCGGAGATGCGCGCGGCCGATTCGATATCGATTCCCTCCTGGAGTGCGAATCGACCAGCACCTTGCTGCTCAAGCGTGCCGCTGAAGGCGCACCGGCCGGAAGCGTCATCGTCACAGACCGGCAGACCGCCGGACGCGGCAGCCGGGGTCGTGGCTGGCTGGCATCGCCTGAATCGAGTCTGACTTTTTCTGTGCTTTGGCGTTTCGACGGTGGTGTCGGGCAACTGGCCGGCCTTTCGCTGGCGGTGGGCGTCGCCGTGGTTCACGCCCTTGAAGCCTTCGGCGCCAACGGCATCATGCTCAAGTGGCCGAACGACATCCTGTATGACAACGCAAAACTCGGCGGCATTCTCGTCGAATTGCAGAGCGCGCCGGACAGCGCGCTGGCCGTCGTCGGAATCGGCCTCAACCTGAGCATGCCCGAAAGCATCGGCGAGGCTGCAGACTTCGCACTTCCTGCCGCAGCGCTGGACGATATCATCTTGCCATTGCCGGAAAGACACGCCTTGTTCGCGCAGCTTCTCGTCGAACTGGCGCATGTATTCGACCGCTTCTCGTACGGCGGTTTTGCCGTCTTGCGTGATCAGTGGCAGGCGCTGAACGCCTGGCAGAACCATCCGGTACGTCTGCTGCGCAACGGCCTTCTCGAAAAGGAAGGCGTCTGCCGCGGCGCCGACCTTGACGGCGCCCTGCTGGTGCAGACTTCGGCCGGCGTCGAGCGCTGCCTGTCCGGCGATCTTTCCCTACGCGCCCAATGAATCTCATCGCCATCGACGCCGGCAATACGCGCATCAAGTGGGGCGTGCATGACGGCGCGATCTGGATTGCCCGAGGCGCCCTGCCCACCAGCGAAGCCGCGAGCTTGTCCGAAGTCTCCGCTGGGTGGCCTGGCGCTGCACGCATCGTCGCCTGTAACGTGGCCGGCCAAGTGGTTGAGGACGTAATCGGAACGGCATTGGGCACACGCTTTCCTGCCCCGCTATGGTTGCGTTCAAGCGCCGGAATTTGCGGAGTGCGCAATGCCTATGATCAGCCCGGGAGCCTGGGCGCCGACCGCTGGGCGGCGTTGATCGGCGCTCGCGGGCTTAGCTCAACGGACTGCCTCGTCGTAGGCGCCGGGACGGCGACCACCGTCGACTGGCTCGACGCAAGCGGAGTATTCCGTGGCGGATTGATCCTGCCGGGTATCGATCTGATGCGCGCTTCTTTGGCACGAGACACTGCACAACTGCCATTGGCTGAAGGCAGTTTCAGCACGACGCCACAAAATACCGCGGATGCCATCGTCAGTGGTTGCCTGCACGCACAGGTTGGCGCCATCGAGCGAATGTTCTCGGGACTGCCCGCCTCCCAGGAAACTCGCTGTCTGCTGACGGGTGGCGCCGCACATCGCATTGCACCGCACTTGCGTATCCCGTTTAAATTGACAGAGAATCTGGTTCTTGACGGACTGATTCGCTTTGCTGTCATGCACCCGTCGAAGTGAAGTATTTGCCGGTCTGGAACGGCGACGCAGCATTCGCATACTGGAGAGTTCTATGTTGCCTAAAATGTTGACCATGTTGCCCGCCTTTCTCGCCTATTTCGCGGTTGGCGTCGTCCTGATTACCGTATTTTTTATGGTCTATGTGAACGTCACGCCGTACGACGAAATCGCCTTGATCCGGCAGGGCAACATCGCGGCCGCAATTGGCCTGTCGGGCGCCCTGTTCGGCTTCGCCCTCCCCGTAGCCAATGTCATTGCCCACAGCGACACGCTGATCGACCTCGCTGCCTGGGGCGCTATTGCCGGCGTGATCCAGATACTGGCGTACCTGGTGGCACGCTATACCGTGCCGCATCTGGCTGAAGATATTCCCGCTGGCAAAGTAGCCCCGGCGATCTTTGTTGCCACACTTTCGCTGACCGTTGGGCTGACCAACGCGGCGTGCATGACCTACTAATCAGGCTGCTTTCGTTCAGGGAGAACCTCATGGCACTCATGGATTTCATCAAAAAGCAGTTTATTGACGTCATTCAATGGACTGAGGAGGGCGATGGCGTTCTGGCCTACCGCTATCCGATGCAGGACTTCGAAATCCAGAACGGCGC
>NZ_FLQY01000066.1 GCF_900089945.1 Candidatus Propionivibrio aalborgensis | reverse complement strand
TTACCGAATCGAAGCGGTGGCTACCCCCCACCCGATTTACAGCAGTTTAGGGACTCAATCCGAAAACTGGATAAACATGGTTGAACCGCCAGATAGCCTTTGCCTTGCAAGAGACCTTGATTAGCGTTTTCGTAGTTGGTTTTTTATAATCTTTGATCATTTTGAAGCTTTAATACTACTTAGAGCTTCTGTTCGATTAGAACAATTTTTTCCGAAGGCAAATTACTTATGGACAGAACAAGCTCAGTGGCTAAAAAGGTTGGCGACACCTCAGTCGAAGCAGGTCGAGGGCCCGGACAACTTGCATGGTATATATTTGCATCAACAATTTTCAAGAATATAAAAATACTTGATGCAGGCTGTGGGTTGGGAAAAGGACTTGATATCTTGCGCCAATCGAATAATCAAGTTACAGGTCAAGATCTTGACCCTCGAATCAAAGGAGAGAATATCTTGATTACTCCTTTGACTGAAATCCCCACAGATAGCTTTGATTCTGTCACGTCAATGGATGTTATTGAGCATGTTGAGGATGACAAAGAGTTCATTGCTAACCTTGTGCGTATTGCCAAATACTCAGTATTTATTACAACTCCCAATTGGACCATAACACGTTGTCAATGGCCTTATCATCTTCGTGAATACACTCCTGAAGAACTTGAGAATCTCTTGAAACCTTATGGGAACGTCAAATTGTTTAAGGGTAACTCTGATGGAACAGTTGTACATCCAATAGAAAATGTAAAGTTGTATCACATCGCCAATAAACTACGAGCTCACCCCATTACCTCGTTTCCAATTCGTTGCATTAACCGCTTATTACCCGATAGTTGGAGGATTTTAGGCCACAATGCCGCTTTGCTAGAGATTCCCAAAGGTTCAAATAAGTGACTTCTTAGATCCTTCTCTTCCACAACTGCATCATGCAGCGCGCAGCAAATTTTGTCGGCGTTCTGTCCCAGGGAGTAAAACGCGGCAGTTGAAAAACGTCTGTACCGGCGTTCGCATATCTTGGTTCGGTTGAAACCGCCGCTTCAAATCCGAGTTTTTTTACCATATCGCCATGGCGGGCCGAACAGTCCCGTTGCGGAACACCATTCGGGTAAGCGAAAACGTTCACTGCTTCGCCGAGAATGGATTCCAGCTCCAGTTTTCCCGCTTCGATCTCGGCAATTGCCATGCTGTCATCGAGGAGTTCCAGGATCGGATGCGTGTGGGTATGGGCACCAATTTCTGCGCCTGCCGCATGCAGTTCTCGGAGCTGTGTGCGAGTCATCATCAGTTCGCTACGTTCCGGGACGGCTCCTCGCCTGCCAATTTCGTTAGCCACTTGGGAACGATAGCCGTGCTCGAAATACTTGAGTTTTCCGAGCACGGCCCCGTAGCATTGAACCCGTGACGCTGTATCGGTCAAGGCATGGGTTCCCAGGTTGAATTCCCGAAGATCCAGTTCACCACCAGGGAATTTCCTGACGGCTTCGATTACGTCGTCGTTCCACATGCGACCGCCGTCGAGAAACGAGGTGGCAATAAAAAAGCTCGCCACGACCCCGTAGCGTCGAAGTATCGGCCAAGCGACTTCGAAATTGTCGGCGTAGCCGTCGTCGAACGTTATCACAGCTGCGGCCGCGGGAAGCGACCCCGCCGTCAGCCGCTGTGCCGCCTCCACAAGTGGCAGAACGCTGTAGGTCCGGGAGATGAATCGAACCATCCAGTCGAATTGTTCGGCATCTGGTTCGAACGGCAGGAGCGGATCGGCATTCGGAAGTACCCGATGGAAAATAAAAATGCTCAATTTCCCCGAAGCACCCGCAGGCGAAATCAATCGGAAAAGAAGCGGCACCATTCGCGAGAATCGGCTAAGGTTTCGCTGGACCGCCGAGTGCCACAGACGTTTCTGTGGCGGCACGCGCATAACGCCCCGTGCTGAATCGCACGTAGCCAATGAAATGCAGGAAGACCGTTCCGGGCCGTTCGCGCCCAGGATGGCAATATTTCGGATGCGGCAAAACACACGCCTTGGGTGAATTCGAAACCATGTAATTGGAAGCGAATTGCTCCGTTCCCCAGGAACTCCACTTGTCGGCGAGGATCGCCCCCATCGCGCCACTCAGCTCCCGTAGGTGTTCGCGGTTGAAACTACCCGGAGCGAACCCGGAGAAGCCGGCGCATCCTCTGACATAGCGTATCGAATCACTCCCGAACAGGCGGTCGAGGTTGGCTTCGGCGAGTACCTGCACATGCTCGCCAGATGCCACTCGCGGCTTGGCCCAGTGCGAGGCCTCGCTGCTACTGACAAAATCCTGGCCGTCTTCCGTAGCCAGGACAAACGATCTTGAGTTGAGGACAGCGTCACGCACCTCAGGCATATGCTGCAACGTCACGGTATCAGCGTCCAATTGAATGACATAATCGTCCTTCACGTATTCCGAGATCGCGATCAGTCGCTCCCAGCATCCGCCTTGCGGCAACACGCTCTCCCTGTAGTCCTCGGCTCGGACAAAATCGATGCCTTCAACATGGCTGGCAATCCGTGCTCTATCCTCGTCAGTGATGCTTGGGTCTGCAACTACAACGATCCGCCGTGGGTTGAAGTAAAGACAGAAAGACTTGATCGCGAGCAGGTAGGCATCGACATCGCGATGGTGAACCATCGAAAGCGCGGTAAACGGTTCTTCCCCCGTCGCTATCTGTCTTGTTAGAAGTATCTGTCTAAGTGAATGCTTGAAGCGCCACCGATTGATTGTTTCACCAACCCTATCGAGGAGAGAGCGGATAGTAGACATAGATTCTCCATAGGTTGTCCCTGTGCATTTGCCGTGTGCTCAGTCGTGCCACTTTCCGAGCCGCTTAAGACGATCTCGCAGGCCCGGCAATGGGTAACCAAGCTGATAGGCTTGCTTGGCCGCCTCAAGGGCCTTGTCATATTCCTTGATCGCAAGATAAGCGAAGGAAGCGTAGACATAGGCGCTTGACGTTGCTGCATCGAGAGATTTGATTTTCTCCAGTTGCGCATTGGCTTCGGCAACTTTGCCGCGACGCGCATAGTAATATCCATAGAGCGCCCGGACCAGCGCGTCATCAGGCGCGAATCGTGCGGCTCGCTGAAAAAAGCAATGAACACGCAGCAGGCCAGCGGGAAGATTTTCTTTCTTGTACCGATACCCCAAATCTTCCATAGCCGCCAATGCCCTAGGGTGATTGGGGAACGACCAGAGTGTATAGCTAAAACCGCCAGCAACCGGAAGATCGTTCATTTGCCGTGAGGATCTCTTCTGACCTTTCAGATAAGCATCATATTCGAGCGAGAAATGTGCCCTTTCGACCAGATCTCTATCATCCGGCGTTGCTTGGCGATAATCAAAGGGGCCGTACTTTCTCGGAATCCACAGCGGGCGACAGTCTGGTTCATAAAGCTCCTGCTTCGGCCATCGTGTTGCCCAATCGGGATAATCTCCCTGATTGGCCGCACGCACACCACCAGCGACGAACAAACCAATAAACAGGAATGTCAGACACAATAAACCATGGCTGACTAAACGCCACCCTATTACCGTTCGATAGAGTGACCGTGAGCTGGTGCCGCCTGCAGGTTGAAAGCTGGTTATGGTCATTTTACGGATCTTCATATCGTCGAAAGCTTGGCACTGGATGGGTTCCCTGTGGCGACCACAGAGTTCTCCCGAGACATGGATTCGATCTTGTCTTGATTCTGGGAACGAAGATTCAATATCCAGCGCTTGGCAAGGATCACAATAACCAGAATATTATAGGGCAAGTCAAAGTAGGCGAGACTGAGAAACGCTCCACCAACGGCATAACCCACCAGGGCGACCTGGCACATGGCGCCAAGATGTTTGCACCAAAGCGTTTCCGGCTCCTTCCCTCCATTCCTGATCAACCAATTTCCCGTACGCCAGACTGACCACCACATTCCCATAAACAGGAACAGTCCAATAAAACCGTGCTCGCCGAGTACCTGAAAGTAGATGCTGTGCGCGGCATGAACATCATTTGGTACAGGGGCATAAAGGGCGAAAATGTATGGATTGTACATTTCAAAGCCTGCGCCCGCGATCATGTGGGTAGCCACATTGAAGGCTGCCCACCAGGCATTTATACGCCCCATCGCCGAACTGTCCTCCTGGTAGGTGTTGATGGTGCTCATTCGGTCAGACCATTGATCAGGCATAAAAGCGAGCAGAGCCATGCCGACGGCCAACATCACTATTCCGGAGGCTACCTTCTTTGGGCTCTTCAGCCAGAGATAGAAAGCCATCGCTGCAATAGCCACCAGCGCTCCCCGCGATTGGCTACCCAAGGCGGCGGCGGCAGTGAGCAGCATCGCAACGGACAACCCATGCTGTGCCCACCGTCTAGTTGCCTGTAGCTGCAAATAGCGCATCAGCGGGATGACGACAATCAAGGCTAACGCCAGCTCGTTGTTGCCACCGATAAACCCACCAGGCCCCCAAACCCGGTGGGCACCTCCTTGCAATAGCGTAAAGAGTCCGCCCTTGACACCAAAGAATCCCAGAGAGAAAACTACAACCCCAACAAATATTTCAATATGTCTGCGAGTTCTCAATAGCATCAAGGAAACCAGGATCATCAGATCGATCTTCAACACTTTGGAGAGCATTTCGGTGCTGCCATCGACGTTGTATGAGAACGGATAGGTGAAACATATCCAGGTCACGAACAATAGGAGCCATATTGCCGGTGATTCCGAAAATGGGCTTTGTTTCTCTTTGGTTGCTAACAACCCAATCATTGTTGCGATAGCTGCAATCGCCGCAACCGGGAAGGTTTGCGCAAAACCGTAAGCCAACGAATGTGGATTCATCAAGCTCAGCCAAGTCCAAAGCATAACGCCAACCCAGGGTTGCCGTAAGGCATAAAGGCTACCGATTAAAACGATCCCGACAACCAGAAGATCACGCACTGTTTGAACTCCGTTATTGCCACCCAGATTGCCGGCGATTCAATTGCAACACCTGGAAAGGCCGAAAACCGATTAGCCTTGTACAACCAGACTCTGCACATAGCGAAACTTACCGGACTTTTCGCACGGAATTTCGGATACTCGCTGTACGCACACATCGACGCTATTCCCAAGTCGCGCCTTGATTCCCTTGCTGATCATCGTTTCGACCTCTGGGGCACAGTCAATTCCTGGGACAATCTGGACGACGACCCGCTCCAGGGTTTCCTGGACAACCTTGAAGGAGGCAATGCCCGGGATGTCCCGAATCGGGTAAACCACCGCTAGTCCGTGCATGATGGTGCCATCGACCGCAATGACGAAATCGGTGGTTCGCCCCTGGATTTCTTGCAGAATTGGCAATCCTCTACCACACGCGCAGGATCCTTCCGACATGACAGCTACATCGCCGGTGCGATAGCGGATGAAGGGGAATTCACTGGTAGCCAGGTGCGTGACGACGACTTCGCCCGCAGTACCGCTGGGTACAACATTGCCTTCCTGATCGACTAACTCGACGATGATATCTTCAGCGGTCAAATGCATGCTGCCCTGGGGGCATTGATGCGCGATGAATCCGGCATCTCTGCCGCCGTAGCCGTTGGCTACCGGACAACCAAATACGCGAGTAATGTCTTCGCGTTGGTGGTCATATAGTCTTTCGGCGGTTACAAAGGCCACCCGAACGCCAAGATCACTCATCGGCCGGCCCCGCTTTTCAGCATGGCGTGCAATCAGTGAAATGGACGATGGATAGCCAAACAACATGGCTGGCCGGGTGCGACGAATGGTTTCGACAAAGCCGTCGAGTTTGGCTTCGCTCATTTCAAATGCCGGCAGGAGCTGCGTTCTCAACAGACGATCACGAAATTGTCGGATACGATCTTGCGAGGAGAGTTCAATGGGGCTACCCCAAACAACGATTTCGGGGTCGCCAATGTCGACATTCCACCAGCGGGTGGCACGCCATTTGGCCGCTACGTCGTGGCTGACTCGCTCGTTGCCGATGAAGAAAATGAGGGGTTCGCCCGAAGAACCGCCGGTATTGAAGCGCGCCAGCCGCTCGGCTTTTTCAGATTTAAGTTGTTCCTGGTTTTTTCGAATGATCGGCTTGGTGAGGAATGGAAGACGTTGCAGATCATTCAGTACGTTGATGTCTTTGGCACTGAAGCTCAGGCGACTGAACAGGTCGCGATAATAGGGAACATGATCTTGTGCCTTCGTTAGCAGGCTGCGCAATCTTTCCAATTGAAGCGCTTCCAGGCGATCACGCGACCACCACTGTGAGTCCTCCATTTGCTTGCGTACAGTAACCGTGCTGTGGTGTTTGAGGTGCTCGTGGAACGGGAAGATGAGGCCGGAGACCAGTTTCGTATATAGATTGCTCATGTTGCCCCCCTTGGCCCTTGCGAAATGCGCAGGAAGTGGCCGCATAGTCGTTGTACACGCTCATCCCATGAGTTCTGCTCTGCATAACGGCGAATGTGCTTTGCATCCCACGAGCGTTGGAAGGAATCTTTGATTGCCCTGACTAGAGCTTCTTTATCACCAAGGGGAACGACTATTCCAAGACTGTCTTCGCAGACGACCTCCTGGTTTCCCCCTACATTGGTCGTTACGACCGGTAGGCCACACGCCATGGCCTCGAGGAAAACATTTGCCCAACCCTCGTTGCTAGTCGCCAAAACGAATACATCGGCAGCAGAAAGAACCGCCGGAAGTTCGTCAGAAGCAATGGGGCCAAGAAACCTGACACAATCGTCGAGACCAAGCTGTTTGACTTGGTCCTCCAATTCCACTCTGGTGTTGCCCTCTGTACTCCCCCCGCCAACGATCAGAAAGACCAGATCAGGAAAATGTTGTCGTAGCTGAGGCAGAACTTCAATGACGCGATGGAAACCTTTTCTGGGTACCAGGCCACCTATCGAAACCAGGACTCGGGCATTCAGCGCAAGGCCCATGGTGCTGCGGCAAGCTGCCCGATCTAGCGCTCTGAAACGAACGGTATCAATACCGTTGCCAACGACTTCGATTCTCTCTGGGGGGGCGCCATGTGAAACGACCAATTTGCGCAGCGATTCTGAAACTGAAAACACCTGAGCAGCCTGCTTGATCGCTTGCAATAGTTTCTTGCCAAGCCGCTCATCATGGATATGACGCGTCTCGGTACCGCGTAGCGTGATCGTAAACGGCACTTTAAGCCAGCGGCTTAGCAGACTTGCTGCATAGCCATCCGGGTAGGCAAAGTGCGCGTCAATGATATCCAGCCGCCCTTCATGTTTTAGCCTTCGCATTAAAGAAAGTGCACCCAGCGCCATCGTCAGTCCGTCGAATTTCTTTAGCAGGCTGGGTATGGAAAGAAAACGGGGATACCAGACATCAACACCTGATTGCAGTTCATAAGCCGGCGCACCAGGGCGAAAATGCGGCTTGATGCGGCGAAGCAGGCTCTGCAACGGAAACCAGGGGGTGGGTGCGACCACTGAAATGGGTAAATACTTGCCAACGCGAAACATCCGTTCGCGGACAAAGAGTCCGGCACCAGGTTGTACCTGGCTAGGGAAGAGACTGGATAAGACGACGATATGAGGGTGTCTCACTTCGTCCATCCTAAGTACGCATACGGGTTAAACGATCATACGGGATGCGGTAGTTGGCAATGCTGTTGGGCCAATTGCGTACCGATTCCACAAAATGACGGCCATTGGCTTTCAATACCGGCCAGCGTTGCTTGTCATTGAGCAAATTGAGCAAGGCTTGCGTCAAGGATTCGCAATCCCCCGCCTTGAAGAGAATGCCTGTTTTGTTGTGCTCGATCAGCTCCTTGTGCCCACCAACGTCTGATGCGACAAACAGTTGCCCTTGCGCCATGGCTTCCAGCGGCTTGAGCGGCGTTACAAGCTCGGTGAGCCGCATGGGGTGACGTGGATAGGCCAGAACATCGATCAGATCGTAATAACGGTTGACGTCTTGATGCGGCACACGGCCAGTGAAGATGACGTAATCTTGCACTCCAAGCTGCTCGGCCTGCTGGCGCAATACGGATTCTTGCGGGCCACCACCAACCAGCAATAGACGAACATCTGGTCGCTGCCTGATCAGTTCAGGAAGAGCTGCCAGAAGAAGATCAAGTCCTTCGTAGGCGTAAAAGGAACCAATGAAGCCGACCACTGTTTTCCCGGTCAGGCCCCATTTCTTTTGTAGTTCAGGATCAGGTGGGCTGGCCAGATTGAAGGACGCCAAATCGACAGCGTTCGGTATGACCGTTACCTTGCCATCGGGGATACCGCGTGCCAACAAGTCGGAACGCAGACCTTCACATATGGTAAATACGTGGTCGACCAGCCGGATTGCACGAGTTTCAAGCCTTCGTGTTGCACGGTACCTTAAGCTGCCTTCGGTTGTTGAGCCGTGGTCCACTGCCGCATCCTCCCAGAAGGCTCGGATTTCGTAGACGACTGGAATACCGAGTTTGCGCGCGACGTTGATTGCCGGGAAGGCGTTGAGAACGGGTGAGTGTGCGTGGATTATATTGGGGCTTACCTCGCGAGCGACTTCCTCCAGGCGTGTTTCGAGATGCTTCATCAGCAACAGTTCCTTGCCGACAGGTAGCTTGGCAAGCGTTCCGCTGGCCACCGGCGTTCGGTAGAAGCGCATACCATCAACGTCTTCAAACGGCGCAGAGGTCTCGCCCTGTTTGGGGGAAGTGATATGGAAGGTTTCCCAACCCAACGCACGCTGCTCGCGCAAAATCGATAGGGACCGAAAAGTGTACCCGCTGTGGAGCGGGATGGAGTGATCCAGCACGTGAAGAATGCGCAGACTCATGCCAGAACTACCGATTGCGAATTGTCTGGTATGCCAGACAGGTTAACACGGGGATTCGGCGACTCATCCAGCACGGTGCGTAGAAAGGCTTCAAACATCAGCAGGGTCCACAACGGTGCGCTGTAATCGCGCATTCCGGATTGATGAGCATCGACCAGATGCTGTAGATAGTCGCGGTTGAACCAGCCCGTGGCGGCCAGTCGCGGGCCAAGCACGGCCTGACGTACGCGCTCCTTGAGCGGGCCACGGAACCAACGGGCCAGAGGTACGGAAAATCCCATCTTCGGGCGATACAGGATGTCTTGTGACAAGTGAGGTTCCATCGCTTTCTTGAGCAGATATTTGCCTTCCTGCCCACGCACCTTGAACGATGAGGGCAGCGTCGCCAGCCACTCAATCAGTTCGTGATCCATCAAGGGCTCGCGTACTTCAAGCGAGTGCGCCATGCTGGCTCGATCCACCTTGGTGTTGATGTCGCCGACCAGATAGGTTTTAAGATCGAGATATTGAATCAGCGCCAAGGGATCATCGGTGCCCGAACGCTCGGCGTGCTGCTCGAAAACCCCCTGCGCGCTGTAGCCGGCGATTTCGCTCTTGAATTTGTTGCTGAACAATTGCGCACGCATCGGATCGCGCAAGATCGAAACAGAGTGGAAGTAAGCTTCGACCGAATTGCGCGCCATGCCTTCAAAGGTTGTTTTGGCGCGAAACACGCGGGGCGCCCAATCGGCTTTCGGGTACACGCGACCGAGCAGCCGGAAGATCGGCTGGCGAATGGCGCTGGGTAGCGAGGAACGCATGCGTTCCTCCATCAAGTGCAGCCGATAACGGCGATAGCCACCGAAGCTCTCGTCGCCGCCATCGCCCGAAAGTGCCACCGTCACATGCTTGCGCGCAAGTTGGCAAACACGATAGGTCGGGATGGCCGAACTGTCGGCGTAGGGCTCGTCATACAGACGTGCGAGCGTGTCGATCAGATCGAAATCATCGCTTTCGACCGTTTCGACGTGGTGATTGGTGTGATAGCGCTCGGCAACAGTTCTGGCGAAGTCGGCTTCGTTAAAAGCCGGGTCGGCAAAGGCGATCGAACAGGTATTGACCGGTTCGGTCGATAGCCCGGCCATCAGCGCGACCACAGCGCTGGAATCGACTCCGCCGGAGAGAAAAGCGCCGAGCGGCACTTCCGAGATCATGCGCAAACGAATCGACTCGTTGAGCTTTTCATTCAGTTGTGTGCAAGCTTCGTCCGCCCCGATCGGATTATTTAGGCTGAAACGGACATCCCAGTATTCTCTAGGCTCGCCGGCGGGCTGGCCACGACGCAGGGTCAGCGTGTGCGCGGGCGGAAGCTTTTTGGCTTGGCGGAAGATGGTTCGCGGCTCGGCCACATAACCGAGCGCAAAGTATTCTTCCACCGCCAACGGGTCGATATCGCGGGCCAGCTCTCCATGCGCCAGCAGTGACTTCAATTCCGAGCCGAACAGAAAGGTTCCATTGGGCAGAAACGCGTAGTAAAGCGGCTTTACAGCAAGTCGGTCGCGTGCAAGAAACAGCGTTTCACAATTGCGATCCCATAAGGCAAAAGCAAACATGCCACGAAAGCGCTTGACGCAATCCGCGCCCCAGGCTTCCCATGCGTGAACGATGACTTCTGTATCACTGCGCGTATGGAAAACATGACCCAATGCCTGCAATTCGGGAATCAGTTCCTGGTAGTTATAGATCTCACCGTTGAAAACCACGCAGACGCTCTGGTCTTCGTTGTACAGCGGCTGCTGGCCGGTCGACAGATCGATGATCGAAAGGCGCCGATGCCCCAGTCCAACACCGGCCTCGATATGCAAACCGCCTTCGTCCGGGCCACGATGATGCTGCGATTCGTTCATGCGCGTTAACACCGCCCGATCAATGTCACGCTTGCCCCGAGTATCAAATATTCCCGTTATGCCGCACATATTCCTGTTTCGCTTCTCGTCGTCAAATAGCACTCAACAAGCGGTCGTAGAGTCCTTGATATTGTTGCACCATAGCCGCCATGCTGAATTTCCGCTCCACGGTTGCGCGCCCGGCCTGCCCTGCCCTGCGCGCCTTCTCAGAATCATTCGCGTAGCTAACAATACTTTGTGCCATGGTTTCTACGTCACCCGCTGACACTAAAACGCCACTTCGCCCCGCGTCAATCAATTCGCTATTGCCACCAACATCCGTTGCTATGACGGGCAGACCGCTGGCCATCGCTTCCAGAATCGTATTCGATATGCCTTCAGCCAACGAGGGCAAGACAAAACAATCGATTCCGCGCAGAATCTCTGGCACATCGTTTCGCTCCCCCGGCAACCACGCCAATTCGGTGCAACCTGCCTGCTCAAGCAGCGACTGGGACTGCGCCTTTAGCGGCCCGTCGCCGATCATTACCAAGCGCAAACGATCCTTCAACTGGGGAGCGATCTCCAGTGCGCGAATGAAGGCGCGTGCCAGGGTTGATTGGTCCTTTACCGTCTGCATGCGCCCCACGGTACCTACTAACCAGTACGAGGTATCAGAGAACGGACAGCCGGGAATCGGCTGGCGCATCCCTGCCGGCTGGAAACGTTGTGTGTCGACGCCGTTGTAAATTTGTAGCACTTTGTTCTGAGTTATACCCACTCTGGAGGTCAGATAGTGTTCGAGATCACGCGACAGGGCTATGTAATAAGTCACGAACGGCCGATAGATCCGGCGCATCCACTGATGCTTCTTGCTGAAACCATCGAGATCACCGACATCGCGGCCATGTTCGCCATGAATACGGACCGACACTCCGGCTGCCCAGGCAGGTGCGACAACTTCGAGGGCCCCCAGGTTTCGGCTGTGCACAATGGCCGGTCGCAAATTTCGAAAGAGTTTATACAATTGCGGATAAATCCAAAACGCGTGACCAGGCGGTTTTAGTAGTGCGACGAACTCGACGTCGTCATGCACAATGCGTTTGCGAAAATCCGTGATTTCCGTAAGCGAAATAACGACATGCCGGTACGCCTCGCGTGGCATGTGATTGATCAGATTAACGACCCCGTTTTCCAGACCACCGACATCGAATCTATACATGACATGCGCAACAAGAGGGCGCGTATCTTCACCGCCCTTCATCGTTTCTCCCTGGTACGGTCCAGAGCATTCTCGATGGCAGGTTCCGCCGCTTTGACAAAGGCCTCCAGCACCGCATCGCCTTGCTCCTTGGGCGCATAGACGAAGATCACGGCCGAATCATCCCCTTGCCCCACCAGACGCGACAAGGCGGTGTAGGCCTTGGCTACGAAATCACTGGATGTCTGATGCCCATTGATCCAGTACCACTGCCAGACAACTATACGCTGTGTATCGGTAGCGCGTAGTTCAGCGGAACGCACTGCAAGTGCTTGTTTGCCGAGGTCGAGCTTCCGCGATCCTGAAGCCACTCTCAACCACCGAGGGTCATTGCTTGCGACCATGACGTTGCTCGAGCTAACCAATCTTCGACTGTAGTCCTGATTACGGTAGTAGCCAATGTACAAACCGACCAAGCGCCCATCAGCGCCAAACGTCGCTTGCGAGGCAGCGGACGGGTTCTCAAAACGCGGAGCCCAATCCGTAAACTTCTCGGTCACAGGCCACCCGGGAATCGCTTCGAGTGGTTCGATTTGTGTTACCTCAGTTGCAACATTGCGATCGATTTTCCATTCTGCCAACGGCCAGATCAGCGCGACAACAATGGCTGCAAGCGCCACGGCCAGTGGCGACGATTTCCGGCGGCCCAAGGTCGATTCAGTAGTATTGACTCGCTCCATTATTGGAGGATGTTCGTCCTCGCGCCAATGTGAGCCAATCCAGAACATAAGCATGATGACGATGCCGAAAAACAGCCAGCCATAAATCAGATGATCGACGCCGACAGCAAGTTTGTTGCCGGACAGATGGCCGATCATGACGATCATGTAGGCACGCACCCAGTTCGCTATCACCGGAACGGCGAATGCGACACCGATAAAAATCAGGCGACGCTTGAGCGAGCGATAGCTCAAATAGGCAAACAGCGTACCGACGGTTAGCGAAGCGATGATGTAACGCACACCACTGCATGCCTCAACCACTGACCAGCTGCCCGAGGGGATGACGAAGTGCAAGCCTTCTCGATAGACCGGAATTCCGCTGAGGCGCAAGCCGAGTACGGTAAAGTTTGCTGTCCATTCCATCAGCTGAGGCAGTGCAAACTCGCCGAAGGGAACGGCGAAATACAGAAAGGCTAGCGGAAAAGCAATGCGGCGGGCTACCGGAAAACCAAGGATGGCCGGCACGGTCAGTACCAACATTGTCGTGAATGCAAACTGCGAGAGCACGCCGACCGTTGCCAGTTCCCCCAGCAGCCAGACGAAACCGGTGCCGGCAAGCAAAAGAAGCACCCAGAAATTGGGACGAGGCGCCAAAACAGCCACACTTTTACGAATTCGCCAGATCAACCAGAGCGTAATCGGCGGTACCAGGAAGCCGTGTGTGAACGTTTCGGAACGCGCCCAAATCGCCACCATGGACATAACCGTTTCACGATAGAGCACGAGGACCGCGAACAACGTAACGGCCAATGCGGGCAGTGCCAATCGCCATCCGCTTGCGGCCGTGACATCAGTCATATGCGTAATCGTGGGCTGTTGCGAGCTGGGGTCGTTCATTTCGGTGTTTTCCTTTATGACCCAATATCGGGTTCGACCAGATACCGATCGATACCTGAAAGATGCGCATCCCAGCTGTAGCGCGCCAGAACCTGCTCACGTGCCGCCTGGCCCATGGCTTTGGCACGCTCAGGGGATTGCAACAGCGATCCGATCTGCCTCACGTAGTCGTCTGCTGTTGCCGCCGTAAGGAAATCACGCTCGGCAACGGCATCGATAGCTCCCGCGCATTCCTGCGAGGCGACGACAGGCAAGCCCATAGCCATGGCCTCGAGTACCTTGTTCTGGATTCCACGTGCTAGGCGCAAGGGCGCCACAACGACGGCAGCATGCCGCAGATACGGTCGAACATCGTCCACTGTCCCGGTAACGGTGACTTGCTCACCGGCGAGAGCAAGCACTGCGGGAGCCGGGCTTCGTCCGACAATGTAGAAGCGCAGGCGTGGCACGTCCCTCAGCAATTGCGGGAAAATATTCGCGGAAAACCAGCTTACGGCATCGATGTTTGGCCAGTAATCCATGGCTCCGGTGAATACCAGGGGTATTTCGCCAGAACGATACGGAGAAGGCATAGGATGATCCGGCGAAAAGAACTCGGCGTCCACGCCATTGCATACCGCATCAACACGTCCAGAGCTTTCGGGCGCATGGCGGCAGAAAAGTTCTGCTTCGTTTTCGGTCACAAAGAAGGAGTGGGTCGCCTGCTGCGCTACCGAGCGTTCGAAAGCCAGCAAACGCTCGCCCTCCCGCCGGTAAAGCCAGGACATCGGCCAGCGGTGGTTTGGCGCGTATTGCGTCCACTTAGCCGAGTCGACGTCGACAAAATCGACCAGCACTTGCAGATTTGGCACATCGCGTACATATTGCGCCATGACAGACGAAAAAATAACGGCCGCGCTAATCCCTTCTTCCCGCAGCACGCGATCCACCCACGTCTGTAAACTGGCATTCCGGTAATACGGCAGCGACAAGGCTTCGTTGCTGAGCAATCCGCTAAGGCTACGCAGTTTTGCCGCGCGTGGAGAAAGCCTGACGATGTTCAAGTCGGCACAATAAGCTGGCAGTTTGTCGACGTAAATTTCATCCTGTGGGTCATCAATAAAAGTACCGAGAAAAACGCGATGCTTGGATGCAAGGTGTCTGAGCAAATTGAATGAACGAACCTTGTCACCCTTATTGGGCGGATAGGGGAGACGGTGAACCAAGTAGAGGAGATTAGCCACGCTTCCTCTCAACCCAGATTGCGCACGATGAACGGTCCCAGCCAGTTGGCCAGCCCAATCGGCATGCGGCGCCAAGCTTCAATAAACAGGCGAAACTTGGCGTTGTTCGGGTTGTTCTGCGGGACGCTGTCACGCTTATACAGGCAGTATTCGTAATAAAGTGGCCGCGGCTCGAAACCCCAGTTCTTCTTGAAGGAATACGAGCCTGTACCCTGCTTGCTGCGGCCATAATCAAACACCCTGATCCCGCGCACGCAGGCACGCCGCATCAACTCCCAGTACTTGAAATCATTGGCGGCCAGATCGCGTGCCGAAAGATCGTCGCCCGCGTAGTAGGGCAATACCTCGTCACGAAAATAAAAGCTGAGAACGCTGCTCAATGGCCGCCCATTCTCGCCGACCACAGTGAGTACCTCGCAGTCCTTGCCAAATGACTCCATGAGCGCTTCAAAGTAGCGCTTGGGCATGGCTGGCGTGCCGTGACGGTGAACGTTATCCGCATAGAGGGCAAAAAAGCGGTCGGCTGTCGTATCGATCTCGCTGCGCAAACCGTTCTTGATTCCTTTACGCACCATGGCGCGCTGTTTTCGCGGGATGGCCAGCATATTGGCTTCAACATCGGGATCAAGAACTTTGCGAAAATAGACGTAAAGGTCCTGTTTGGGCCATTCAGGATGGCATGGTTCGAGATTGCGTAGTTCGAGGTGATCGACGCCCAGTTGTTTGGCTATTGCCTGCGCTTCGGCCTCCAACGCATTTACCGCTTCCGGACTGTTTGCAGCGATGCCTCCGTAAACGGCAAAAGGGAACGAAACGAGGGAATTGCCAAAGAGCATACTATTGACATGGCCGAGTGGTAATACGCCCTCTATAAACCCGTCTCGTTCGGCATAGAGAAAATAAGTCTGGTGGTGAAAAACCTCGCCAATAATCTTCTGCCATGCTGATTTGTGAAAGAAGGTGCTACTAGGGCAAGCAGCAACGAATGCGTCCCAAAGTGAGTTTTGTGCACGATCACCTGGTGCTAGACGACTGATAACCAATTCAGAAGGTGTTTTGGGTATCCTTCCGGTTTCCTCGTTGGCCATATTCATGAGTTCAATTCTGGCGTTTGCACGATGGGAGCATTGGCGCTATTGGAGAGAAATATCTCGTCCATGCGTCCCCAGTTGAAATCAGCAAGCAAGCGCTGTAGGCGACCTTCAGTTCGATGCAGATTTACATAGTGGCGGAAACGAGTCTTTGCATTAACGCCTTCAACACGAGGCTGACCGGCATCAATTTCCCACGGATGAAAATAGAAGACCGCCGACTGGCGGTCCTGCCGATTTACACTCTGCAGAAGCCAGCGCGACATGGCATAGGGCAACAAGCGGAAGTACCCGCCGCCACTTGCCGGCCAGTTGCGTTCAAAAAAGCGGGCAGTGGTTACCGGAACTTCAAGCAGGCCAGCGCGCACCTGGTGGGCAAAACGCGGCGCATCAGGCATGCCGTAATGATCGTGACGAATCGGGTAGATACTTGAGCTATAGGAATAACCCGCGCGTTCAAGACAATCAAAAGCCCACAGGTTGCTTTCACCGATTGAAAAACTGGGCGCTCGATAACCTTTCACTCTATGACCAGATAGATCCTCGAGCAATTTCTTGGCCGATTCAATATCCGTAGAAAAGGCGGCCTCGGTCAGATCGCTCGCTCGCTGATGCCCATACCCATGACTTGCTAGTTCGTGGCCACCCTCGACTATGCGCCGCACAAGATGCGGGTAGCGCTCGGCGATCCAGCCGAGGGTAAAAAAAGTAGCCTTCGTCTCGTGCATGTCGAGCATTTGCAGGATGCGATCGACATTGCGCTCGACGCGGCAGGCACGTGCACTCCATTGTTCGCGCGGTATGTACGGAGCGAAGGCCGAAACCTGAAAGTAATCTTCGACATCTATGGTCAAGGCATTTCTAATCGTAATGCCTCGCATTCCGATGCCCTCATCTGTCATTTCCGCGCGTCGAGATTGCGTGCGATCAGCCACTTTGACAGGTCTGCGGCAATTCGTTCAGCCGCCTTGCCATCCCAAAATTCCGGAATACGGCCACACTTTCCGCCACCGGCCAGTATCTCATCTACGCCGCCAAGTATGGCCAAACGGTCGCTACCGACCATGGTGTTCGTTCCGTGCTCGACAGTAATCGGACGTTCAGTGTTCTCGCGTATTGTCAGGCAGGGAATTCCAAGCGCTGTCGTCTCTTCCTGCAATCCTCCAGAATCCGTGAGTACCAGCGTTGCGTCGGACATTAAGCCCAACATCTCAAGATAACCCTGTGGCGGCAACAAGACGATACGTTCGCTCCTAACCAGATCCCGTAAAGAGAACCGCTCGATGTTTGCGCGAGTGCGTGGGTGAAGTGCAAAAATCAATGGGATTTTTTCAGACACCTCACGCAATACGGAAAGCAATGCTTGCAAAGTATCAAGCTGATCGACGTTCGACGGACGATGCAGCGTTACCACAGCATAGGCATGTGCTTCATCCAGAAAGACTGAGTCGACTCCAGCTTCGGATAAGGTCTTCGCAGGACTGTGAGCAAATTCGCGATTGGACAATAATGAGTCAATCATCACATTGCCGACAAAGCGCACGCGTTCTTCGCTTATGCCTTCGCGCAACAGATTGTCCAGGGCGCTTCGCTCGGTTGTGTAGAGCAAATCGGCAATCTGATCGGTCAGCACCCGATTGATTTCCTCGGGCATACCGCGATCATAGCTGCGCAGTCCGGCCTCCACATGCACAACAGGTACGCCCTTCTTGACTCCGACAAGTGTACACGCCAAGGTCGAGTTGACGTCGCCGACAACCAGTACGCAGGAAGGTTTGTAGGTATCGAGAACAGGCTCAAAACGCCGCATGACATCAGCGGTCTGTACGGCATGTGTTCCAGAACCAACTTCCAGGTTGATATCAGGATGCGGTAGACGCAGATCGACGAACAAGCGATCATTCATGTCTTTGTCGTAATGCTGACCGGTATGGACCAGTATCGTCGGCAGGGCGGGTTGATGCGCCGCAAATGCACGCAGTATCGGTGCCATCTTCATGAAATTCGGCCGAGCGCCTACTACGCAAACCACTGGCCCCAGATCGGCCGGCCAAGACTCAGAACTCAAGATTGATTTTCCTTTTCTGGTTGCTGCATCCGGATTGCATTCACAAGCTGCTGAAGCAGGGTCAGTGTCGCCGCACTGCTACGCTCGATGCGAATCATACTGCGCTCAAGTCGGACGATCCGCTGATCACTCATACTACTCTTCAGATCTGCTATAACCTGCGAGACCTCGCCCGCCGTACTCGCTGCGAGTTCCAATCTGGACAAATCGATGTCCAGAATTGAACTGTCGGTCAAACGACCCTCAGCACCTCCTTGCCCGTTAACACCGGTGCTATCCTTGGTGAAATACGAGGGAGCGAGAGTTTCCTCGCTGATTTCCTTCGCCACTTCTTCAACATCACTGAGCGTGAATTCTCTCTTGCCAGCCAAGAAGCCGGACAGGAGCAAACGATCGCATAAGGCATTGATACGCCGTGGAATACCACCGCTGTTCTTGAAAACTGCCGCATATGCCTCACTATCAAACAGTGGAGCGCTGGTGCAACCAGCGCATTTCAGGCGGTGCTCAACGTAAGCTTGCGTCTCTTCCTGAGCCATGGGGCCGATGTGACAGGCTGCGATGACCCGTTGACGCAGTTGTTGCATGTGAGGGCTCTGCATGATGCCGCGGAATTCCGGCTGGCCGATCAGAAAACTCTGCAGCAGTGCATGTGTTTCAAACTGGAAGTTCGACAACATGCGCAATTCCTCAACCGCACGCGGCGTTAGGTTTTGTGCTTCGTCCACGATGAGCAGGCAGCGTTTGCCTTGACGGGCCACATCAACCAGGAAGGCTTCGAGCGCCAGCAGGATATCCGACTTGCCCGAGTTCTTGGTAGAAACACCGAAGGCAGCAGCCACCATACGTAATGTATCTTCGGCGTCCAACTGAGTGCTGACGAGTTGAGCTGCGACCACTTTTGCCGAGTCAAGCTTGCCGAGCAAGCCGCGAACAATCGTTGTCTTTCCTGCACCAACCTCACCCGTTACAACGATAAACCCTTCATTCTGGTGGAGGCCATATTCGAGATAGGCTGTGGCGCGCCGATGCTGCTTGCTGCCGAAGTAGAAAGTTGGGTCAGGATTGAGCTGAAAAGGCTTGCTGGTCAAGCCATAGAAAGATTCATACATATTGGCAGGCTAAAACCGGTGAGACACTGTAGCTGTCAATGCCGTCTCTGTATAACTCGTCGTACCATCCGATTCAACCCGTCTCGCGTTAATACCGGCACTTGTTTTCGGACCGAGCTGAGTGGCGAAATTCACACTCATGTATTGCTGAGTTGTTTCCAAGTTGTTGAGTCCAGTGCCTTTGCTCTTCGAACTTGCAAATGTCGCACCGAGGGAAGACAGTGGCGTCAGCTGATGCGACCAGTTGACGCTGGCGCCGAGCTGATCGACATTGTTCTGGCTTGGGCCGCTGCCGATAGGAACCAACTCGTTAAAAGCGGACAAATTTTGCGTATTGTTCTGTGTTGCCGAGAAAGTCACTGTATTCCTAACGCCGAGCAAAGAAAACGCGATCAGCCGGAGCTGCTGCACCACGGCCTGATTGGTCTGAAAACCTCCCTGCAGTTGGGAGCCGGGAGAATTGGATGCCAAAGTGTTGGCACAAGCTTCCCTTTGAGCAGTTGGGAGAGATGAGCACCGCGGATCTGCCAAGTAGATAGTAACCAATAGATTGTTGATCGCGCCTAGGCCCGTATATCCTTGGCTTTGCTGCGACGTTGCCTCTTTGCTCGCGCTCATTGTCCACGCCGTACGAGCGGTACGATGCGTAAAATTGAAGGTGTTGCTCGGCCCGAAAAAACGATTCACGCGCCTGAATTCCATCTTGGTACGCTCGGTCGGCGACCACGCAAAACCGTAACCCCTAGTGTTATTGGACTGCTTGTTGAAGCTGTCATAATTCTGTTCCTCTCGCCCTCCGATCAGAGAAACCTGGAACTGCGG
>NZ_FLQY01000065.1 GCF_900089945.1 Candidatus Propionivibrio aalborgensis | reverse complement strand
AAAACGATATGGAAACGGCCGCCGTCGCGGGTGACTTCAACCTCAAGCCGGGTGGACAGCGCATTGGTGACCGAAACGCCGACGCCGTGCAGGCCGCCGGAAAAGCGGTACGCCGAGCTGCCATCGGCTTTGTTGAATTTGCCGCCCGCGTGCAATTGGGTGAACACGACTTCTACCGTCGGCACCTTTTCGATCGGGTGGACCTCGACCGGGATGCCGCGCCCGTCATCCTGGATCGATACCGAAGCATCGCTGTGCAAGGTGACGGCAATACGTTTGCAGTAGCCGCCCAGCGCTTCGTCAGCCGCGTTGTCGATGGCTTCCTGAATGATGTGCAGCGGGCAATCCGTCCGCGTATACATCCCGGGGCGGTGGCGAACGGGCTCCAGTCCCTTGAGAACGGAAATGGATTCTGCGGTGTAGCTCATTGCGCGGGATTCTCCATGCTTGAATGGCAATGGCCAGTTCGGGTCCGGCCTGTTGGTTTTTGGGCAGAGAGTCTACCACCGGATGCCGGGCTGTCGGGCCTGCCTTTGGATCCGAACCCAGCGAGGCAGTATTTGCTGCCGGTCTTAAGAATCGGAACAGGCCGGTTCGCGGTTAGAATCGGGCCCATCATGGGGAAACTGCTGCTCGCACCGATGGAAGGACTCGCCGACGCCGTGCTGCGCGACGTATTGACGCGACTCGGCGGTTACGACGGCGCGGTGACCGAGTTCGTGCGCGTCTCCGGCAGTCTGCTGCCGCCGCGCACATTCCGGCGTATCTGCCCGGAGTTGGCTCATTCCAGCCGTACCCGAGCCGGAACGCCAGTGGCCGTGCAACTGCTCGGCAGCGATCCGGTATGTCTTGCCGAAAACGCAGCGCAGCTTTGTACCTTGGCACCGGCTGGCGTGGATCTGAACTTTGGCTGCCCAGCACCGACTGTCAATCGTCACGGTGGCGGCGCGATGCTACTGGACGACCCGGAACTTCTGCGCCGCATTGCGGAAGCGGTTCGAAGGGCAGTGCCGATGTCGATCCCGTTTACTGCCAAGATGCGCCTGGGCACCCACGACAAGGCCAAAGCCCTCGACTGTGCTCAGGCACTTGAAGCGGGAGGCGTTGTCGCGCTGGTCGTTCATGCACGAACCCGGGCCGAGGGTTACAAGCCGCCAGCCCACTGGGAGTGGGTTGCACGCATCCGCGATGCGGTGAGCATTCCGGTGACGGCCAACGGCGAAGTGTGGTCGACGGACGACTATTTGCGCTGTCGTTCGGTGAGCGGCAGCCAGGACGTGATGATCGGACGCGGCGCCGTGGCTGATCCCTTTCTCGCCCGGCGCATTTGTGCGTTGGGTACCGGTGATGATGGAGCCTTCGTGGACCACGCTGCCGAATGGCTTGAACTGCTGCCGCTGCTCGCCGATTTCTGGCACCAGGTTCAGCTCAGGGTTGCCCCGCGCCATGCGCCGGGGCGACTCAAGCTGTGGCTCAATTCACTGCGCCTGACCTTCGTCGAGGCCGAAGCACTGTATATGGCGATACAAGCTCTGCGCCGCATCGACGAAACCTCGCGGATGCTTGAGCTGCACGGTGTCCCGGTGCGCCGTGCCGCTTGCGCCGCCTGATCGTGTAGCCCATGCGTGCCAACTCGCGCGTGCCGTCGAGCGCCCAGAACGGTATCCACTCGCATCTGGCGACGCTGCTCGATCGCCACGCCGCGTCACCTTTCCGCAAGCCCTATGCCGATTACAACCGGCGCGCTTTCGCGGCGAGCATTGAGCGCTACGAACGTGTCGTGCACAGTGCACCGCTGATTCTCGATTCGTGTTGCGGCGTCGGCGAGAGCAGCATCGCACTGGCCAATGCCTTTCCCGATCATTACGTCATCGGCGTCGATCAGTCCGCCTCGCGTCTGAACCGGAATGTCATCGGTACGAATGGCGCGAGCGGAACGATACAGCTGCCCCCCAACCTCGATCTGGTGCGCGCCGATCTGGTTGACTACTGGCGATTGCTGCACGACGCCGGCATCCATCCTGAGCGCCACTACCTGCTTTATCCCAATCCGTGGCCAAAGATCGGCCACCTGAGCCGGCGCTGGCACGGCCACCCGGTGTTTCCGACCCTGCTTGAACTCGGCGGCGTACTGGAGTGCCGCAGCAACTGGCGCATCTACATCGAAGAATTCTGTTTTGCGGTCGAGCGTCTGACACGGCACTCCGCCAGATGCCAAACATATGCTCCGGATGAAGCGCTGACGCCCTTCGAGCGCAAGTACCTCGACTCGGGCCACGCCTTGTTCCGGACGGTCGTTCAACTTGCCTGAAATCCGGAAATCAGAATGGATTTCCGGAAGCAAGCCTATTTTTTCTTCTTGACCGGCGGGATGTCGGTGCAACTGCCGTGTGCCACTTCTGCGGCCATGCCGACCGTTTCACCGAGCGTCGGGTGCGGGTGGATGGTCTTGCCGATATCGATGGCATCGCAACCCATCTCGATCGCCAGACAGACTTCACTGATCATGTCTCCAGCGCTCGGGCCGACGATGGCGCCGCCGATGATGCGGTGCGTTGCGGAATCGAAGAGCAGCTTCGTGAAGCCGTAGTCGGCGCCGTTGGCGATGGCGCGCCCCGAGGCGGCCCACGGGAATCGCGCGACTTCAATCTTGCGCCCCTCTTTCTTCGCCTGATCCTCGGTATAGCCGACCCAGGCCACTTCGGGATGCGTATAGGCAACGCTGGGGATGACCTGTGCGTCAAACACCGTCCGCGCCAGTTCGGTGTCGCCTTTCAACTCGCCAGCAGCAACTTCGGCCGCAACGTGCCCCTCATGCACGCCCTTGTGCGCCAGCATCGGCTGTCCAACGATGTCGCCAATGGCGAAAATGTGCGGCACGTTGGTGCGCATCTGCTTGTCGACGGTGATGAAGCCACGATCCGTAACGATGACGCCGGCTTTGTCGGCAGCGATCTTGCCGCCATTTGGCGAGCGGCCGGCGGCTTGAAGAATCATGTCGTACATCACCGGCTCCGGTGACACGCCTTCGCCTTCGAATTTGACTTCGAGGCCCTCGTCTTTCACTTCGACGGCAACCGTTTTTGTTTTCAGCATGACCCTGTCGAAGCGATGCAGATTCTGTTTTTCCCAGACCTTGACCGCATCGCGATCAGGGCCCTGCATCAGCGCGTCCAGCATCTCGACGACGTCGACACGGGTGCCGAGCAGGGAGTAGACCGTGGCCATTTCCAGGCCGATGATGCCGCCGCCAATGACCAGCATCTTCTTGGGCGCTGCACCGTTCACCATGCGCAGTTCGAGCGCACCGGTCGAGTCGACGATACGTGGATCGCTCGGAATGAAGGGCAGATGTACGGCGGCCGAGCCGGCAGCAATGATGCATTTCTGGAAGCGGATGACCTTTTTCTCGCCGCTTCTCGTCTGACCGGCACCTTCGGTGGTTTCGACCTCGATATGGTTGGCGTCCAGGAAGCTGCCGTAGCCGCGGACGACTTCGACTTTGCGTGCCTTGGCCATGCCGGCCAGACCGCCGGTGAGTTTGCCGACGACACCGGATTTGTGCGCGCGCAGCTTGTCGATGTCAATCTGTGGTGCGGCGAAACTCACGCCGCAATCGGCCATGTGCTCGGCTTCATCCATGACGACGGCAATATGCAGCAGCGCTTTCGAAGGAATGCAGCCAACGTTCAGACAGACGCCGCCCAGAGTGGAATAACGTTCGACGATGACCGTCTTCATGCCCAGATCCGCGGCGCGAAAAGCTGCCGAGTAACCCCCTGGGCCGGCGCCGAGAACGAGCATTTCGCATTCGAGGTCGACCTTGCCGGCGAATTGCCCGGGTTGTGGTGCAGCTGGCGGTGCTGCCACCTCGCTGCTGGCGGTGGTGGCTGCGGCTGGGGCAGCAGTAGCAGGGGCTTGGGTCGGAGCAGAAGCGGGGGCCTGAGCGCTGGGGCTTGCGGCATCAGCCGCTTCCAGCACCGCGATCAGCGAGCCTTCCGATACCTTGTCGCCGATATTGACCTTCAATTCCTTGATCACGCCGCCAGCCGGGCTCGGAATGTCGATTGTCGCCTTGTCGGATTCGAGCGTGACCAGTGCATCCTCGGCGTTGACAGTGTCGCCCGCCTTGACGCACAGCTCGATGATCGGAACATCCTTGAAGTCGCCAATATCCGGGACTTTTACTTCTATGACTTGACTCATCTGTTTCTCCCGGTCAAAGCAGTGCGCGACGCATGTCGGCCAGCAGCCGTGCGACATAGGCGTTGAAGCGTGTGGCCATTGCGCCGTCAATGACGCGGTGATCGGCGGACAGCGACAGCGGCAGGATCAGCCGCGGAATGAATTCCCTGCCGTTCCAGACCGGCTTCATCACCGATTTGTTGACACCGAGAATGGCGACTTCCGGTGCGTTGACGATCGGCGAGAAGCTGGTTCCGCCGATGCCGCCGACGCTGGAGATGGTAAAGCAGGCGCCGGACATTTCGGCCGGGCCGAGCTTGCCGTCGCGCGCCTTCTTGGCCAGTTCGCCGCATTCGACGACGATCTCCGACACCGACTTCTGATCGACGTTCTTGACGACCGGAACGACAAGACCGTGGGGCGTGTCGGCAGCAAAGGCGATGTGAAAATACTTCTTCATCACCAGGTTTTCGCCGTCAAGCGAACTGTTGAATTCCGGGAACCTCTTGAGCGCCAGCTCGCAGATCTTGATCAGGAAGGCGAGCATGGTGATCCTGGGACCCGACTTTCCGTCGGGTTTTTGATTCTCCTTGTTTATGGCCATGCGGAAGGCTTCAAGATCCGTGATGTCGGCATCCTCGTGGTAGGTCACCGCCGGGATCATCACCCAGTTGCGCGCGAGATTCTGGCCGGAGATTTTCTTGATCCGTGATAGCGGTTTGACTTCGATCGGGCCGAACTTGGCGAAATCGACCTTCGGCCAGGGCAAGAGATCCAGGCCGCCACCAAGGCTCGCGCCTGACGCTGTTGCGGCGCGCCCGGTCATGACGCCCTTGATGAATGCTGTGACGTCCTCCTTGACGATGCGCCCCTTCGGACCGGTCGCTGTAACCTTGGTCAGGTCTACGCCGAGTTCGCGGGCAAACAGCCGTACCGACGGGCTGGCGTGTGTTGCTGCGCCGAGCGCAAGGCCGGGCGCGGGTGCGGCGGACGCAATAGGTGCAGATCCGGCTTGACTGGGAGCCGCGACTGGCGCTGCCGCCTGTGCTGGTTTTTCGGGGGTATCGGGCGCATCGGGCGGTGGCGCAGTAACCGCATCCGTCGCAGGAGCTACGGGATCCGCCGCTGCGGCACTGCCGTCCGCTTCGATAATGACGACGACGGCGCCTTCGGAAATCTTGTCGCCAAGCGCGACTTTGATCTCCTTGACGACGCCGGCGACCGAGGAGGGAACGTCCATCGTTGCCTTGTCGGATTCCAGGGTGACGAGCGCGTCGTCGACTTTGACCGCATCGCCGACCTTGACGCAGATGTCGATGACCGGGACATCCGTGTAATCGCCGATATCCGGGACTTTTACTTCGCTGGTTTGACTCATGACTGCGCTCCCTTAAACCGACATCGGGTTGGGTTTGTTCACATCGATTCCGTACTTGGCAATCGCGTCGGCGACCTTGCTTCGCTCGATTGCACCGTCGTCGGCGAGGGCCTTCAGTGCAGCCACCGTGACCCAGTTGCGATCCACTTCAAAGAAGTGGCGCAGCTTCTCGCGCGTGTCCGAGCGGCCGAAACCATCGGTGCCCAACGTCACATACCGGCGGTTGAGGAAGGGGCGGATCAGTTCGGCATACTGGCGTACATAGTCTGTTGCTGCAATGATCGGGCCGCGCGTGTCGTTCAGGCAGTTTTCAACGTGCGAAAGCTTCGGTTTGGCGGACGGGTTGAGCAGGTTCCAGCGTGCAAGGTCGTTGCCCTCGCGTGCCAGTTCGTTGAAGCTCGGGCAACCCCACAGATCGGCGTCAACGCCCCAGTCGTTCTTGAGCAGTTCAGCCGCGGCGATAACTTCGCGAAAGATGGTGCCTGAACCGAGCAGTTGCACACGCGGTGCCGCCTGCTTGCCGTCCGAGATCTGGCCTTTGCGCAGCAGGTACAGGCCTTTGATGATGTCGGCTTCCACTCCTTTCGGCATTTCCGGATGCTCGTAATTCTCGTTCATCACGGTGATGTAGTAATAGACGTCTTCCTGCTCCTGGAACATGCGGCGAAGGCCGTCCTGCATGATCACGGCAATCTCGAAGGAGAAGGTCGGGTCGTAACTGATGCAGTTAGGGATGAGGCCGGAGAGGACCAGTGAATGACCGTCTTCGTGCTGCAGGCCTTCGCCGTTGAGCGTTGTCCGGCCGGCCGTGCCGCCGATCAGGAAGCCGCGCGCGCGCTGGTCGGCGGCGGCCCAGTACAGGTCCATCGTGCGTTGCAGGCCGAACATCGAATAACAGATGTAGAAGGGAATCAGTTGCTCGTTGTGCACCGAGTAGGCAGTGGCGGCGGCGATCCAGTCGCTCATGGCGCCGGCCTCGTTGATCCCGTCCTGCATGACCTGGCCGTCCTTCGATTCCTTGTAGAACATCAGTTGGTCGTGGTCTTCGGGAACGTAATTCTGACCTTGCTGGTTCCAGATCCCGATCTGGCGAAAGAGTCCTTCCATCCCGAATGTTCGGGATTCATCGGCGACGATGGGAACGATGCGCCGGCCAATCTTCTTGTCCTTGAGCAGGATGTTGAGGATGCGCACGATGGACATCGTTGTCGACACCTCGCGCCCTTCGCCGGAGCCTTTGAGCAGCGTTTCGAATGCTGAAAGCGCTGGCGTTTCGAGCGCTGCTGCCGTGCGTCGACGCTGCGGCAGGTATCCGCCGAGTGCTTCGCGCCGCTCGCGCATGTAGATCAGCTCGGGTGAACCTTCCTCAAATTTCAGGAAAGGCAGGGCGTCGATCTGGTCGTCCGGAACCGGCAACTTGAAGCGATCGCGGAAACGCATGACCGCTTCGCGGTCGAGTTTCTTTTGCTGGTGAGAAATATTCATCCCCTCGCCAGCCAGCCCCATGCCGTAGCCTTTGACGGTCTTGGCAAGGATCAACGTTGGCTGGCCGGGATGGTCGACGGCGGCCTTGAAGGCGCCGTAGATTTTGAAAATGTCGTGGCCGCCGCGGTTCAGCGCCCAGATGTCGGCATCGGTGTAGTCGGCGATGAGTTCCTTGAGTTCGGGCGTATTGAAGAACTGTTCGCGAACATAGGCCCCGTTCTTGGCCTTGAAGGTCTGGTATTGACCGTCGACCAATTCCATGAAGCGCTTCTTCAGCACGCCTTTCTTGTCGCGCTCGAACAGCACATCCCAGTGGCGACCCCAGATCAGCTTGATGACGTTCCAGCCGGCGCCGCGGAATGTCCCTTCGAGTTCCTGAATGATCTTGCCATTGCCACGCACCGGACCGTCAAGGCGTTGCAGGTTGCAGTTGATGACGAAGATCAGGTTGTCGAGTTTTTCCCGCGCAGCCATACCGATGGCGCCAAGCGATTCGACCTCGTCGGTCTCGCCGTCGCCGAGGAAGGCCCATACTTTGCGATCCTTGGCCTCGATAAAGCCACGGCTTTCCATGTACTTCATCAAACGTGCCTGGTAGATGGCCTGAATCGGCCCAAGGCCCATCGATACTGTCGGAAACTGCCAGAAATCGGGCATCAGCCAGGGATGAGGGTAGGAGGAGAGCCCGTTGCCATCTGTTTCCTGACGGAAATTGTTCATCTGCTCATCGGTCAGCCGGCCGAGCATGTAGGCGCGGGCATAGACGCCAGGAATCGAGTGTCCCTGAAAGAAGATCAGGTCACCGCCGTGCTGCTCCGTAGGTGCGCGCCAGAACCAGTTGAAACCAACATCGTAGAGCGCGGCAGACGAGGCAAACGAGGCAATGTGGCCCCCCACATTGGTGTCGCGGTTGGCACGCACGACCATGACCATGGCGTTCCAGCGGATAAAATTCCGAATCCGTATTTCGATGGTGGCGTCACCCGGATACCTGGGCTGCCGATCGAGCGGGATGGTGTTGATATATTCGGTGGTCGCGCTGTACGGGATGTCGATCCCTTCCTCGCGCGCCTGGGCAATCATTTGTTCGATCAGGAAGTGGGCCCGGTCGGCGCCTTCCTTGTCGATCACGCCGGTCAGGGCCTCCTGCCATTCGCGGGTCTCTTGCGGATCGCTATCGTTGATAGGGGACATCTGAGTGTTTTCCGGTAGTGCTGCCATGTTTTTGTCTCCTAGCAGAAGGGGGCTTGCCGTTCACTAAAATTGTGAATCTGTCTGGCAAGGGTAGTACGTTGCTGTACTGCAAAGTACCGCAGTGCAACAAATGGTTGTAAACGCAACAATGCGCAGCTATGCGTTTGTAGTAATTCGATTTGCGATATAAATAAACGGTAAGTATCGACCGCTCAACCCGGCTCTAAGTTCAACTGAACTGGAAGAGGCCGGGATCGGCGAGCCCGGAATCGCCGACCGCGATGCGGCGGCTATCAGGGTTTGCATCTGCCCGAAAGAACCTCAAGTCAAGACGGGACAAGCCTCGGTGAAATGCCTGACGAACCACAGCGACGCTTCGTGAGCAGAAACTTCAAAGCCGGTCGAGCTTGCGTATTCGATGCCAATTTCCGGAATAAGTTTGAGTTCCTTGCAGCCGTGCACTTCCTTCAGCGCGCGGTTACTGCTTGCGATGTGCTGCGTATCCGTTTCTTCAACCAGCATGAGCAAAGGCGATTCGAGCGAGCGCAGGTAGAGCATGCCGGCCAGGTCGATCAATCCGCCCCGGCAGACAATCGCCGCAATATCGTGATCGCGCTGTGCAGCCACGCGAACCGCGACGGGTGAAGTGGCGTTGGCGGCGTACAGGCCGAGCGGCAGCGTCTGGAGCTCGCCGAGCAGCATGCGGTTTCTGATCAGGCCAAGAAAATCCAGCAGTCGTTTGGCGAGCAGCGGAACGTTATTATGCACATCGGCAAAGCGTTCTTCCTGTCGGGCCAGCAGGTCCACACTCAGCGTCGACAGCCCGGCATGACGAAACTGCCCGGCCAGCAATTCATCCCTGGAGTCCAGCGAAATTGCGGCATGCGCCAGAACGACCAGGCCGCAGGCATTGGGCAACAGAGCCAGTTGGCCATGCAGCAAGCCGTGCTCGGAAGGGATTGAAAGCGGAATGCCAAAACCGTCGGGAGTGATGTCGATCATCTTCGCGCAAGCCTGACCGGAATCCGCTGGGCGCCGAAGGGCTTCCCGAACTTTCCGAAACGCCCGGCTATTTTCGCCTGGCAATGCGGACAGCATCCATCGTCCGGCAGATCGAAGCGGCGGATGTTGTACCAGTCGCGCTCGATCAACGCAGCGTGACAGGCGGGGCAGAAGGTCGTGCCGCCCTCTGTGTCGTGCACGTTGCCGGTGTAAACATAGTGCAGACCGGCGTCGAGAGCGATACGCCGTGCACGGGTGAGCGAGGACGGCGGCGTAGGCGGCAGATCGCCCATTTTCCAGTCGGGATGGAAGGCCGTGAAGTGGACTGGAACATTCGCGCCCAGCTCGCGCGCAACCCATTCGGACAGTGCCTTGATCTCCGCAGGCGAATCGTTCTGCCCCGGGATCAGCAGGGTGGTGATTTCCAGCCAGCAATCGGTTTCATGGTGGATATAGGACAGTATCTCGAGAACAGGCTGCAGGTGACCGCCGCAGAGCTTGACGTAGAACTCGTCGGTAAAGGCCTTGAGATCGACATTGGCGGCGTCCATCACGGCGTAGAACTCCCGCGCCGGTTCCGGATGGATGTAGCCGGCGGTGACGGCGACTGTCTTGATGCCTTTTTCGTGGCAGGCCAGCGCCGTATCGATGGCGTATTCGGCAAAAACGACCGGGTCGTTATAGGTGAAGGCCACCGATTGCGCGCCGTAGGCCGCCGCCGCACTGGCGATGCCGTCCGGGGTGGCGGCGTCCATCAGGCGGTCCATGTCCTTCGATTTCGAGATGTCCCAGTTCTGGCAGAACTTGCACGCCAGATTGCAGCCGGCCGTGCCGAACGAGAGAATCGAAGATCCGGGGTAGAAATGATTGAGCGGCTTCTTTTCGATCGGGTCGATGCAGAAGCCGGACGAGCGGCCGTAGGTTGTCAGCACCATCTGGTCGGCAATGTTTTGGCGAACGAAGCAGGCGCCGCGCTGGCCTTCGTGCAACTTGCAGTCCCGCGGGCAGAGATCGCACTGAATGCGTGCCAGCTTGCCTTCCTCGTGGGGCAGGGCGTGCCACCAGCGTGCCGGGTAATTGGATTCCGGAGTTTTCAGTCCTCTTTCCATTTTTGCACACCGTAGCGGGCAAGCGTGATTTGCCCGTCCCAGAAGTCGGCCGGCAACCCGGCCTTGAGTTTGAGCTGTTCCAGGAATCGCCGGCGGTCGGGCAGCGATTCCCAGACTTGCGGCAGGAAAGTGGCGCGTCGGCTGCCGTGCTTCAGAATCAGCCCATCGACGCCGGGTCTCAGGCGGGCGAGGGCATCGTTGTCGTCTGTAAACGTCAGCGCTTCCGCTGGTTCAAGCAAGGAGACTTCGACTCGCGTTCGGGCCAGTTCATCCTCGCTCAGCGGTGGAAAGCGCGGGTCGCGAAAGGCAGCGGCAACGGCATTTTCAGCGACATCGGCCGCCAGCGGACGGTGGGCTTCCAGACTGCCGATACAGCCGCGCAGTTGCCCCTGCTGCGTTAGCGTGACAAAGGTCGCGCCTGGCTCCTGAAGTGACGGATGCGCCGCGACAGGCTGTTCCCCCACGCCGAAACGCTGGCCGATCGCGTTGCGCGCCAGGGTCAGCAGGCTCGATCCGAGTGCATCAGTGGGCATCGTACTCTGCCTTGTGAAAGGCAAACGCGCCGTAGCCGACCACGCGCGACTTGTCGCCGGCAGTGTCGCCCGAATTGCGCAGGTCGAGCAACTGCGCTTGCAAACCATGCTTGCGGGCTGCGAGCAACAGGCCGTTGATTGGCGTCGCGCCGCAGGCCATCTCGTGATCGATCGCATAGTGGAGATCGAGGATGCGCCGCGCGGTTCCGGCATCGACCTGCCGCGCCGCGTCATAGGGCAGATAGTGCGAGAGGTCGGAGCTGATGACGATCAGTGTCTCGTCGCCGCCCCACAGGCGTTCAAGCACTTCGCATACCGCTTCAGCCGAGGCATGACCGACGGCCAATGGAAGCAGCGAGAACGTTCCGAACACCACCTGCAAGAAGGGGATCTGCACTTCCAGCGAATGCTCCTGGGCATGTGCGGCATCGCTGACGACAACCTGCGGCATATCTTCTATCGCCGCAACCGCCTGCCGATCGACGGGAACGGCGCCAAGCGGCGTCGCGAAAGCCGTACTCGCCGGCAGAGCCAAACCATTGACTGCAAACCGATGCGTCGGCCCGAGCAGAACGATGCGCCGTATCGACCCTCGCAAGGCGGCGAGCGGGGCGTAAACGCTCGCGGCGACCGGACCCGAATAGATGTAACCGGCGTGCGGAGCAATGATCGCCTTGGGCCGCGACATCCGTTTTTCTGCCACCAGGGACAACATCTGCGAGATATCTCGGCTCAGGGCAGTCGCCGATCCCGGATAGAACATCCCGGCGACAGCAGCAGGGCGTAACTTGGCACTCATGACTGGACTCCTCTATTAACACTATATGAGCCGGAGTCAGGCAAGGCAAGTTCAGGTTTCAGGTCCTGCTACGCGTATTTTGCCGCCCAATGCAGTGTCACGTGCGCTGTCCGGTTGTCATGGAAATCGGAGTGAATGGTCAGTCGTTCCGGGTAGATCGGCCGCACGGAGAACAACCGTTGCATACAGGGTACAAAAGAGCTGCGTGACGTTGAACTACCTGCAGCTTGTTTGTCACCGCTTCAAATATTCCAATATAATCGCGCAACGCTAGAACGGGAGCGATGCATTGGAAAAGCAGTGGTCTTTGGAGTCCTTCGGAACCGACGATACTCTTGTCGACTTCGTGATTACCCGGCTGCCATGCCGGATCGGCCGTGGCAAGGAGAACGATCTGGTGATTGCGAACCTCGGGCTGAGTCGTTTCCATGCCGTGCTGGTCCGGGACATCAGCGGCCAAATCCGGCTCATCGACGAAAACAGCACCAACGGCACTTTCGTCAATCGTCGTCGTATCGACGGTTACTGCCTGCTCAACGCGAACGACATCATTCATTTTGCCAGTGCCGAGTTCAAGCTGCGCCTGAGTCTGGTCGACCAGAGCCTCATGCAGCCGTTCGACGAGATGAACACCATGCTCATGTCAAGAGACATGTCGTTGTCGGAGCGTTTTATACCGAACGAGGCCGAGTTCGACGAGTTGATCATGGGTCATGGCTTGTCCGGCGCCGTCCAGCCTATCGTCGATGCGCATTCACGGCAGATTGTCGCCTACGAGTTCCTCGGACGCGCAAATCATCCGCTGTTGCCGAACGCGCCGATGGAACTGTTCACTTTGGCCGAGGCGATGGGTCGTGAGGTCGATCTGAGCCTGGCTTTCCGCGAGTTTGGCCTTGACAAGATGGCTCCGCGCGTCAAGGGCAAGACCCTGTTCATCAATGCACACCCGAAGGAAACATTCAGCGATACCTTTCTGGCTTCGCTCGAACGTCTTCGCAAAACGTCACCGGAACTCAGTATCGTCGTCGAGATTCACGAATCCGCAGTGACCGATATCGCGAAGCTGCGTCAATTTGCGGACCGGCTGCGGCTGCTGGGAATCCGCTTTGCCTACGACGATTTCGGCGCGGGGCAGGCGCGTTTGCTGGAACTGGCCGACGTTCCCGCGCACTACGTAAAGTTTGACATGGCGCTGATTCGCGGCCTGCACAAAGCCAGTGAACGCAAGCGCCAGGTCGTCAGGGATCTGGTGCAAATGGTTCTGGCGACGGGTTCCGTGCCGCTCGCCGAGGGTGTTGAAGACGAGGAAGAGGCGAAAATTTGTGTCGCCATGGGATTCAAGTTGATTCAGGGCTACCTCACGGGCAGGCCGATCCCTGAAGATTCACTTTGACCTTCGTAGGCTGAATTATCGTTTACTCATCCAGAAACGGTAGATGTTGGTGACCGCCTGCGGCAGGTCTTCTTCGCATTGGGCTTCGATTTGCGCGCGTTCGTCGCCTTGCGGCCATTCTTCGCCGCTTTCGAGCGCGGCAGCTTCGGCCTCGCCGGTGAGCACCATCAGGGGAAGGAGCCGGTCATCGAGAAAGCTGATTTCCTGGGAGATCGATTCGGCAGAATCGGAGCCGTCACCATCGCCAAAGAAATCGAACCAGTCGCCCTCGGCCGCGTCGACGCCGGCCAGATAGGCCTGACACCACGGACGATAGTCGCTAGGCCCGCTTTCATCCCCGTGCCTGGGGTAGAGCAGTAGCACCGGCGGTTCGCCAGCGGCCAATTCGGCTTCGAGGGATGTAGCAAAAGCGCGTAGCAGCGCTGCCGCTTCACGTCCGGCGGCGCTTTCCTGAACATCTTCCCCACCTAGCGTGTCAGCGAGCCATTCCGTTTCAGCTTTCGGCTGCGGGCCCGCCAGGGCGGCACACAGATAGCCCTGAATCTCGTCGAGACGCATGGCATCGGGCAATGACGGGTCGTCAAGCAGGCTTTCGAGACGCTCCAGCTGATGATCAGCCAGTTGTGCCTGGAGTGGCTGAGCGATGCCCATTTCTTCAGCCACGGTTAGCGGCCTGCGGGGAGAATTCGACAAGATCGACCAGAGGCGCCGGTTTCCAGCCTTTCTTGCGATGTTCGACGACGACGTGGGTGAAAATCCCGCCACGAACATTGAATCGAGCCGTCAGGCGCATGAAACGGGGCCGGGTGGCTCTGACCAGGTCGTCGAGAATGCGGTTGGTCACATCTTCATGAAAGCATCCCTGGTCGCGAAATGACCAGATGTAAAGCTTCAGGCTCTTGAGTTCGACGCAGGTCTTCTCCGGGATGTAGTCGAGAAACAGGGTGGCAAAGTCCGGCTGGCCTGTTTTCGGGCACAGGCAGGTGAATTCGGGAATTTCCATGTGAACATGAAAATCCCTCTGTGCTGCGGAGTTGGGAAATGTTTCGAGTGCTTTGGCGGATGGGCTGCTCATGACGATTCCGGATTCAGGGGAAGTGGGCCGAGGTTGAGGCGAGGTTCAGTCTATTGGAGGGGCGGAATGCTATTATAATCGCCCGATCATACCCGCGCGACGTCATACGCTGCCGCTGGGAACCACTATCCTCGCCGCCTTTTCGGCGGCGTGCCATTTCATGCGTCTGACCAAACTCAAACTCGCCGGCTTCAAGTCCTTTGTCGATCCGACAACGATTTCCCTGCCCGGGCAACTGGTCGGAGTGGTCGGGCCGAACGGTTGCGGGAAATCGAACGTCATCGATGCCGTGCGCTGGGTTCTGGGCGAATCGAAAGCCTCGGAATTGCGCGGCGAGTCGATGCAGGACGTGATCTTCAACGGCACCGATGGTCGCAAGCCGGTTTCGCGGGCTGCGGTCGAACTGGTCTTCGATAACGCGCTCGGGCGCATTGCCGGGCAGTGGTCGCAATACGCGGAACTGTCGGTCAAGCGTCTGTTGACGCGGAACGGGCAGTCCGAGTACTACATCAATAACCTGCACGTTCGCCGCAAGGACATCACCGACCTGTTTCTCGGTACCGGTCTCGGGCCCCGTGCTTACGCGATTATCGGACAGGGTACGATCTCACGCATCATCGAGGCGCGGCCCGACGAGTTGCGGGTTTTTCTGGAAGAAGCGGCCGGGGTCACCAAATACAAGGAGCGGCGCAAGGAAACCGAGAGCCGTATTGCCGATACCCGCGAGAACCTGACTCGCGTCGAGGATATCCGTCTGGAACTGGGCTCGCAGATGGAACGCCTCGAGGGGCAGGCGGCCGTGGCGCGGCAGTATCGCGAGCACAGCGACAAGCTGGCGCGCACACAGCAACTGCTGTGGTTGCTGCGGCGCAATGAAGCGCAGGTGGAACGCGAACGTCTGGCACGGGAAGTCGAGCGTGCGCTTATCGAACTCGAGGCGCAGAACGCCGCCTTGCGCGAAACCGAAGCCCGGCTTGAGGAAACGCGTGAAACTCATTTTTCCGCCAGCGACAGCGTGCATTCTGCGCAAAGCGAGTTGTTTACGGCCAACGCCGAGGTGGCGCGGCTTGAGGCGGAGATTCGTCACCGCCGCGAATCCAGACACGAGTATGAATCCCGTTTGGCGCAGTTAGGCGACGACAAGGTGCACTGGCAGGGTGAGGTCGAAAAGCTGGAATCCGAGCACACCCGTTGGCTGGACTTGTCGACGCTGTCCGATGAGCGCGTCGAGCAAGGCGAAATGCAGTTGCAGGCGCAGCAGGAGCGACTCCCACAGGCCGAGAATGCCCACGCCTCTGCCCGGACAATCGTTGATGGACACCGTGCCGATATGGTGCAGGCCGAGCAGCGACTTCAGCTTGAGCAATCCAATCGCGGGCACGCACAACGCTCGCTGCAGATCATCGCCGGCCGTCGGGATCGTCTGGCGCAGGAACGCGACGCGTTGCCCGTGCCCGATCATTCGGCGTTCGAATCCAAGCAGGGCGCGCTGGCCGAATTGCGTGAACGTATCGCCCGGGCACAGGAAGACTTGACTATCCGGCAGCAGGAACTGCCGCAATTTGAGCAACAGCGCCGGAGTGTGTTGGCCGAAGTGCAGCATGTCCAGAAGGAGCGCGCCGAAGCCCATGCTCGTCGTGCGGCGCTGGAACAATTGCAAAAGCGCGTGCAGGGCGATGGAAAGCTGGGCGACTGGTTGCATCGCCATCATCTGAATGATCGCCAACCCTTGTGGAGATCCCTGCATGTCGAGGCCGGCTGGGAAGATGCTGTCGAAGCGGTGCTGCGCGAGCGAATCAGCGCGCTGACGGTCGAGGCGGCCGATCCGGCGTGGGGCAAGGACAGACCCGGCAGCAAACTGACCTTGCTGCTGCCGCTG
>NZ_FLQY01000064.1 GCF_900089945.1 Candidatus Propionivibrio aalborgensis | reverse complement strand
CACGCGTTGCCGATTGCGGCTTCCGCCGCTACCTCGGGACGGGGAAGTCCCTTTCATTCGTTAAGTAGACACCATTCCGTCCAGTCGTCAGATTATTGGATTGCCCAATAATCTGGCTTCAGGTCGCATGGTGCTGTTTATCAGTGAAGCATTTCTCTGAATTGAGTCCGTCATGCCGGATATTCTGTTTACAGTTTCTGCTTCCTTGGGTTGTTCAAAACTGGCATGTCTATGCTTGTAAGGGCTGCTTCATGGAACAGTCGCCACCGACCGGTTGTGGCTGTTGCTACCAGATGACGATTAAATCTCATCACTGAAACCTGGTCAACAAAATCGCCCGCGGAATTTGCGCGTCGCAGAACAAGCAGCCCCGACAGGCTTTATCTATTGCAATCACCCGGCGGCGAAGTGCATCGGCTGGCCATCGTGCCCTGAAGAAAGGGGGCTTGACCTGTGAGCGACACGCTTGTCTAAGCTGAAAGCAGTACCAATTGGAGAGGACTGCCATGGACACGAAAACAGGGTTGAGCGGGCACGACCATCATCACCGGGCCGAGAATTCTCACGCCACGCACGGCATGCACCATGACCATGAAGCGGCCAACACAACGACCGTGAAGGATCCGGTCTGCGGCATGAACGTCACCCTTGGCGCGGGCAAGCCGAGCTTCGAACACGACAGCAAGACCTGGCACTTTTGCTCGCAGAAGTGCCACGACAAGTTCGCCGCGGACCCCGTGCACTACCTGACAGGCGAGCACAAGAAGGCCGCCGCTCAGGCCACCGCTCCAGCATCTGCAGGAACGTTATACACCTGCCCGATGCATTCCGAAACCATCCGCGACGCGCCGGGCGATTGCCCGAAATGCGGCATGGCTCTGGAATCCATGGGCGTTACGAGCGGCGACGAAGGGTTTAACCCCGAGTTGGTCGACTTCAGGCGCCGGTTCTTGATCGGTGCCGTTTTGACCGTACCTCTGCTGGTGCTGACCGTGGGGCCGTTTCTCGGTCTGGGCTTCGTACGTGATCTGCTCGGTGAGCGCACGGCGCAGTGGGTCAAACTGGCTCTGGGCACGTCGGCATCTAATTGGAGGCCGGCGCGGCCCGGAATGAGTGGTTCCGGCAATGCTTGCTCGCGATTGGAAATCAAGACCAGCTCACGCTGACCCCGAAAACGGATTGTCCTCGTTTACACTTCAGGCATGGAAGAATCGCGTACCGACGAGACTCTCATGCTGGCTTATCGCGATGGCGACGCCGCAGCATTCGAGGTGCTCTACGCGCGACATCGCGGCCGCTTGTTCCGTTATTTGCTGCATCAGTGCGCTCGGCGCGAACAGGCGGATGAAATGTTTCAGGAGGTATGGATGTCGGTCATTCGCGCCCGCGGCAACTATGAAGTTTCGGCCAAGTTTACGACCTGGCTGTTCCGCATCGCTCACAATCGCTTGATCGACGGCTATCGCGCACGCGGCCGTCTGGCTGAATTCGAAGCCGACGCGACTGATTTCGAGGGCGACCCCCCGGATCATCCGGCGCCAACCAGCGGACAGCCGGAGCAGCTTTACGAGCGCGCGCTGGTTGCCGGAAACATGGTCGCCGCAATCGAGGCATTGCCTGCACCCCAGCGCGAAGCCTTTCTGTTGGCTGCCGAGGGCGGTTTGACGGTCGAGGAAATCGGCAACGCGACTGGCACCGGTTATGAGACCGCGAAAAGCCGTTTGCGCTACGCCTATGCGCGGCTACGCAGCGAACTGAGGGATTTGCGATGACTCGCCCGATCATTCCGCCGAAGGATCCTATTCCCGATTCGACCGTGAGCGAAATCCATGCGCTCTATCGGGAAGGGGCCGGAGCCGCCGAGCCGGGTCCAAGCCTGGATCGCGCCATTCTCGATGCTGCACGGGCTGATCTCCGGGCCGACAATGGGGCGAAGCCAAAGCGGCAGCTTCCATGGTGGAAGCGCTGGATTCCCGCAACGACCGCGATTGCGGTTGCGGTTATCGGGCTGTCGTTTACCTTGCGCGTCTCGGAGCTGCAGGAAAGCGATCTGTCAGCAGTGACTGGCGCCATGGAGCCTAAGCGCGATGATGCGAAGATTGCCGCGGATAAGGTTCCGGGCAAAGCCACACTGTCCGATCGCCCAGCAAAATCGCAGGCTGCGAGCAAAGCCGAGACACCGAAGCCAAACCAGAATGACGAGTCGAAGTCTGGCCAGAATTTCTCCTCTGCTGTTCGCGAAAGGACAGCCAGACCGGCCCCGGCCGCTGAGCGGCGCGCTATCCCGGCAAGACAGGGGCCGTCTCCTGGCGGAGCTGCGCAAGCACCGGCAACGATGGCTCAACCTGTACCCGCATCTGAACCTCAGAAGAAATCCCTGCGAAGCGATGGGTATGGACGATTGGAAAAAAGTGAATCGGACGCTTCCGGCGCCGCCGGCGCGGAGCTCGCCCGCCCACCCCTGCGGCGAGAAGCCGAGCATATTGGCGTCAGTTCCAGAGACGGACCCGCGGCGGATTCGATTGCCCCTTCGCTTTCAACGCGCCCGGACGATGCGACAACACCTGAAGCCTGGCTGGAACTCATCCGGAAGCATCGTGGGGCCGGCCGAAATGCCGAGGCCGCGCAAAGCCTGGCCCGGTTTCGCGTGCGTTACCCCGACTATGCGCTGCCGGCTGACCTGATTCAGCCAGAATAGGCTTGGCGGCGCAGGTGCCGTTTTAACCCCGTTTCACGAAGGCCTCCGTTTACAGGATTGCGGACATCGCAAATCTTTTTCCCCCTACGGAGGACATCATGAACAAAACCAACTTTGCATCCCTAGTTCTTGGCGCTATCGGTTTCCTGGCTTTGACCGGCTGCGCACAGCCCAGCCTTGCGGCCCGCCTGGTCGACGTTTCTGTCGTCAATCGCAGCACCGGCGAACGGCTCACGCCCTACCGCCACCATGGCAAGTTCTACATCGCCGGTACTCCGGGAGACAACTACTCCATCGAACTCAGAAGCAGGCGCAGTGAGCGTTTGCTCACCGTTCTCTCCGTGGATGGCGTCAACGTACTCACCGGCGAGACGGCCGCGCCGTTGCAGTCGGGCTATGTGCTCGATGACCGACAAAGCTATGGGATCAGCGGTTGGCGCAAGAGCATGAATGACGTCGCCCAGTTCGTTTTCACCGCGCTGCCCAACAGCTATGCGGCGCGCACGGGCCGTCCGGACAATGTTGGGGTTATCGGCGTTGCCGTGTTCCGTGAGAAGGTGGTTCCACCCTTGGCGAGATACGGCACAACGGCGCCATTTCCCGCGACAAAGGAAGCTCGGCACCCGGAACCAGCTCGTGATGCCGATGAAGGCCCTGTCCGGCAGGCGGCCAAGAGCGAAAGTGAGGCGAGCACCGGAGCCTCCAAATCCACCGCTTCGGGAAAACTTGCCGAGCGACGGGCCAATTTGGCTGCAGCAGACTCCGCTTCGCCGGGCGAATTCGAGAAAAAGGCCGAGCGGCTCGGCACCGGCCATGGCGAGCGCGAGTATTCCCCGACGCGCTACACGGGGTTTGAGCGCGCCCGCGATACGCCTGATGAAATCGTCACGATCTACTACGACTCCCGCGACAATCTGATCGCGCGCGGCATCATCCCGACACCGTGGCTGGCCGAGCCCACGCCCTTCCCGGCGAATGCCCGTTTTGTACCCGACCCGCGCAGCTGATCGTCAAATCACTCGCGACCGGCTTCGGGAAGTACGGGAACCCTTGGGATCGTCTACAAGATAGCTCGGGGGTTCCGTCCAAACATCTGCTTCCCGTCGACGACACGACCTGTGATTGTGTGACGTATTTCCTTGTAAACACTCCATTTTCCTTTTAGTCTGAAGCTGTACCGATCCATTTTTGGAGTCTTTGATCTTGGTCGAGCCCTGTAAAACTTGCGAACTGTGTGCTTCACCCGGCGGCGAACTGGTGTGGAAAAGTGCGCTATGTCGCGTGGTCTTGATTGACGATACGGACTATCCGGGGTTCTGCCGCGTCATCCTCAATCGACACGAGCCTGAAATGACTGATCTGGCAGTGAATGAACGGCAGGCGATGATGCGCGTCGTCTTCGCCGTCGAATCCGCGCTACGGCACCTGATCAACCCTGACAAGATCAATCTTGCCAGCCTTGGCAACGTTACCCCTCACGTCCATTGGCACGTTATCCCGCGCTGGCGCGAGGATCGTTGTTTTCCCAATCCGATTTGGGGCCTGGCGCAAAGAACCGATGTCGCCCTGCCCGCCAAGATCGATCTCTCAATACTAAGAAAAGCACTGGCCGAGCAACTCGGGGAGCCGATAGTATCGCGTGAAAGGAGTTTTCCATGAATGCCATGTCCCCCATCACTTTTGCGATTCATGACCTGCAGACAGGTTGCGACATCATCTCTCGCATTCCATTGGCCAACCCACAACAGGCCGCAATCGATCTGGATCGCTTTCTCGATAGCCTGCTGACCTCACCTCCCGATGGCGAGACCTATTTCCAGTTGCTTGAACACGCCCGTGTGCCGATTTCCTTTGTCGCGGATGAACTCGCCAAGCGCTATCAGAGCAAAGCACTCCCTCTCGCCGAAGTCGAGGAAGAGACATTCGAGCAAGTCATAGCACTTTGGCGGAAAGCTGCTACGTCGTACGCCCGTTGCGCCGAAAACGATGCGTCCGATGAGCAGGATCCCGCCAGCGCGTCACGCGTTGCCACGATCCTGCATCGCTGCATTCATCACTCTGGCATGATCATCCTCGAACACCAGCGTGCTCGGCGTGAGCTGCCATGGGGGTTGTGGCTGGAATTGCATGGATACTACGGAAGCGCCGAGGAATGGGGAGTCGCCACATTGGCCGTTCCTGACGCCCTTGATCCTCTGGGACGGAGTACCGACTGCACAACCGCATATATCGCGTTTCTGATGTGCGACATGGCCGGCAGCTTCAGTCTCTCCGTGCGCGACCAGACTCTGGTACGCCGCTGGGCCAGCCACTGGTCGCCACTCGTCAGCCTGCACAAGGCAGAACCGGGCGAAGCCCTGCCCCAATACGTTGTCGATCTGATGCAGGACATGGCCTTGCGCCCCGTGGCCGAGTGCCTGCAAACCGAGCATCTGCGGCGTCTGGATACGACTCGACTGACCATGCACATAAACCAGGTCAGGCACCAGTTGAGCCAGAAAATCCCTCCATCGCATCTCGAACTGGGGGAGGATTGCACTGCCGGCCAGTGCAAGCGGCTGCTTGAACATCTTGCTCCTGCGTGGGCTCAGGCTCGCGCAGCGCGAAAATACCGACGCCATGCTACTTCGGGAATCACCCAGCTCTGTACGGGTTTTGAGGAAATGCACTATTTCATCTCCGACAAGGAGTTCGAGCAGCCGGAAAACGTGCGCGTCTACTCCAGAAAAGAGTTCGAAAACCTGTTTGCCTTCAGGCATCAGACCGATCCTCAGCAAGCATTGCATGTGCGCCAGGAGCAACTTACCTACGGTGTTGATAGCTGGGAGGTTGTAAACCAGTCAGCCAATGGCTTCCGCCTCGTACGCAGCACTTCCGGCAAGAAAATGATCCACGGCCAGCTCATCGCACTCCGCCCGAAGGATGGACAGCGCTTTCTTCTGGCGAAGAACACATGGCTTATGCAGGAAAAGAGCGGGGGGCTGATTGCGGGAATAAAGGCGCTGCCTGGCTTGCCGGTTGCCACCGCAGCACGGGTAATCGAACAAGCGAGTGAAAGTCACGGGCAATACCATCGCGCATTCCTGCTGCCGGCCGTACCGTCACAAGACACCGACCAGTCCCTGGTGTTACCTCAGGGCTGGTTCCGGAACGGACGGGTCGTCGAACTCTTTACCGACGGCGCCTGGCGGGTCAAGCTCCAGCAGGTACTTGATGATGGGCCTGGATTCGAGCGGGTCAGCTTTGTGGTCTGCTGAACGCAACGCTTAGCCGAGTATGCAACGCTCGGGGAAGCGCGCTGAAAAGCGGCTTCCCTTGCCAAGGGTACTTTCGATCTCCAGCGTGGCATGATGGCGCGTCAATACATGTTTGACGATGGCCAGTCCCAGCCCGGTGCCACCTGTCTCGCGCGAGCGACTCCGATCGACTCGATAGAAACGCTCGGTCAGGCGTGGTAGATGCTGAGCGGCGATACCGATACCGGTATCGGTCACGACAAACTCTCCGAACCCGTCGTGTACCCGCCAGAGAAGATCAATCCTGCCGCCCGGTGGAGTGTATCGCACGGCATTCCCGGCCAGATTACTGAAGGCACTACGCAACTCGCTGGCGTACCCGGCGAGCACCGAAGGTGTTTCGACATTCAGCACAATCTCGTGTTTTCCTGCCGAAAGCGCCTGCGCGTCGGCCAGGATGCTGCGCAGCATCGGTTCCAGCTCCACCCGCTCCTCATTGAGCCACGGTCCTCCGGACTCCAGCGAAGAAAGGGTCAGCAGATCTTCGATCAGACGCTGCATGCGCGCGGTCTGCTCGCAAATCAGCGTCAGATAATTATTGATTTTGGCACCACCATAAGCTTCATGGCCGCCAACCAGCATTTCGGAAAAACCGGCAACCACGGTCAAGGGCGTCTTGAGTTCGTGAGACACATTGGCAATGAAATCGCGGCGTATGGTCTCCACACGCTCGACCTGACTAACGTCACGCGAGACCAGAAGGTTCTGGTCTTCGCCGTACGGAATTATCTGCAGCAGCAAGGTCATACCATCGACACGACCGTCCCGATAAATCAACGGTTCGGCGTACTGCCCGCTGTCAAGATAGGCAACGAAATCCGGATGGCGGATCAGGTTGGTCAAAACCAGTCCCCGATCCGAGGCCGCAGACAAAGCAAAGTGCGTTTCAGCACGTTCGTTGATCCAGTCAATGCGGCGGTGACGATCAAATGCAATCACACCATCCGGCAAGGCCTGGAACACACTCATGAAATTCTCAAGTGTTTCCGCAAGCAACTGCTGCTGACCGAGACGCATGCGAACTCTACGGTGCAACTCGGCAAAGGTGGTTTCCCAGACGCCTCGCCCTTCTGGCAGTGGACTATTGAGTTCTCCTTCAAGCCAACTCATCAGTTTTTGAAGATGAAACAGATGCCAGCACAACAAAAGAAGCAGGAATATAACTGCCGAGGCCAGCCCCCAGTTGAGTCCATAGATGTAGAAGACTGGCGGAAACACGATGCAGGTGAAAAGAAGCAACTGCCAAATCAAACGTACCCAGATCGCGCTCATGCCATATTCTCGGATTAACCGGACAATCTCATTCGGGCAGCGCCGAGAAACGGTAACCACTGCCGCGCACTGTCTGGATCAGGCGGTCATGCCCGGTTTGCTCCAATGATGAGCGCAGGCGACGAATATGAACGTCTACCGTCCGCTCTTCGACAAAAACGTGATCGCCCCAAACCTGATCAAGCAACTGTGTGCGGCTATGAACGCGTTCGGCGTGCGTCATGAAGAAATGCAACAAACGAAACTCGGTCGGCCCGAGATCCAGCGACTGGCCATTCCCGGATACTCGATGCGAAACGGGATCAACGCGCAAGCCTTCGACATCTACACAGTCCTCGGTCATTTGCGGCGCCCGGCGGCGCAGCACCGCCTTGATACGGGCCAGCAATTCGCGTGGTGAAAAAGGTTTTGTCAGATAATCGTCAGCGCCCGCCTCCAGCCCCGCCACCTTGTCATGTTCCTCACTGCGTGCGGTCAGGATGATGATCGGCAAGTAGCGAGTCCGCTCTTCGCTACGCAAACGGCGGGCATACTGAACACCGCTCATTCCAGGCAACATCCAGTCGATCAGGACAACATCGGGCAGAGTACTGTTCACTAGCCGGATCGCGTCTTCAGCAGTATCGGCACGCATAACGCGATGCCCGGCATGCTGCAGGCTGGCGGCAATCAACTCCTGGATCGACGGTTCGTCTTCAACAACTAGGATGGTGGCTGACATGGTGTGGTCTCTCTACGTAATCGCATGCTCCCAGTTTATTAAAGCAGGATGACAAACTGATGACAGTTAACCGATTGGAACACACAAGCGCACGATCCACCAACGTCTTGCTGCGGGCTTGAATTGCCGTTGTCGAACCTTCGATCCAGCACTCCCAGAGGTTTCCAACCCGACTTTGCGCTATCATAGCGCGTTCGATTACACCACAAGACCGCCATGGCTGGACTTAATCCCGGTACACCGATTCCCGTCGAGATCAAGCTGCATAACAAATCCCGCATCGTCGAACTCGCCTTCGAGAACGATGAACGTTATGAACTGACTTATGAATTCCTGCGTGTATTTACGCCTTCGGCAGAAGCACGCGGTCACGGCGCAGGCCAGGAAACATTGCAGGTCGGCAAACGCGATGTGGAAATTGTGACTATCGAACCAGTCGGCAACTATGCGATCAAACCTGTTTTTTCCGACGGCCACGAAAGTGGTCTGTATTCATGGGATATTCTATATACGCTTTGTGCCAACCGCGACGCGTTGTGGCAGGCGTACCTTGACAAGTTGAAGGCGGAAGGTGGAAGTCGCGACCCGTCGGAGTGCCGTCCCGAAGCCACCAAACCACCACCGTCCTGCGGTAGCGGAAAGCGCTGAAATTTTGCCAGACACCGATATTCGCTGCACATGATGAGCGCTCCAGACAAGACTCACTTTGGCTTCGAGCAAGTCGCCGAGGCCGAAAAAGCCCGACGGGTTGCCGAGGTTTTTGACTCGGTCGCCAAGCGCTACGACCTGATGAACGACCTGATGTCCGGTGGTCTGCACCGCCTTTGGAAGGCGTTCACTATTGCCCGTAGCGGCGTACGCGAAGGCGCTCGTGTGCTCGATGTTGCCGGTGGCACGGGTGATCTCGCGCTTGCTTTTGCCCGCAAGGTCGGGAAGACCGGCGAAATCTGGTTGACCGACATCAACAATGCCATGCTGACCAATGGCCGCGATCGCCTCTGTGACAAAGGATTCCTGATCCCGGTAGCACAGTGCAATGCCGAAAAGTTGCCCTTCCCGGGAGATTACTTTGATTGCGTCACAGTAGCGTTTGGCCTGCGCAACATGACCCACAAGTCCACCGCACTCGCCGAAATGCTTCGCGTCCTGCGCCCCGGAGGACGCTTGCTGGTACTGGAGTTCTCACAGGTCTGGAAGCCACTGACGCCGTTCTACGACTTTTATTCGTTCAAGGTGATTCCGCGTATTGGCGAGATCATCACCAAGGACGAGGCGAGTTACCGCTACCTGGCTGAATCGATTCGTGTTCATCCGGATCAGGAATCACTGAAGGCATTGATGGAACAAGCGGGTTTTGAGAACGTTGACTACTTCAATATGGCGATGGGCGTTGTCGCACTGCACCGCGGATTTAAATTTTAATGGAGCCGTATATGAAAAAGGCATTAGTAGCTGTTTTTGCTGTGATTCTGACCCTTGGCATCTTTGCGGAAGAGGCAGAAGCCGCCCGCTTTGGTGGCGGGAGATCCTTTGGCATGAAGCGGCAAGCTGTTACACCAAAACCCGCCTCTCCTGCCCAGGCGGCTCCGGCGCCTACAAATCCGGCTTCCGCTGCAGGAGCGGCAACAACGCCCAAACGCAACTGGATGGGACCGATTGCCGGGCTCGCTGCCGGCCTCGGTATTGCTGCGCTGCTTTCGCACTTTGGCACGAGCTCATCTTCCGTTCCCCCTGCAACCCAGCACATTCCCGATGGCTTTGATACTGAAGGATTCCTGCGTGTCGCAAAGCTGAACTTCATTCGAATGCAGGCCGCAAATGACGCCAAGAACCTTGAAGATATTCGCGAATTCGTCAGTCCTGAAGTGTTTGCCGAAATAAAGATGCAAATGGATGAACGCGGAAGCGCACCCCAGCAAACCGACGTGGCGACTCTGAATGCGGAGCTTCTCGAGGTATGTACCGAGTCAAATCGTCATGTTGCCAGCGTGCATTTCAGCGGCATGATCAGTGACGCGGCGGGGGCAGCAGCAGTTCCCTTCGATGAGGTGTGGAACTTGAGCAAGCCGATCGAGGGTGGTGGCTGGGTCGTGGCCGGAATTCAGCAGCTCAACTGAGTTCATATACGTATTCGTTGTTAGCTATTCGATGCTGGTCGACGCAGCGCTCGGATTCATAAACCATCTTCTCGCTGGAGAAGC
>NZ_FLQY01000063.1 GCF_900089945.1 Candidatus Propionivibrio aalborgensis | reverse complement strand
AACGAATGAAAGGGACTTCCCCGTCCCGAGGTAGCGGCGGAAGCCGCAATCGGCAACGCGTGCCATGATGGAGTTTCAAGACAACATCAACACCACGAAAGGGGAAGTCCATGAGCATTATGACCGAAGGAAATCACCGTGTGATCACCGTAGGAATCGATCTTTCCAAGAACGTCTTTGCCGTACACGGCGTTGATGATAACGGGAAGTCCGTGCTGGTCAAGCCCAAAGTATCACGTGAGCATCTTTTGCCACTGATCGCCCCACTGCCACCCTGCGTCATCGGCATGGAAGCCTGCTCCGGCGCACACCACTGGGCGCGGCTGTTTCGTCAGCACGGACACACGGTTCGGCTGATGGCCCCCAAATTCGTCACGCCCTACCGCCTGTCGGGCAAGCGCGGCAAGAATGACGCTGCCGACGCGCAGGCAATCTGCGAAGCCGTGCGCCGGCCGCACATGCGCTTCGTCCCGGTCAAGGAAGAACACCAACAGATCATCCTGTGCCTGCACCGCACCCGCAATGGCTTCGTCGAAGAACGCACCGCGATCTACAACCGCCTGCGCGGCCTGATGTCCGAATTCGGCATCGTTCTGCCGCAGAAGGTCGCCTGTCTGCGCCGAAGCGTTGGCGCTCATCTCGAAGACCTGCCGGGGTGTGCCAATCGCTGTATCGGAGATCTGCTCGCCCACGCTGATGCGCTCGATGCCAGGATTGCGGAGTACGACCGGCTGATCG
>NZ_FLQY01000062.1 GCF_900089945.1 Candidatus Propionivibrio aalborgensis | reverse complement strand
TCCGTCTGATTCAATCAGCTATGATTATAGCATAATGCCGGTTAAGCCCGACAGGCTGCTAGAGCTACTGGATTTCCGTCGTCGGATCGCGGTTCAGCAGTTGCTCTACGGCTTCCGACGCCGGCACGTTGCGGTGCAGGATGGCTTCGACGGCTTGCGTGATCGGCATTTCGATTCCAAGTTGTCCGGCCAGGCGAGCAACCTCATGCGCCGTACTTACACCCTCGGCCACATGCCCGAGCTCGGCGAGGATATGCGGTAGTTTGCGGCCTTTGGCAAGCGCCAGCCCGACCTGCCGGTTGCGTGACAGGTCACCTGTGCAGGTCAGCAGGAGGTCGCCCATGCCAGCCAAGCCCATGAAGGTGTTCGGCTGTCCGCCGAGTGCAACACCGAGCCGGGCAATCTCGGCCAGTCCGCGCGTCATCAGCGCAGCACGCGCATTGTGGCCCAGACCGAGACCATCGCAGATGCCGGTGGCGATAGCCATAACGTTCTTCACTGCACCACCGACTTCGACGCCAGTGAGGTCGTCATTGGCGTAGATGCGCAAACGTGAGCTGTGCAGTTCGCGCGCAGTCTTCCGGGCGAAATCAGCGCTTCTCGACGCCAGAGCGATGGCCGTCGGCAAGCCCTTTGCCACTTCTTCGGCGAAGCTGGGCCCACTCAGCGAACCGCACAGAACCTCATCGCCGAGTTCTTCGGCAACCACTTGATGTGGGAGTTTCGCAGTGCCCGCTTCCATTCCTTTGCACACCCAGATCAGCGGCTTCACCTGGCGTGCGTCGGCCAGCATGCGCAGCGTGCTGCGGAAACCGATCAGCGGAGTGGCCAGGATCAGTAAATCGGCGTCGGCCACCGAAGAATCGAAAACAGTGCCGATCTGCAGTGCATCAGGGAAACGATAGCCGGGAAAGAAATGCCTGTTTTCACGCTCGACCTGCATGGACTGCGTCACGTCGTCCTCGCGTGTCCACAGCGTGACGCGGTGTCTGGCACTGAAGGTGATCGCCAGTGCCGTGCCCCAGGCACCCGCGGCAATGACGGTGAGATTCAAACCTAATAGCCCCAGATTTGATTGGCTCTCACATAGCCCGAAGCGCCATCCCGGTGGCGAACCTTGATCCAGCCACCGGGCGCCATTTCGACAAACTCCAGTACAACGTTCTTTTCGGCCTCGAAGACCAGCGACGAAGAATCATCCGCTTTGCGACGCACATCGGCTCGATCAGCCGTGACGATGACCGAGTGCTTGTCGGACAAGTACGTCTGCTCGATCCAGGCCAGGCCGCCTTCGGCATCCCGTACCTTGGACCAGCCTTCGAGTCTGACGACCACCTCTACCGGTGTATCACTCCTGATTACGAACAGTTTGCTGCCTCGCTGCGAAGGCGCATCGTAGAGCACCGTCGCGGCATTCACCGTTCGGAATTCAATCGCGTTCGCCGACATGGAAAAGCCTGAGGCAACGAAGAAAAAGAGCAGCAACACGTTCGGCAGTCGCTTCATTTCGAGCAATCCTCTTTGTCTTTCAAGATCCGGACAACAATTTGTTGATATCTGGTTACTGAATCGTTTCGACACCCGCAGTACCCGCCGCGGCCGCGGCCGCGGCCTGTTCCTGTTGGGCACGAGCAGCGAAAAGCGCTTCGAAATTGACCGGCTGCAGAATGACCGGGGAGAAACCTGCACGCGTTATCGACTCGGAAATGAGCTCACGGGAATACGGGAACAGAATGTTCGGACAGGCAATCGACAGCAGCGGCTGAAGGTTCTCTTCCGGCACGTTCTTTACGCGGAAGATACCCGCCTGGCCGGCTTCGACGAGGAAGACGGTCTTTTCGGCCAGTTTGGCCGTCACGGTTACCGTCAGCGTCACTTCATAGACTCCGTCGCCCATTGTGCGAACACCGGTCTGTAGCTGAATGTTAACTTCCGGAGCGTCACGTTCCAGATAGATTTCCGGAGCGTTCGGGACCTCAAGCGACAGATCTTTGACGTAGAGTTTTTCGATAGCGAATGAGGGGGCTTCTTGTGAAGGGGCTGCTTGTTCAGTCATGATGGTTTCTTTAGTGGTGAATTGTTGAAGGAAGTATCTGGCAAATAGTCCATGTCTCAGACCGCTTCGCCTGATAACAATGGAAGAAGCTTGGCGGCATGGTCGAGCGCGAACAGCTCATCACACCCACCGACATAGGTATCGCCGATGTAGATTTGTGGAACAGTGCGACGCGCTGTTTTTTCCATCATCTCGGCGCGCCGTGCCGGATCAAGGTCGATACGCACTTTTTCGATTTCGGAGACACCTCGTGCGTGCAACAACTGCTCTGCCCGCGCACAGAAGGGACAAACCGCCGTCGAGTACATCACCACACGCGGCGCAACGCTCACTTTTTCGCGCCTTTCTTGAGCGGCAGCCCGGCTGTGCGCCAGGCATTGATTCCACCCTCAAGGCAGTGGACCTTTGCAAAACCGAGATTTGCCAGTTGCTTGCTGGCAGTGCTTGAACGTGACCCGGATTGGCAGATCAAGAGCAGCGGACCTTCCTTGAACCTGTCCAGTTCACCGGCACGTTCTTGTAGCCTCCCGGCCGGAATATTCCTTGATTCCGGCAAGTGCCCGGAAATGTACTCATCGGGCTCGCGCAAATCGATCACCTGTGCGTTTTCACGATTGATCAGTAGCGTCGCCTGTGTTGACGTCAGCGTGTTGCTGCCGGCCGGGCGTCGGAAGGACATGAATGCCAACATGCCGCCGCTGATGAGGGCAATGGAGATAAGATAAATGTTTTGCTGAATGAATTCCAAGCGAAGCTCCAGAAACTGCAAGAAAAAAACAAAAAAATGCGGGAATCAAGGGACACGCCAATCAAGGCGCGAAAACGAAAAAAGGGCAACCCTCGCCGCCTGCTTATCCCGAGTGACCTAATCGCCGCAGAAAACCTCGCGCATCATGCCAATCAGTTGCAAGGTGCGCGCATCGCCGACACGATAGTAAACGCGGTTGGCATCCTTGCGCGTCAGCAAAACTCCCTTTTCGCGCAATATGGCCAGATGCTGAGAGATGTTGCTCTGAGACGTGCCGACCGCATCGACAATCTCCTGTACGCAAGCCTCCTGGTCACCGACCACACACAGTATCTTGAGACGCAACGGGTGTGATATCGACTTGAGCGCACGCGCCGCCTGTTCAATGTGCTCCTGCTTGTCGATGATGCTAACTTGAATTGCCACTTACCAGACACTCGTTAAGTACCGGGATTCATTATAGAATAATTATCGATCCTGGGGGCGCCCCCAGGGCAATCCCCGAGTGGTCTGCTTTGCAAATGGCGGGACCGATGAAAACGCCGGATTTTCGCGACTGGCGAGGCGCGAACCACAGCGATAGCCAGCTATCGCGAGGATGCGCCACAACGCCAGACGCGCAAAGACAAGTTTTTATGTTCCGTTATATGCGAAGCAGACCACCAAGTCGTATGAACCCCATTAACCGCGCAATACATCAAGTTCCCGCACACGCCGAATCCGGAGCAGCCTTGAAGCGTCTCGCGTGCGCCTTGTTATTCGCTCTGCTGTGTAGCGGCCTGCCAATGCCCGACGACGCGCTGGCCAAGGAAGAAAGCAGTGCTCCACCAACGAGAGCCGATGTTGCCGAAAAGAAGGAGGATTTGCAGGAGCTGCGCGGACAGATCAAATCATTGCGCAAAGGCGTGGTAGCCGCCGAGGGCAAGCGATCGGATGTTGCCGACCAGCTAAAAGACGTCGAGCAGAAAATCTCTGCGACTCTGCACGACCTGCGCAACCTGACCACTCTGCGTGTCAAACAACAGGCAGTTCTGGATGATCTGGCTAGCCAGGCACGGGAATTGGAGAATCACCTGGACGGTCAGCAGGTGCAATTGGGGAAACTGGTTTATCGGCAATACCTGCTGGGCCGCCCGGATTCGCTCCGGCTTCTGCTCAACGGTGACGATCCGAACCAGATGGCCCGCGATCTTCATTATCTTGCGATCATCGGTCGAGCACGCAGCCAGCTCCTCAATGAAATCGAAAGCAGTTTGCAGCGCAAGCAGGCACTCGCCACCGAAACCCGCAAACGCACTGAGGAAATGGTGACCATCGAAGCCAGGCAAAAGGAACAACACGGCAAACTTGTTGCCCAGCGCGAGCAACGCCAAGTGGTTCTTGACAGCATCTCGAAGGACATCGCGCAGCAGAAGCGCAAAATCGGTGACCTGCAGCGCGACGAAAAACAGCTTTCGAGTCTGATCAGTCGCTTGGCGACGAAGCTCGTTGCGAAGCCGACACCAACAAAACCGCCGGCCAAGGGAATCAGCAACGAAAGCACGCCGGAAGCTACGCCTGCCGGGAACTTTGCGCAGCTGAAAGGCGCGCTGCGCTTGCCCGTCCGAGGGGTTGTCAGCAATCGTTTTGGCGGGCCACGCCAGGAGGGCAGCACCTGGAAGGGACTGTTCATCCGCTCCGGTCAGGGCAGCGACGTCAAGGCCATAGCCGCCGGCCGCGTCGTATTTGCTGACTGGATGCGCGGTTTCGGCAATCTGATGATCATCGATCACGGCAGCAGTTATCTGTCGATCTACGGAAACAACGATGCGCTGCTCAAACAGGTCGGCGACAACATACAGGGGGGCGCCACCATCGCCGCCGTGGGGAACAGCGGTGGCAACCCTGAATCCGGTTTATACTTTGAATTGCGGCATGACGGACAACCGCTCGACCCCCTTAAATGGGTCAACCTGAAATGATAATGTCTTGGAGCGAAATTGATGGGTAAGTTGAAGCAAGCCGGGCTGATTTGCGCCGGAATACTGGGCGGCATCCTGATCAGCCTGCAGTTTTCGGCGATGGCCGAAAAAGAGACCCCCACCAGCCTCCCCATCGAGGAGTTGCGCACTTTTGCCGGGGTTTTCAACGCCATCAAGCAGGGTTACGTCGAGCCGGTCGACGACAAGAAACTGATTACTTATGCCATCAGCGGAATGCTCTCGAATCTGGATCCGCATTCCACCTATCTGGATGCTGACGCCTACAAGGATTTGCAGGTGGGAACGCAGGGCGAGTTCGGCGGACTCGGCATAGAAGTGGGGATGGAAGACGGCCTGGTCAAGGTCGTCTCGCCGATTGAGGACACTCCCGCTGATCGTGCCGGAGTTAAATCCGGCGACCTGATTTTCAAGATCGACGACACGCTGGTCAAAGGCCTGACGCTCACCGAAGCGGTCAAACGCATGCGTGGCAAACCGAAGACCCAGATCAAGCTTTCCATCTTGCGCAAGGGCGAAAACAAGCCCGTCGAGATCACATTGACGCGCGAAATCATCAAGGTGCAAAGCGTCAAGTCCAAGCTGGTCGAGGATGGCTACGGCTATCTGCGCATCACGTCCTTTCAGGAAAACACGGCTGCCGCACTGATCAAACACCTCAACGAGCTCTATAAACCAGGGCCGCTCAAGGGTTTGGTGCTTGATCTGCGCAACGATCCAGGAGGGCTGCTGAACACGGCCATTGGCGTATCGTCCGCGTTCCTTCCACCGAAAACGCTGGTGACCTCGACCGATGGCCGCACACCGGATGCCAAGCACAAGTTCTACTCGTCGCCGGAGGATTACCTGCGCAGGAGTGGGCAGGACGATTACATAAAGAACCTGCCGGCCGAAGCACGCACGGTGCCCATGGTCGTTCTGATCAACGGGGGTTCGGCTTCAGCTTCCGAAATCGTTGCCGGTGCGCTGCAGGATAACAAGCGCGCGATCATCATGGGTACCACGAGCTTTGGCAAGGGCTCGGTGCAGACCGTGCTGCCGCTGCCCGGCAACACGGCCATCAAGCTGACGACAGCGCGTTACTTCACGCCGTCGGGTCGTTCCATTCAGGCCAAAGGCATCGCGCCCGACATCGTGGTCGAGGAAAAGGCGAACGGCAGCTCTTCGATGCGCCTGCGCGAAGCCGATCTGGAACATCATCTTGAAAACAACAAGGATGGCAAAGACAAGGACGCTGCCACGCCGGCCAAACCGCAAAGCAAGGCGCCAGCCAAATCGAAGGGCAATCCGTCCAGGGATGAGGACGACGAAGCGTCTGAACCACCCAGCCGCGAACTGGCATCGAAAAATGATTACCAGCTGGGTCAGGCGATCAACCTGCTCAAGGGACTGCAGATCATGCAGAACAGGCCGTAGCCGTCATCCGGACGTGAAAGATGAAACGACCGGCAGCTTCGCCAAACAAGACGCCACCGATCCGCAAGGAACGGAATGTTCTGTTTTCGAAGTTCCCCCCCGGTCAGGTGCCGGAGGCCTCCGACTTTCTCAGCAAGATTGAACACGTGGAGGTCGAGCCGCGTGTCGAGCGCCGGGCTGTCGGTGTGGCCTATGATCTTCATCAGCACTCCCTGCAGGAGCTCGAAGGCGCCCTCGAGGATAAGGGTTATCACCTCGACAATACCCTGATGAGCAAGATGATGCGCGCGCTGATCTACTACGTGGAAGAAACCCAATTGCATAATCTCGATGCGCCCGAGCGCCCGCTCAAGAAATCGCAGCACGAAGCCTACACGCATGCCTGGGAACGCCACCCGCACGGCGACCACGACGATACCCCGCCGGAATGGCGTGAGTATAAATAGTGCCAGGCGATACGAGGCAGGCCAGCCTCGAAAGAGCGCGCGACCTCGTTCAACAGACACCGTTCAGACCAGATGAATGACGAGCAGTTGCTGCGCTACAGCCGGCATATCCTGCTCGACGAAATCGGCATCGAGGGCCAGGCCAAAATTGTTGGCGCACGCGCACTGGTGATCGGAGCTGGCGGCCTCGGCTCACCTGCTGCGCTTTACCTCGCCTCCGCCGGCGTCGGGCGGATCACACTGGCCGACGGGGACCGGGTTGACCTGACCAACCTGCAGCGCCAGATTCTGCATACGCAGGAGCGTGTCGGTCAGTTCAAAGCGCTTTCGGGGCAAACGGCGCTGTTGCAAATCAATCCGGAAGTGACGGTCGAAGTGATTTGCGAGCGCCTTGCCGACGAACGGCTGGAAGCGTTGATTGCTGATGCCGATGTCGTACTCGACTGCTGCGACAATTTTGTCACGCGGTACGCTGTCAATCGCGCCTGCGTCATACATCGCACGCCGCTGATTTCAGGCGCGGCAATCCGTTTCAGCGGGCAGCTCTCCGTGTTCGACTCGCGGCGCGAAGACTCGCCCTGTTACCACTGCCTGTTTCCGGAAAGCGAAGACGTCCAGGAAGAGCGCTGCGCGGTGATGGGCGTCTTCGCGCCGCTCACCGGCATCATCGGCGCCATGCAGGCGGCCGAAGCCTTGAAAGTCATCTGCGGAACAGGCGAGCCGGCCGTGGGACGACTGCTGCTCTTTGATGGTTTGACGATGGATTGGCGCTGCGTAAAGTTCGGCAAGGATTCGAAGTGCGCTGTTTGCGGAACAGGGTGAACGCGCACTGGAGTGAGGCGTGGTCCATCCAGTCTCTTCCCCTACTTCTCAGCGCCGCGAAACCAGCCAGACGCCGGTAAGGACCAGCCCGGCACCGCCCATCTGTGCCAGCGAAAGCGGCTCGCCGAGCAGCCACCACCCGAAGAATATGGTCAGCACCGGCCCCAGCGTGCCGATCAGCACGGCCTTGGAAGACCCGATGCGCCGGATCGCCGCCGATTGCATGAACACCGGCAGCACCGTGGAAAACAAAGCCATCGCCAAACAGTAGGCATAGACCGGAAGCGGTTGAATGAATGCGGAGATCGGTTGTACGGCAAAGAAATGCAACTGCGCCGCCAGTGTCGACACCAGCATGGCCAGCGCCGTAAAGCGTGCAGAACCGAGGCGCTGGATCATTGGCCCGCTACCCGACAGGTAGAAGGCGTACGAGAGAGAGGACGCAAACACGAATGCTCCGCCGATCAGGACCGTCGCCATGTCGTTGGCCACCTGGAGGTCATGCGCGAAAGCCAGGCCGATGCCGCAATAGGAGAGCAGCAGTGAAATCACCTCGCGCATTTCCAGCGCCTTGCCCATGAACAGCACACCGATCATCACGGTCAGTGTCGGATAGGTAAACAGGATCAGGCGCTCAAGTCCTGCCGAAATGTACTGCAGTCCGATGAAGTCGAGAATGCTGGCCCCGTAGTAGCCGAGCAAGCCGAGCGCCACGAGTTTGCCCCAGTCGCGCCGTGTCAATGGCGGTGCCGAGCGACTGACCACGAAACCCACCCATAGGAAAGCCGGCAGCGCAAAAATCATACGTATGGATAGCAGCGTCACCGCATCGACCGGCGCTGCCGCATAGGCCAATTTGATCAGAATCGCCTTGAACGAAAAACCGAGCGCCGCGAAGATGGCGAGGACCACGCCAAGGCGTTCGGCAGATAGACGTTTCAAACCGGATTCCTGAGTTGGATGGATAAGAGCACACGGTCATCAGCGGATCCTGCATTCATAAGCCATGCAATGACGCTGCTATCGTGTTCCCGCCCTGCGGGCGACTGAAAACTGTTCGCCTTCGGAACTATCGTCGGCGCGAACCGCCAAGGATCGATCCGAGCACCCCACGGATGATTGAGCGTCCGACTTGCGAACCGATGGCGCGCGCGGCACTTTTGGCGGCCATTTCGACCATCGAATCACCGCCCCTGCTACGGCCACCACTTCCCGAACTGCCGCCAATAAGGTCCCCCAATCCGCCAAACCAGCCACCGCCGGATGCGGGCGCATTCGCCGGAACCTGCGCTGGCGCCGACGGCTGCGTCGGCGCTGCCTCGGCGGTCCGCTTGCTCTTCAGCTTCTCGTAGGCCGACTCACGATCCAGCGCTGTTTCGTAAACACCGTAGACCAGCGAAGCCTTGATGACGCCCTGCCGCTCCTCCGCGGTCAATGGACCGATCCGCGATGCCGGCGGCAGGATGAAGGCACGCTCGACGACATTCGGCCGCCCCTTTTCGTCGAGAAACGAGACCAGCGCCTCGCCGACACCCAGCTCGGTAATCGCCGCCGCCGCATCGAAGGCCGGATTGGCGCGCAGAGTGTCGGCCGCCGTCTTGACCGCCTTCTGGTCGCGAGGCGTAAAGGCGCGCAATGCGTGCTGCACCCGGTTGCCAAGCTGGCCAAGCACGCTGTCGGGGATATCCAGCGGGTTTTGCGTCACGAAGTAGACGCCAACGCCTTTTGAGCGGATCAGCCGCACGACCAGCTCGATTTTCTCCAGCAGCGCGGGTGGCGCTTCATTGAACAGCAGGTGCGCTTCGTCGAAGAAGAAGACCAGCTTCGGCTTGTCCGCATCGCCCACCTCGGGCAAATTTTCAAACAGCTCGGAGAGCAGCCAGAGCAGGAAGGTCGAATAGAGACGCGGCGACGACATCAACTTGTCTGCCGCGAGAATGTTCACAATGCCCTTGCCGCCATCGGTCTGCATGAGATCGGCGATATCGAGCATCGGCTCGCCAAAGAAGGCTTCCCCACCCTGCTCGCCCAGCGTCAGCAAGCCGCGCTGGATCGCTCCGATGGACGCGGCTGAAACATTGCCGTACTCGGTGGTAAACGTTTTCGCGTTTTCGCCGACATGCTGAACCATGGCGCGCAGATCCTTGAGGTCGAGCAACAGGAGGCCGTTGTCGTCGGCGATCTTGAACACCAGTTGCAGCACGCCTGACTGGGTATCGTTGAGATTGAGCAGGCGCGAAAGCAGAATCGGTCCCATGTCCGAAATCGTTGCGCGGACCGGATGCCCCTGCTCACCGCTGACATCCCAGAAGGACGCCGGAAATTTTGCCCCAGTCCAGTCGCTGATACCCAGCGTGTCAAGCCGCTGCTTGAACTTCGCACTCTCGACCCCCGGCGCCGAAAGACCGGAAAGGTCGCCTTTGACGTCAGCCATGAACACCGGAACGCCAATCGCCGAAAACCGCTCGGCCAGTACCTGCAGGGTGATCGTCTTGCCGGTACCGGTTGCACCGGTAATCAATCCATGGCGGTTGGCCAGTGCGGGAAGCAGTCCCAGATCGGTCAGTTTGTGTCGGGCAACAATGAGCGGTTCGGCCATGAGGCACTCCGTAGAAAAGGGACGGACGGGTGGTGTTAAAATGCGCGGCTTGGCGATCTGCCGATTTTATCAAGTATCAACCATCAACTATCCGCAACCGTCCGTGTTTTTAGAACAGGCCGGTTGCAAACCCAGCAAGAGAAGAGGTTAGCATGGCCGGACATTCCAAATGGGCGAACATCCAGCACCGTAAAGGACGGCAGGATGAAAAACGGGGCGCGATGTTCTCCAAGATCGCCAAGGAAATCACCGTTGCGGCCAAAATGGGGGGTGGTGACCCAGGCTTCAACCCGCGCTTGCGCCTGGCGGTCGATAAGGGCAAGGGCGTCAACATGCCCAAGGACAAGATCGATAACGCCATCAAGAAAGGCACCGGCGAACTCGAAGGGGTCGATTACGTCGAAATTCGCTACGAAGGCTACGGCATCAGCGGTGCAGCGGTGATCGTCGATTGCCTGACCGATAACCGCACGCGTACCGTGGCGGAAGTTCGCCACGCCTTCAACAAGCACGGCGGCAACATGGGGACCGACGGCTGTGTCGCATTCCAGTTTACGCACTGCGGCCAACTGCTCTTTGCGCCCGGAACCGATGAGGCCGCACTGATGGATGCCGCCATCGAAGCCGGTGCCGACGATGTGCTGAGCAACGACGACGGCTCGATCGAAGTCATTACCCCGCCCAGTGAATACATGAGCGTCAAGGAAGCCCTTGAGGCCGCAGGCTTCAGCGCCGAGTTCGGGCAGGTCACGATGAAGGCCGAAAATGAAACCGAATTGACTGGCGACGATGCCGTCAGAATGCAGAAGCTGATCGATGTACTGGAAAGCCTCGACGATGTGCAGGACGTTTACACCAACGTGATACTCGAGGAGTAACCCGGTTTCTCAGGGCGTACTCGGTACTTCAGTATTTGAAACAGTTGTTCGATTGTGCAACAAAGTGTATCCGTTGTAGCCGAAGCGCCGCTTCGGACGTTAGGTTGTTCAAAGGCCAAGGCTGCACGCGGGCCCAGACCAACCCGACTCTGGACGGAACACCATGCTCAACTCGCTACTCTCCCCGCACCACTGGTACAAGCTGGTCGCCGCGCTGGCCTGTGCCCTCTTGTTCACCACGCCAGCCCTGGCTGATCCGCCGGGACGCATCGGACGCATCGCCTGGCTATCCGGCTCCGGCTCGGGCGCGGTCAGCCTGTACAACCCGGAGACCGGCGAATCGTACAGCGCACCGCTGAACCACCCGCTCACCAGTGGCGACGTCCTGACCACCGGGCCCGGTTCCCAGGCCGAAATCCAGATCGGCTCGATGACCGTTCGCCTCGATTCGGACACGACGCTGGATTTCTCGCGGATCGACGATGAACAGGTACGCCTCTACCTGAGCGGGGGCCGGGCAATCGCCAAACTGCCGTCGCGCGATGTCGCACGCGAATTCGAACTGAACACGCCAAACGGTCGGTTCAACGCAAACGATGCAGGGATCTACCGCTTTGACGCGGATGCCAACAGTTCCAGCGCCACCGCGTACTACGGCTCGCTGCATTTCGAGTCGAAAGACAGCAGCCTCGAAATCGGTGCCGGGCAAAGCGCGCAGTTCTGGCAAACCGGACAGGGCGGTGACCAGACGCGCTACCGTCTGTCGACGGCCATCAATGACGATTTCACCCAGTGGAGCGCCGCACGTGACCGGCGACCGGCGTCCACCGCCTACACCCGCTATGTTTCGCCCGAAATGACCGGCGCCGAGGACCTCGACGCCTATGGCAGCTGGTCGCAAAACACCGAGTATGGGGCCATCTGGTACCCGCGCGCTGTCGCACCTGACTGGGCGCCCTACCGGAACGGGCACTGGGCCTGGGTCGCGCCGTGGGGATGGAGTTGGGTCGCCTATGAACCCTGGGGCTTTGCTCCCTTCCACTACGGCCGCTGGGTACACCACCGCGGGGCCTGGGGCTGGGTGCCGGGTGTACGGGTTGCCCGGCCGGCCTACTCGCCAGCCATGGTCGCCTGGATCGGATCACCGGGAATCGGCATTTCAATCGCCATCGGCACCAGACCCACGGTCGGCTGGTTTCCGCTCGCCCCGCGCGAGGTCTACGTACCCGCCTATCGCAGCAGCCCGAAATACGTACGCCACATCAATGTCACGCACGTCACCCACATTAACAACGTGACAGAGATCGTCAACCGACCTCAGCATGTCGTGCAGAAGACGCGTTACGCTCACCGCGAGTCGTCACGGGCAGTGACGTTCGTGCCTGCCGATGTCGTCACTCACCGTCGCCCGGTACAGTCGGCTGCGCTATCACCCAGAGATCATCACGCACTTCGCAACCAGCCGCTGCAGGCCGCAGCCCCAATTGCCACGCCTCCCCCACCGCAGATTGAATCACGCAGCAGGCACGAGCCCCGCGACCGTTCCGGCCCATCCGTTGCCCGACAGGAACGAGAGCGCCAAACGCCGGTTGTTGCAAACCCGACCGCTCCGGAAATGCGCGATTCCCAGCCACGGGCACGCTCGTCAGCGCGACCCTCCTCTGAGGCCGTGCCGTTGAGGAGCGACCGGGGATCGCCAGACAACGTGCGGCCAACACCAGAGTCCAGACTTGGATCGTCCGAGCCGCGCACGCAGGAACGCGCTGCCCGACGCGAAGAACCTGCGATGCGCCAACCGCAGCACGATCCCCGCATCGAGGCCGCTGCACGTGTTGCGCCACAGGAGAACGTACGGACAGTCCCGGAAAATGCACGGACAGAGACTCAATCCAGACCCGGATCGTTCGAGCCGCGTACCCCGGAACGTCCCGACCGGCGCGAAGAGACTGCAATGCGCCAACCGCAGCGCGAATCGCGCATTGAGGCCGCGCCACGTGTTGCGCCACAGGAAAACGCACGGGCAGTCCCGGAAAATACACGGACAGCGCCCTGGTCCAGAACCGAGCCGTTTGAGTCGCGCGCCCAGGAACGCCCCAACCGGCGCGAAGAACCCGCGATGCGCTCGCCCCAGCGTGAAGCCCGCAGCGAAGTGAGCCAGCAACAGGTGCGACAAGCGCCGCCCGTACGCCCTGAAACGCCAATGCCGGTAGTCCGTGAACCCCGCCATGAAGTACCGCGCAATGCCGGCGGCCAGGCCAGCCGGTCTGCGGAGGCGCGCGCAGCAACCAACACTCAACATCAACCGGAGAGCCAGCGACCCGGACAAAACGGACGGGAGAAGCAGCGGCATCAGCGCGATGATGCGGAGAAACGCTGAAACCGACACCGCAGTTCGATCAACCCGAGCGCTTGTTCACCGTCTCGGTATTGGTTACCAGCTTAAGCCACAGAAAGCCGCAGATTCCCGCCATCAACGATGACAAAAGGATGGCCATTTTCGATGCATTTATGATCTGCGCGTCTTCGGCAAAAGCGAGATTGGTGATGAATATCGACATCGTGAATCCGATACCACCAAGAACCCCTGCGCCAAGAATGTGCCCCCACTTCAAATCGGGAGGCAAACGGCAAATGCCGCCGGCAACGGCAATGAAACAAAGCAAGGTCACGCCGAGTGGTTTGCCCAGAAACAAACCCGCCATGATGCCGATACTGTTCGCGCTGGTCAGGCTTTGCATCCAATCCGCACCAATCAGGATTCCCGTATTCGCCAGTGCGAAGATCGGCAGAATGACAAAGGCAACCGGTTTGTGCAGGAAATGTTCGAGCCGGTACGATGGCGACTTTTCGTCGTCTTCCTTGGCGGAAAATGGAATCGCGAAGGCCAGCATGACACCGGCAATTGTCGCGTGAATCCCCGACTTGAGCATGAAAAACCACATCAACACGCCGCCAAGCACATAAGGCGCAAGCGACATGACTCGGAAAATCCGATTCAACCCCAGCAGCAACGCCCAGACGGCAAATGCTCCTGCCAGGTACGCAATCGAGAGTTGCGCCGTGTAGAAGACGGCGATGATGATGATCGCGCACAGATCGTCGATGACCGCGAACGCCACAACAAACACTTTCAGCGACGCGGGAATACGCTTGCCGAGCATTGCCAGAACGCCCAGAACAAATGCAATGTCGGTAGCCATCGGAATCCCGAATCCCGCTTGCGTCGGCGTCCCCGAATTGAGCGTGAAATGGATCAATGCGGGCACGACAATTCCACCGATGGCCGCAAAAATCGGCAGCAGGGCATTCTGCAAACTTGAAAGCTCGCCGTTGTAAAGCTCGCGTTCGAGTTCCAGACCGATCAGCAGAAAGAATACCGCCATCAGCGCATCGTTGACCCAATGTTCAAGACTGAGACCGCCAACTTTCGTATGCCACATATCCAGATACGCAGTACCGACCGCGGAGTTCGCAATAAGGAGCGACGCCACTGTGCAGATGATCAGCAGAATCCCGTTCGATTTTTCCGAATCGAAGAATTCCTGGAACGATTTCGATAAGTGTTGCTGGTCTGTGCCCATAATCATCTTCCGGTAGGAACATCAAAAGAATACGGCTTCCGGTTCAACGGCGCCTTCAGAGATGCTCAATCGCCGCGGCTTACCGGTCTTCGGGTGCGATGGCTCGGATCGCAGCCGAGAATGCCGCATGCGTCGCCGCGTCAACCGGACGATGCTTGATTTGCTCGCTCGCCGGATCCTTGCCCAGAAAGTTGTCACCCTTCCAGTTTGTTGACGGCCTGACGGGCCGGGGAGCAAAGCCCCCGCCGCAATTTGGACAAACATTGTCCAGCACGCTGTCGACGCAGGTAGCGCAAAATGTACATTCATAGCTGCAAATACGTGCCTCAAGCGAGTCCGGGGGCAACGGCGTGTTGCAGTTCTCACAGCTTGGTCTCAGTTCGAGCATCGTACGCCTTTCGTATTTTTCGGGCGGCAAGGCCTGTTGCCTAATCGTTGGGTTCGTAGAGGAGAACATATTGATGGTTCATTAGAGGACGACGCACCTTCAGGCACAGGATTCGTTCTCCGGAGTCTGCCGCCTCGTCAAGGCTCAGGCAATCGTTGGAGCTGCAACGTTCCGTCTCAAGAGCGTTCAAGGTTCTCGAAGGCAAGGCAAACGCTGCTGCTCGCTTCGACCTGATCGTCACCTTGCGCGGGAAATGGATTGCCACCTGGATGCTTTCCATTTCGTAGAGAACGTCCCAGACCCGACCATAGTAGGCCTTCCCATCCACCTTATAGGCTTCCGGGAAACCTTCTTCCCCCGCCAGTTTGGCAAGTTCGCTCAAGGACAAGGGAAAGAAGTTGTTCAGGGTGAACTCGCGCCGGTATCCGAGGCGTTCTCCCGGAGCCAGGGGGGGATCAACATTCACAAAGTAAGGGATGACACGTTCGGTAACGCCTTCGAACGCGAGCGTCACATGATGCAAACCGGATTGAAGTGTCGCTTCAATGTCGTAGGCGTCTGGGGTCGTGAGCCGGATTCGAGCATCGGCGCGCGTGTCCATCCCGGTATCGAGATGATGATGAAATCGGGCGCATTGCTGACGGGCCACGACTTCATGATAGATATCGATCTTGAGTGTTCCATCCCGCTGGATCCGGTTTCGCGCGATCAGCTTCGTAAAAACGAACGGTTGATTACCGGCTGGCAAATCGATTCGCCGCTTCAAATCGAGCAGATGCTTCATGATGTTGTGCACGTTCTTTACAAAGTCGTCCGCACTCCAGAAGTCAAAGCGTGCCGGGGTCTGAAGTGTGCGCAGCGTTTCCGGAATCCGCGTTCCGGGATGCACAAAGAGTGCCACGGGTTTCTCCTTGGCCACCGCGTAGATGCCCTCTTCCGCAGGCCAAGGCGCCGGCTCGATATCCTGTTGCCCTGGACGGGGCTCCCTCGGCCCGAGAAGAAGAACGACACAATCGGCGGCAAGAACCCGATGCTGAAATTCGGCAAGTGGCGGCCGATCAAGGTCGGGGCCATCAAAGACATCGATCTTGAACTCCAGTATCTCAAGAAGACGCCGCAGGGTTTCCATTAACGGTCGATATGATTCGCTATACGACAAAAAACAGGATGTCATAGTAAAGCCCTCCACACCTCATTCGGTTCCCCCGGCTCGCCCCACCACGAGACGCCCGATGGACAGAATATGAACTCGCAAATTCCATGATTAATTCTACGTTGCGCGCTGCGTCATTCGCAACGGATCGTCGTTCAGCGCCGACCAGACAGGCGTTGCAGCCATATCGTTTGCCCAGCCGACTACTGAGTGTATGCTGGCGCCCAGGATTTACCTTTGCGGCTTCGCCACCCCGCAGGCTCCGTATGTTGAACGGTTGGCCTCAACGTTTTCTCGCTTATAGGAGCGTCGTATGAAGATCAAGTCATTGGGTTTGTATTGCGTCACCGCAGCACTCGTCGGCTGCGCCTCAAACCAGGCCACACAGACCGACGTGAAAAGCGTACGCACCGAGAGCTGCAAGGCCACATCCGAAGTGGAAATCGCGGCATTGTTCGATCGTTGGAATCGATCGCTGCAGACAGGCGATCCACATAAAGTGGTCGCCAACTACGCCGAGCTGTCCATCCTCCTGCCGACGGTTTCAAACAAGCCGCGCCTCACACCCACCGAGAAGGAAGACTACTTCCATCACTTTCTGGAGGACCGCCCCTCCGGCAAGATCGACTTGCGATTCGTTGAACTCGGCTGCAACACCGCGTTTGATGCAGGCCTCTACACCTTCACCTTCGCCAAAACAGGGGCCGTCGTCAGCGGACGCTACACCTACACCTACCGCTGGAATGGTTCGGAGTGGCTGATTACAAGCCACCATTCATCAGCAATGCCCGAGAAGAAGTCAGTAGCCGCAAGCAAGCGCTAATGGGTGACCCTTCGAGCCCTACCCCTTTGAGGTCTTTGCGCTGACGATTTCGCGTAGCAGGTCCGAATAGGCGTCCAGTGCTGCAATAGCGAAGTGATATTCACACGAGTTTGTTTCGATTATTTCGTTCAGAGTAAGCGGACGAATTCCTCCCAAATCATAGGCAACGACCTTCTTTCCGTCGATTTCCTTTTGCCGGTAACTACCGTCGGGTTGCTGGACCATGCGTGTGGCGGGAACGATACTCCGCGTAACAAACTGAACCTCACCCAATTCAAGTCGTGGCGCAATGAAATGGCTGGCCCGATTGCGATAGTCAAAAGTCTGTTGCCGATAACTCTCGGAATCCAAACTTTGCAATGCTGCTAACAATCGGTCGGCGCCAGCCCAGTGTTTGGCGAGTCTCGCAAGTTGTCTCTCAGTCCTAGGTCGTCCCAGGAATTTCCCCGGCATGAGCCTGTCCTGGTCCAGCACATCCTTGTAGCCAGCCTGTGTACATAGATTGGCTTGGTGAATGCCATTGGTGGCTACTTGAGCAAGTCGGTCCCGAGTAGAACTCGGTTGGAGCATGCAGAAATAGACCATCGGTTCGACAAAATGATTGCGCAAAGCCCATGCGTCGTTTTGGTCATAGTCTGCAAGGATCTCGGACCAGTCTTTGAGGTTGGCTAAATTCCTGCGCCAAGCATTGAGTTCGTTAATTGATTCACGAAGTTCTCCGCCGACCATGAGGCCGACAGGAGGGTGCCAGTCGGCTTCTCCAGCCAAGTCGCACATCGCATAGGAATTGTTTCGGCAAAGGGGTGTCTTGCACGATTCGACACGATCCCAAAATTTCCGATACGCTCCTTCAAATAGCTCCCGTCCCCTCTCATCAATCTTTCACACAAAACACCTGCCGCATGGTGCGTAGCACTTCCACCAGCCCGCGCTAGGCGTGCATCAAGACAACTGCGGCCAAAGGGATCGGAGACGTTTCCATTTGCACTCCTGTGTCCGGTTGCGGGCGGAGCATTAGTCGACAAGCAACTCTGCTGTGCCTGTCCAGGCGACAACTTACACCGCTTTTCATTCCTTTTGAATTCCCGCTCAGAAGACTCTGAAGGCAGGGACAGGCGATGCCGGGTTCAAGCTGACGCAGACGGATGGACACTACAGACAGCGCCGCCGCGCGCCGCTCAACGCACCTGCCCGCGTGCTACAATCCTCGTCCCTTCAATGGTTGGTGAGGCAGACGATGTTTTCCGCGAAAGATACCCTGGCGAAAGTTGATCCTGAACTGTGGCAGTCGATTGAAGATGAGAATCGCCGCCAGGAAGAGCACATCGAGCTGATTGCCTCCGAGAACTACGTCAGCCACGCCGTCATGGCGGCGCAGGGTTCGCAACTGACCAACAAGTATGCCGAAGGCTACCCCGGCAAGCGCTACTACGGTGGTTGCGAGCATGTCGATGTTGCCGAGCAGATCGCCATCGACCGCCTGAAGAAACTGTTCAACGCGAATCAGCACAATTACGCGGCGAACGTGCAGCCGAATTCGGGCTCGCAGGCCAATCAGGCGGTGCTGATGGCTTTTGCCAAGCCGGGCGACACGATCATGGGCATGAGCCTCGCCGAAGGCGGCCACCTGACGCACGGCATGGCGCTGAACATGTCCGGAAAATGGTTCAAGGTCGTCGCCTACGGCCTCGATGCCAAGGAAGCCATCGATTACGACAAGATGGAAGCGCTAGCCCGCGAGCACAAACCGAAAATCATCATCGCCGGTGCCTCGGCGTATTCCCTGCGCATCGATTTCGAACGCTTCGCAAAGATTTCAAAAGAAGTCGGCGCGATCTTCTGGGTCGACATGGCCCACTACGCCGGCCTGATCGCTGCCGGCTGCTATCCGAATCCGTTGCCGCACGCCGATGTCGTGACATCGACGACGCACAAAACCTTGCGCGGCCCGCGCGGCGGCGTGATCCTGATGAAGGCCGAGCACGAGAAAGCGGTCAATTCGGCGATTTTCCCCGGTTTGCAGGGGGGTCCGCTGATGCACGTGATCGCCGCCAAGGCGGTGGCGTTCAAGGAGGCGCTGACGCCGGCGTTCCGCGACTATCAGGAACAGGTGATGGCCAATGCGCGCGTGCTGTCGCGCGTACTGGCCGAAGAGCGCGGTCTGCGCATCGTCTCCGGAAGAACCGAGTCGCACGTCTTCCTCGTCGATCTGCGCAGCAAGAACATTACCGGCAAGGAAGCCGAAGCGGCGCTCGGCAAGGCGCACATTACCGTCAACAAGAACGCAATCCCGAACGACCCGCAGAAGCCGATGGTCACCTCCGGCATCCGCATCGGCTCGCCAGCGATGACGACACGCGGCTTCGGCGAAATCGAGGCCGAGCAGGTCGCCCATCTGATCGCCGACGTGCTTGATGCGCCGAACGACGAAGCGGTACTGGCGCGCGTCCGTGGCGAAGTGTCGGTTCTGTGCAAGAAGCACCCCGTCTACGGCAACTGAACACCGATGAAATGCCCCTTCTGCGCTGCTGAAGACACGACGGTCGCCGATACCCGAATCAACGATGACGGGGACATCGTCCGTCGGCGCCGACGCTGCCTGACCTGCGACAAGCGCTTTTCAACCTACGAGCGGGCTGAAATCCGTCTGCCGCAGGTGGTCAAGAAGAATGGCTCGCGAGTCGATTTCGACCGCCAGAAGCTTTCCGCCAGTCTGTGGCTGTCCTTGCGCAAGCGCCCGGTAACGGTCGAGGCCGTTGATGCGGCGACGGCCCGCATCGAAGAAAAGCTGCTGACGCTGGGCGAACGCGAAATCCCCTCGGAGAAGATCGGGGAGATGGTCATGCGCGAACTGAAGAAGCTCGACAAGGTCGCCTATGTCCGCTTTGCTTCGGTCTATCGGAATTTTGAAGATATCGATGAGTTTTCCGATCTCATTCGCGAAGTTTCTCGCCCCCTCCAGCGGCGTAGCCGTTCGGTATAGCTGCCTGATTCGGCGTTCCAGCCATGTGCGTAGCTGACCTGGAAGCGGGCTAGGTTCTTAGATGTTCAGCGCCGCCGATCATGAATTCATGGCGCGGGCACTGCGTCTCGCCGAACTCGGCCTTTTTTCCACGACGCCGAATCCGCGCGTTGGCTGCGTCATCGTTCAGTCCGGCACAGTGACCGGCGAAGGCTGGCACCGGCGCGCAGGCGAAGCGCACGCTGAAACCCACGCCCTGCTAGCCGCCGGCAGCAAGGCGCGCGGCGCAACTGCCTACATCACCCTCGAACCCTGCAGCCATCATGGCCGTACGCCACCTTGTGCCGAGGCGCTGCTTGCCGCCGGGGTAACGCGCGTGGTCGCGGCGATGCAGGATCCCAATCCGCAGGTGGCCGGACAGGGAATGGCCTTGCTGGCGTCAGCCGGTGTTGAAGCAGAATGCGGCTTGCTGGAAGCCGAGGCGCGCGAACTCAACATTGGTTTTGCTGCGCGCATGTCGCGTGGCCGGCCCTGGCTGCGCATGAAGATGGCGGCCAGCCTGGACGGAAAAACGGCGCTGGAAAACGGCGTCAGTCAGTGGATCACCGGGGCTGCGGCCCGGCACGACGGGCATCGCTGGAGAGCGCGCGCCTGCGCCATTCTGAGCGGCATCGGCACGGTACGCGACGACGACCCGCAGCTTAACGTCCGAGCCGTGGCCACCTCGCGCCAGCCGCTGAAAGTGGTGGTCGATAGCGCTCTCGAATTGCCGCTCGAATCCAGGGTTCTGAACGACGGCGGGGTGCTGGTGGCAACCGCGAGCGAAGAATGCGAAAAATCCGCCGCACTGCGCGCCTGTGGTGCAGAAGTTGTGCGTTTCCCCGGTGCTATCGGCAAGGTGGATCTGCCGGCCTTGCTGGATGAACTCGGGCGACGCGGAATCAACGAGCTGCACGTCGAGGGGGGCTTCCGACTCAACGGGGCCTTGCTGGCGGCAGGACTGGTCGATGAATTGCTGATCTATCTTGCGCCCTGCCTGATCGGTAATGCGGCGCTCGGCATGTTCGACCTGCCCGCACTTGCAACACTGGAAGACCGTCACAGACTGGCCATTCGCGATCTGCGCTTGGTCGGCCCCGACGTGCGAATACTGGCTCGATTCGCAGCGAATGAACGGCCGGCTTGACGACAGTGTCTGCGAATCACCAGCAATCAACGCGCTTTGCTGGCATCCTTTGAACTCCGCTCGCGACTGACACTCAAACCGCCTGTCGAAGGCCCTGGAAAACCGACTCATGTTTCGCTCGCTCAATACTCCGGCTCTATGGGCTGTCACACTCTCGGCCGCCGGCATCCTGATGGTGACGATGGGCGCGCGTCAGTCGATCGGCCTCTACCTGGCACCACTCAATTCGAGTACCGGCCTCGGCATTGCCTCGATCAGCCTGGCCATGGCCGTCGGGCAATTCACATGGGGCGCCGTGCAGCCACTGGCTGGTGCCGTGGCCGACCGTTTCGGACCACGCCGGGTGCTGCAGGGCGGCCTGCTGCTACTGGCGCTCGGTAGTGCCATCACGCCGTTCATGAGCAGCACCTGGGGACTGGTCTTTTCACTGGGCTTGATTTCGGCCATGGGTTCAGGCGCCGGCAGTTTCTCAGTGCTGATCGGCGCCGCTTCCACCCGCCTGCCGCTGGAAGCACGTGGTACGGCCTCCGGCATCATCAACGCGGGCGGCTCCTTCGGGCAGTTCGTCTTTGCTCCAGTCCTGCAAAAACTGATTCAGGCCATGGGCTGGATGGGGTCCATGTGGGCTCTGGCTTTGATGACTCTTGTCGCTCTGCCACTGATCAGGACGGTGTCCCGTCCGGTCGACCCGGCGCATCAGCCGGTTGGCACGGCCGAAATCGGGCTGCGGCGCAGCGTTCAGGAAGCACTGGCTGACCGGAGCTATCTGCTGTTGCACGCCGGATTCTTTACCTGCGGTTTCCACATTGCCTTTCTCGTCACCCATCTGCCGGGCGAGGTCGATCTGTGCGGCCTGCCGCCCTCGGTAGCCAGTTGGTCGCTGGCCATCATTGGCCTGGCCAACATCTTCGGCAGCCTTTTTGCTGGCGCCTGCGTTTCCCGCTATCGCAGCAAATACGTGCTGTTCTGGATGTACGCTTCGCGCGCGATACTGATCGCGCTGTTTCTGGCTGCGCCAAGAACCGATCTGACGTTTTATCTCTTTGCCGCGGGCCTCGGTTTCACCTGGCTGGCCACCGTACCGCCAACCGCCGCCATCGTCGGCAAACTGTTCGGAGTCCGCTATCTCGGAACGCTGTTCGGGCTGACCCTGCTCTCGCATCAGATCGGCGGCTTTCTCGGCGCCTGGCTGGGCGGCCTGTCGATCACGCAATTCGGCGACTATCAATGGATGTGGTACGCCGACATGGTACTGGCGAGCCTCGCGGCACTGGTCAACCTGCCGATTCGCGAAGCGGCCGTTCTGCAACCCGATGCGGCGTCGGCCTCGGCCTGAACCATGCGCACGTCCCGCTCCGAATTCGTTTCATTGCGCGCGCGGCGCCATCACGTCCGAGTCTGGGGCGAAGCCGGTGCGCCAACGTTCTTCTTCCTGCACGGCTGGGGCGATGTTGGCGCCTCGTTTCAATTTGCGGTCGATGCGCTGCAGGGCAACTGGCGAATCATCGCGCCCGACTGGCGCGGATTCGGCCAGTCGCAATGGAACGAGGGCCCTTACGTTTTCGCCGATTACATTGCCGACCTCGATGCCCTGCTGACCCATTATTCCCCGGTGCAACCGGTGCAGATTGCCGGGCACAGCCTGGGCGGCATAGTCGCCAGCCTCTACGCCGGCATTCGCCCGGAGCGGGTATCCCGCTTTGCCAATCTTGAAGGCTTCGGACTGTGGGTCTCGGCTCCCGGCGAAACCCCCGACCGGTTCGGAAAATGGCTGCAGCAGATCCGCGACAACAACCCGGCGTTCCGTCCTTACGCCAATCGCGAAGACTATGCCGTGAGACTGTGCGCGGACAATCCGCGTCTGACGCCAGCACGGGCGGCGTTCCTTGCCGATCATTCGTTGCGTGAGGTCGACACGGACCCCGGCGCTAGCGCCGGTTTTGTTTTCGCCGCAGACCCGCGCCATCGCTGGATCAGCCCGGTGCTCTATCCGCTGGAGGAAGCCAAGGCGTGCTGGCGGAGAGTGAGCGCGCCAACGCTCTGGGTCGCCGGTCGCGACTCGAAAATCATGAAACAGTTCGCCGACCGCCCGGATGATTACCGGGAACGCATGGCCTGCTTTTCCCAAGTGGAGGAACGCCTGATCGACAACTGCGGACATAATCTTCACCATGACCAGCCGGAAATCATCGCGAATCTGCTGGACGATTTTTTTCGAGCGACTTGCACATCAATGCTGACTGACATGGATTCCGCGCACCTTGCAGGTCTGGGTTCAAGCCTGACAACCCGCTGTCCCGGAAGTCATCGGGTAGCAGTGATTTCCGCTAGACCGAGGCGCGCTGAATGAAGCGCTGGTGGCTTAACCCCGACTATGCCAACGGAGAGGCCGAACGCTTGTTTGGCACACTGGATGCAACCTTCGCCACGAAAGGGGAGCAAGTTGCGAAGTCACCTGTTAGCCGTGTGCTACGGGTGACGGCAGACGGCAAGCGCTATTACGTCAAACGCTATCTTGGCAACGGCAAGAATGCCGTACGGCGCTGGTTCGGCCTGCGTGGACTGGTTGCCCCCCAGCGCGTCGTCAAGGAGTGGAAAAACCTGCTGCTGTTCCGGAAATGGGGTATCCCGACAGCCACATTGGTGGGGTATGGACTGGAGCGGAAGTACGGCAGTTTCGTGCGCGGTGCACTGATCACCGAGGAAATCCCGAACACGACCGATCTGGAGAGGTTGGCGACCGCCAGCGACCCATGCCTGCGTGACCGGCGCTGGATGGCCCAGGTCTTGCGGCAGGTTGCCAACATTACCCGCACGCTGCACGCGGCTGGTTTTGCCCACAACGATCTGAAATGGCGCAACCTGCTGGTGGATGGCGGTGGCAGCCCAACGGTGTACCTGATCGATTGCCCTAGCGGCGGTATGTGGTGGGGCGTGTTTCTGAAATACCGCATCATCAAGGATCTGGCTTGCCTCGACAAAGTGGCCAAGTACCAGCTTTCCCGCAGCCAGCGCTTGCGCTTCTACCTTGATTACACCGGGCAGAGACGATCCCGGCCGTTCGTAGTATTCGTTTTGTAGCGCATATCAAGGGCCTGAAGAGCCACTCGATCATCCAGCAGGGTCTGCTGATTCTGAAAAATCTGAATCATCGGGGCGCTGTCGGCGCGGATCCGTTGATGGGTGACGGCGCTGGCATTCTGATCCAGATTCCGGACGAATTTTTCCGCAAGGAAATG
>NZ_FLQY01000061.1 GCF_900089945.1 Candidatus Propionivibrio aalborgensis | reverse complement strand
TCGAGGCGCGCGTGCTTGAGCCTGGGATCATAGTAGTCGTTCAGGTTGTCGATGCCGACGACTTCATCGCCGCGCTCCAGAAGTCGACGGGAGACATGCAGCCCTATGAACCCGGCGGCGCCGGTAACGAGAATCTTCACGGCAGTCGATCCTTCGGGATGTTTTTGGGTCCCCGCAAGGGAGGCAACTTCCCATTGCTTGCCTTGCACAAGGCGGTGTTGAACGGTGCAATATTATTGGCCTCGACAATGCTTGTTTTCATCGTTGTGCTCCGGACTTATCCGCGCGCGTGATATCAACTTCAAGGGCTACTGGCGAAGCCTCCGGGCCAGCATTGACGAGGCTTCCAGGAGAAACACCTTCGCTGAACTGCATGGCGTGAAGGCTCGCATAGTGACCGTTGAGCGCAAGTAATTCGGCGTGGGTGCCGCGTTCGACGATACGCCCCTGGTCCATGACCATGATTACATCTGCCTTCTCGATGGTTGACAAACGATGGGCGATGACCAGTGTTGTCCGGTTGGCCGTGACGTGATCCAGCGCTTTCTGTATGTGACGCTCGGATTCAGAGTCGAGTGCCGATGTGGCTTCGTCGAGGATGAGAATAGGCGCGTCTTTCAAGATGGCGCGGGCGATCGCCAGACGTTGTCGCTGCCCGCCGGAGAGCAGGACGCCGTTCTCGCCGACCAGCGTGTCGAACCCCAGTGGCAGTCGATCGATAAACTCGTTGGCGTAGGCCGCTTCGGCAGCACGTTCGATTTCCGCGCGTGGTGCCAGAGCGAGGTCGCCGTAGGCGATGTTGGCGGCAATCGTGTCGTTGAAAAGAACAACCTGTTGCGTTACCAGTGCGATGTGGCGGCGCAGGTTGCGTAGCGTGAAATCCTTGACATCGATACCGTCGATCAGGATCTGGCCGTCCTCGTGATGATAGAAACGAGGAATCAGGCTGACCAGGGTCGACTTGCCGCTACCTGACCGGCCTACGACGGCAACCATCTGCCCTGGTTCGACGACCAGATTGACGTCGCAAAGCACCTGTTGCTCGCTGCCCGGATAACGAAAGTTGAGGTTTCTGATTTCGATGCGGCCGCTGACCTGGTCGCGCGCTACCCGGCCGAGATCCGTTTCCGGGGCTTCATCGAGTTGTGCGAAGATGCTCTCGGCGCCGGCCAGACCTTTCTGGATCGTCGAGCTGACTTCCGAGAGCTGGCGGATGGGCTTCGGCAACATGCCTGCGGCTGAAATGTAGGCAACCAGATCGCCGGCGGAGGCGTCGCCGCGCAGCAGCAATACCAGAAAGAGGATCACGGCCATGGCCGAGAAAGTCACCAGTTGCAGTGAAGGTGTAAACGTCGCGCCAGTCTTGACCATGCGTAACTGCTTGGCGGTGTTGTCCTCGCTGGCCGCCTTGAAACGGCGCGATTCATAGTCCTCGCCGCCAAAGCTGCGCACAACGCGGTAGCCCTGGATGGTTTCCGAGGCGATATGGGTCAGGTCACCCATCGACGCCTGTATTTTCTTGCTTTGCTTGCGGAACTTCTTGCTGACGCTACTGACCATGATGGCGATCACGGGCAGGATGGCCAGCATGATCGCAGTGAGTTTCCAGTTCATCCAGAGCAGGTAACCGAATAGGAAAGCGACGGTTAGTCCCTCGCGAATGACGACCTTGATGGCATCGGTCGCAGCGCCCGTCACCATGGTGACGTTATAGGTGATGCGGGAGATCAGGTGGCCGGAACTCTGCTGGTCAAAATATCGATTGGGCAGCCGTAGCAGGCTGTTGAAGAGCGCGATGCGAAGATCGTTGATCAGACCCAGCGAGACACGGGCGAGGTAATAGTTGCCGAGAAATGAGCCAACACTGCGCCAGACGATAATCACCACCAGCAGGATGGGGATGCCATACATCAGTTCAACCCGGCCAATCAGCGGTAGGCTATGGCGGGTTGCTTCCGGCGATGCGGCCAGACCATCGACGAAGTATTTCAGTACTGCCGCGAGCATTGGTTGCGATGAGGCAAAGATCAGATAACCGATGATGCTGACGACAAACAACCCGATGAAAGGGCGCAGATAACCCAGCAGCCGGAGATAGATCTTCAGCGATGAACTGAGCGGCGGGTTGGCTTGCTGCATGGGTGAAGGCCTTCCGGTGCGACTGGCGGACCCGTGGTCCGGAGGCCGCAGTTTAACATGTCGCCTGGAATTGCCCGGCTCCCCGCTTTGCCGGCAAAACGGTAAACTAGCGGTTTTTCGATTGGCAGTGACTTGAAGCAACTAAAGCAGCAGGATTACTTCGCCATGCGCGAAGGCGCAGAAGTTCTGGAGGCGGACCGGCATGGCGATAAGGTTCTTCGCCTTGCCGATGGCAGCATTCTCAAGATATTCCGGCGCAAGCGGTTGATTACTTCCGCCGCCCTTTACCCCTATGCCCAGCGCTTCGCCAACAATGCCGAGACCTTGGCGAAGCTGGGTATCCCGGTGCCGAGGATCATCGCTGTCGGCCGCATCCAGGAAATTGCCCGCGATGCGGTTCATTACGAGCCGCTGGCAGGAAAGACTTTGCGTGAGATGTTGCGCGCGGGCATGTTGCCCGAGCGGAAGCGGGAACTCAAAGCGGTCTTTACCCGGTTTGTGATCCGGTTGCACGATAAGGGTATCTACTTCCGTTCATTGCATCTCGGGAACGTGGTGTGTACTCCCGAGGGTGAGCTCGGAATGATCGACTTTTCCGACCTGCGCATTCATCACTGGCCGCTTGGCAAATACCTGCGGGCCCGCAACATGCGTCGTATGCAGGGCATCGCCGATGAGGTCGACTGGCTGGATCTGGGCGCCATCGTCAGCGGCCGGATGCCGGATGCCGGAGCGGGCAATTGAGTTCATCGCCGAATCAAGCCAATCCTGCCCGACGCTTTGCCACGGCGCTATTGGCGTATGTTCTGCGCGGCGGCTTCTCGTTCCCTGGCGGGCATCGACCGCCGGCGGGACATATGGTTGCCGAGAGTTTTGCCGGTGTTGGCGTTGCTGCCTCTCTGGACCCAGCGGCCGATGACTACGTGATGGATCGCCTGCGCGAGACCGGTATCTGTCACGTCCGACTCGATTTCACTTACGGCGACGCGGCAGGCCCGGCTGGCCGCCTGCTCGAGCGCTTGCTTGCCGCCGACTTCCGGGTGACGCTGCATCTGCTGCAACCGTTTGAGCAGGCCCGGAAATTGGAGTCGGCTGAAGCCACCGAGGTGCGCCAGGAGTGGCAGCGCTTTGTCGTCGCCACGCTGGACCGCTATGGCGATCGTGCCGACATCATCGAAGTCGGTTCGACCGTCAACCGCCGGCGCTGGGCCGGATATACCCTGGCCGGTTTCCTATCGATGTGGGACATCGCCTGGCAAGAGGTCCGCGCGCGTGGCCTGACGCTGGCCGGACCCAGCGTTACCGACTTTGAGCCGCCCTGGAGCGTCGGCCTGCTGGCGCTGCTGCGCGATCAGGGGCAGTTGCCCGATCTGCATGCCGACAACCTGTTCTCGGAGCGCAGTACCGAACCCGAGCGCTTCGACCAGAAGATCCTCGGCCTCCGTTTGGCCTGGTTGCCACGCATCAACCTGGTCAAGAAGGCGCGGCTGCTGCAGCGGATCGGTGTCGATTTCGGCGTGCCGCGGCTGATCTCGCCAGCCGCTTTCTGGACTCTGCCGCGCATTGAGCGCCTGCTGCCCGACAGCGAGGAAAAACAGGCCGACTATCTCGCCCGTTATCTGGTTCTGTGTGCCGCATCGGGGGCGCTGGAGCGTGCTTGGTGGGGGCCGCTGATCTGTCATCGCGAGGGGCTGATCGACGATGGCGTAGTGCAGTATCCCGCACTCGAACGCATTACCCACTACGCTTCGGTAACCGGTGCGCTGGCTGATTTTCGCGTGCGACCGGCGCTGCAGGCACTGCGTGCCTTTGCCGAGCGGATACCTGGCTGTCGCTATGCAGGGCGATTGAATGTGGGAGAGGGATTGGAGGTGCATGCTTTCCGTTCTGCGACGCAGCTGATCCATGCCGTGTGGACGATCAACGGCCGTGCGGCCGCCATGATGGACATCTATCAGGATGCAGATCTGGAAGCAGCGGATTACTGCTCGCGCGACGGCGAACCCTTGTCCGAGGCGCCAACGCTGGCCAGCGAGGCGCCGATCTATCTGAGCTGGGCGCCGGACCGGCAGGTTGGCATCAAGAGCGGTGCGGTCGTGCTCAAGGGCTTGGTCATTCACCGTCACATCCCAGGCAAAACGCATTTCTACTTTCGCGAGAATGGCTGGCAGGGTGTGCTGCTCGCCCGCAATGCTGCCGAGGCCCGGTTGCTTCTGCAACACATTCATCCGGAGCGAATTGGGGCGCCACCGCGCGACGCCATTCTCCGGCACGCCCGCAACGCCGTCTGGACCATAGCCGACCCACGTGCGGAAGGCGCGAAGCTGGTAGTCAAACAGCCGGTGAAGATGCATCTGCACAAGAAATTTCTTGACGGTTTCAAGCCATCAAAAGGGCTGCGTAGCTGGAGTGGAAGCAGCGAACTGCTGCGACGTCATGTCGGTGTCGCGCCGCCGGTAGCCTACTTTGAAAAAGCTGGGGACGACACTCTGACGCAGAACTACTACCTGTGCGAGTATGTTTCTGCGGATTTTGCTGTGCGCGAAATGTTTGCTGCGTACGCGCGTGGAGAAACATTTTTTCACGGAGTGAACGAGGCAGACGCGTACCGTCAGCTTTCCGATTTTCTACATGTGCTTCATGGCCGAGGCATTCGTTTTCGCGACCTGTCCGGGGGCAACATTCTGATTCGCCAAGGTGCAGACAACGAACTTTCGTTTTATCTGATTGATACTGGGCGAATTCACGCATTCAATCGACCTTTGACGATTGGCAGTCGCCTCTCCGACCTCGTGCGGGCGTGCAACAAATTGCACCAGCAGGGGCGGGAGCAATTCATGCAAATGTACATGGCTCGCCTCGGAGAGCGATTTCGTTGGGCTCATAGGCTGCGATTCGCCACATACGACATGAAGGTCTCGTTAAAACGGAACGTTGGGAGGCAGGGGTTCAAGCGCTTGGTGAAGCATCTTCGACAAAGGGAAGGGTAATTGTAGGTGTTTGAGTGAGAGTTTCCATGGATGGGACAGGTGAGGAGTAGGGGTAATGGAGCGCATTGATCGGTTTGCACCGAAAATGCCGAGCGGTTGATTTTCTGGCAGCGGAAGCGGAATGGCCCCCCGAAGTCGATGCTATTTGCCAATAACTGTGGGGCTTTTCCCAGGTGCAGCACCAGAAAGGCATTTGCTTTCGTTCGCTGCCTCTCGGTAATATCGTGCGCATGCCTTCGGGTGAATTGGGGTTGATCGATGTGGCTGATATGACATTCAAGATCAGGGCTCTTGGCCGGATGGCGCGTCTAAGAAATGTGAAGCACATGCTTCGCTATATTGAGGATATGTCATGGCGTGAGCTTGTCGGGTGAAACATTGATTCCGCATTTTTATGGTATCTAGCTCTGTATGAACCCGCGAGTTCAAACTCGAAGTGCAACTTTGAATAACAGGTGGTGTGGGCAAGATGTGCGAGCAT
>NZ_FLQY01000060.1 GCF_900089945.1 Candidatus Propionivibrio aalborgensis | reverse complement strand
CCCGATCCTTGAACACTACGAAGATGCTGTCTCGAACACTACGGGGAGTTTTTCAACAGAATCATCCCATTGCCGCCGTTCGGCACTCTACCCGTCGAAAAGCTGGGGTTGGTGAATCTGTACGGCAACTTTTCGAAATTCGCTACTCACCGACCCATTTCGGCCGATGGAGGAAAATGGAAGCGGCCATTGGCTGGAGGAGCCGCGAAATCGAAAACAGCCATTCACTCGGAAAATCACTTTTCCAGCCTGAACAGCTCTTCCACGACCAGCCATTCAGGTTCGGAATGCCAATGAAGGCAGTTGGCCCAGAGTGTGTCAAAACGCAAAATTTCGCGTTTTTTGAATGACCGTTCCCTATTTGAAGGGTTGAAACGATGCTGGTTCGTTTTGAAGAAGCTGCCTGCACCAAAACCTCAATGGTCATCTGTCTGCCTTAGTCGAGCACAATCAAAAGAATTGCCAAAGTCAACGGCCCCCATGTGCAAAGGTAAAGCATGGCGATCGGCAAGACCGACGGACGCAGCTTCCAATTGACCCGAAGCTGGTCCTCACCGGAGTTATGGAGGAGTCGAGGTAACGAGCTACCATGCCACTGTTCCAAAGTGCCCCCGGATGCAAGCAAAAGGGCCAGATCCGCCAGCTCTTCCTTTGTTTGGACCACCTTTGCCTTGCTGCGCAAAAACGCGAAATCAAGCACTACTGCGCAGATCGTGAACCCTGTAATCAGGGTAAAAGCTACTAGCCCGGCCTTTTCAAGTGGAATATGCATATTTTGAATGTTTGTCATGCTTACCACGAGCGTGAAAAGGCCATACAAGACCGCCGCATAGCCAGTTCGTATCTTCCATAGCATTTCGTCATATGCACCGATCGCTTTGTCCTTACCCTCCAGCTCGGAACGGATCAGAGCGTCGAGCGACAGATCGGCCTCCATAGGTTCATTCTCCTCTCTTGTTGATCGCGAACTATCTGTCAATGATCGGTCGCGGCTTTGTTGTTCCGCGAGGAAACCAATTGTTTCGCATGAATCGCCACGCGCACTGATCGTTGAAATGACTTAGTCGCGATAGACGCTGAACTTGCCGTCGCCCAGTCGCCGTATTTGCCCGCATCCTTCGTTATCACCGAATCCAGATAGGCTCCGAATTGCGATTGCAACGAGAAATCCGACCATGCCGAATTAGCGTCCCTAGCCCCACGCGCAGTGGAATTGTCGTCAAGGCCATGTCGCGGCAATCCTGGCGATTGTTCGATTACAAAGAGCATGCCTTTGTCGTCGCCGTCGCCGCGGGCGGTAGCTACATTAAAGGAAAAACCGAAAAATGATATGTCGGGAGGGAGTGTCGCAAAGAACAGCGGTCGCTTTGGGGCTACTTCTTCCCATTTCAGATCACGCACCGGGCCGTACTTGTTCAGATCGATAGCGTAGACCAGCGTATCTGGGTAGCGAGCAAGGAGATTGCCTCGAATCAGCAAGACGAGACCGTTGTTCGCGTCGTCTCCTGCCGGGGTGTTTCGCCCGAACGGCTTTCCCCACTCGTTGATTGGGGCGATATCCTTGACCTCGGCGTCGCTGCTCTCTGATCTGTCCCAGAACGTCCGGAAGTAGGTTCCACGCTGATCGGTCGGATAACCACGCCAGAGCAGTTCTCCGGCAAACTCGTGGTTGAGGCCGCACAGATAAGCTTCAATGAATCGCCGGTTGGGCAAAACGCAGGCTACGGTATTCTGCCGAATCTTCTCTACGCCGGGCAGGAACGTGCTGTGTCCCAATTCGAAGAGTGGTTCATACATTGGCGTCTCAAACTCTGGCGCCCACAGAATGGGATCCAAGTTGTCGCGACGCTCAGCGGGAGCTTTCTGGAAGCGCTCGAATACACGTGCCGCTACCGTCGAGTTGGGGTGGATCCGGAGGGGAAGTTGTTCGCGAATATTCCTGAGGACATTTTCTGCATTTGCTGCTACTACCGATCTATCTGCGGAAACGACAGTTGGTGGCTTCAGCCAGGACGCCAGCGCACCAAGAACAGCCTTGCCTGTTAGATCGGGGTCGGGAATACCTTTTAATCCGTTGAAGGGCATTTTCTTGAGGGCGTTTTCAAGCTTGGCCATCACCATCGACTCATCAAACACCGGTGCTGAAACAGGAGTGCCCGGCCATGTCGCGGCGAACTGCTGCTTCGACACATCCGCGATCCTGCTTAACCCTACAGGTCGCCGCGTAGGCCCAGCCGCCGCTACATCCCCACGCGCAAGGTGATGAATCAACTGGCCACTGGTACTACGTGGCTTGGGGATGCCTCGCCTTGCCAGCATACGGCTGGACCGCTTGGCCAGCACTCGGGTGGCACTCGCCATGCGTCGAAGCGCCGGGTCTAGCGCGGCAAGCGGCAGGTTCGTCCGTGTGCGAAGCAACTCTGCCACGCTGAGCCGAGCAGGGCGCTCTCCACCACCGACGTCTCTCGAGGTAGTGGGCAGAGCCAGGAAGCGCATCATCGGTGCTGTCATGGCGAAGAACACGTCGTCATTCGGTTGAGATACCAGTCGCTTGTGCAACTGCACGCTCGCATCGCGCCCAAGCTGCGCCTTGCGCAGAATTTCATTGGCACCCTTCACCGCCCCCAACTGCTCCCAAGCGGAGGCCATCAAGGCTTCCTGGTTCTTCCGTACTACCTCGGCTCCAAGGCCGGTCGCGGTGCGGTGCCTCGGATCCAGATTCAGGACATCAAGCCAAGAGGACGTAGATGCTTTCGCATCAACGATCTTCCCGTACTTCTCCAAATGTCCATGGTGCCAGCGCCCATATGCAGGAGGAACCACTCGAGGCAGGCGAATCGTGAAGGATCCGGTTGTCTTCATTTCATCGCCCATCCCGACAGGCCCGATGCTGAACACGTACTCTGCTTCAGGTTTCAAGCGATCCAGCATAACGGTACAAGTCGGCTGATTACTCCTCAGCTTTTCGCTGAAAATCAAACGGTTGTCAGATACCTGTCGACACTCGAACAGAACAACAGCGGATTGCAGAGGCTCCCAGCGAATTTCAACCTCATGTTTGAGCACATCGTAGAAACCACGAATCGATGAGAAACCCTTCTCCTTCTGTGTTCGAGGATCTTCGGCAGTGAACTCTAACTCCCGATTCTCCAGACTCTTGTTTGCCCGATCGTCGCAATCGGCGAGGTCTTCGGTGTTTGGCCGGTTAAGCAAGTCGGCCAGTTCGGTCTGCAACGTAGGCTCTTCGGCAGTCTTCGCATCCTTACCCCACGGTGTAACTTCGGTGTCCAGTGCGAAAAGAGCGCCTTCCATTTCAAGAACGCCCTTCTCGTCTTCCTCAGCTCTTGAGTCAGTGCGGTTGACTCCGCTAATGCCAAAGCCGGGATTGGAACAGTCCATCTTCCTCAAACCCAAGTCGGATGGCATGTCACGCGGTTCCAGCAGGCGGACGAGGTTCTCGAAATCGCCAACCGCGCTAGTTCCGAAGTCCCAACGGTAATAGTAAGGAAGCAGGATCTCCTCTTTGCTTTCATTGTTCCACGCCAAAGTTGTCGCACTAGGCGGAGGCTCTTGCGGCACCCCCAAGGCAGCCAATCGACCGAGTGCGCGTGACGGAACAACAAACGCACTGTAGCGCACACCAGGTGCCAAGCGACGTGCACATTGCAGCACCGACACGGCGGCGACATCGCCAGCAGCGATCGCGTTCTTGATCGCCTCCGTATCCATCTCACCCCCTTTGCTAGAGGTTACCCGCACATGCGCCCAGCGCCAGGAGCACTCGAGATCAGGAAGGCTGTCGGTATGAAGCACTTTGACAGCACCAGGTAGCTTCGGATCACGCTCCTCCACTGGCAATTCAGCAAATTCAGCCTCCACACCACCGCGTGATTCAGCCGCCAGCACCACCAAGACGATCCAGGGGTTGAGCTTGCCTACGTTGTCGGCCTTCTCCACGCTATAGCGCCAAGGGAAATCGGCATCCGCAAACTCTACGCTCGGGAAGTAGTTTGCCTCGAAATCCCCCACATTCGGCTTAGGATCGGTGTGAACCACGATTCGTGGGTCGAAGCCAACGACATCGCCAGGCCCGTACAGTGCGATCTTCCCGGTTTTGTCAACGTCAGTCGCAGCGGGGCTAAGCGAGCACCTGTCTTGGGCACCACTTGTCCCATACGCCGCCGCCGTCAGCGATACCTTCACCTCGCTACGCTGGCCTGCCGACGTTGCCACGATTTGTGTTGCCAATCCCTCCCGCACCGACGGCACAAAGTAATGCTTAAGGATATCCGTCATAGCACCACCTCATAGTCCGGTACAACAAAGCAGGCCTTTGCTGGGCTCGCCTTCGGCAATGCACAAAGACTCTGGTCGGCCTTCATACGCGATATATGTTGTGCGTTTGTCTTATCTGAGCGCGTCACGCTGTCTGCATCGGCGACGCTGTAGCCTTCCTCCAAGACCGTGAACGCAGAAGGCTTACAGACGAAACGGCTTTGCGGCCCAGCCCGTCTGCGGGCATCGCGCTTGATCCGCGCATCGAGCACGCCGGCCATCATTGATTTCGGCACGGCGTGCGGGCCCGATGTAGATGACAAACGGTTTTCGTCGATGAAAATGGTTTCATATTCGCTGTTGATGGGCGGCGCCGGGTCGCCACAAATCTGCACGGCTCCGGTACTAACCGCCACGCCAGCCTGCATCTTCTCGAAGGACGGCACCGACAACGCACGATCACCCAAGTCTTCCCACTGGCCACGGGCAAAGAACTCTTCTACCGGGACCAGGCCAGTTGACTTGTTGATTTCATAGTCACCAACCATGACGGACTCGATCTCAAATCGATTGTGGCCGGTAATCGGTGCACTGGATGCACGGCTCAGCACCATACCCAGTGGTACCTTCTGACGCACTTCCAAGCGCCCCAGCGGATGCAAAACAAGCTGCTCGTCCTGCACCATGTCGCCCCGAAGCACCTCCACCATGGTCTTGCCTGCCGGCAAACTGGAACTCCACGATTCACGAAGCTGGAGGACTCGTTGCACATCCAGCCACGGGTCAACCGCTGCAATCGGAATTGGCGTCTCGTCCCCCCATGTCACGGCGAACTTGATCGGCACGGTAATGAACAGCAATTTGATCTTGGCCTTGACCCGGCCCACCCAGGGCCGTGGCCCAGACAACCACAACGTCATCTCGATTGCCGCAAAGGTCTCTCCTCCGTAGGAAATTTTCACCTTTGCGTTCATCGTTACATCGAAGGAGAAGGGCGAGAAATAGATCAGCGTGTCAAAACCCAAGTGGCCCGTGAGTTTGGCACCCGCTTTTTCGGCGTGAAGATCCAGTTGTGCGCCAAATTGCAAGCTGTTGGGCGTGAGCGCCTGGTAGGCGGCGCACGTCAGGTGCAAGCTGGAGTTCGCACATATATCGATCGAAAGCCGACGCAGATTGGCAAATACGGTGGGGGGCTCAGGCGCCGTGAAGCGTGGGTGGAAGCCGCCGAGAGACAAGGCGAAGCGCGGATCGTCGCCCCATCCCAAGAGGAAGGCACTGTCGCCGGAAACCGGGTAACCCATTACGGTCGAGTCGTACAGCGCCGCCTGGAAGGTAAGTTGTCGTTTCGAGAATTCCAGCACGCCCAACACATCCAGCCGGATCACGATCTGCGGATTCGTCTTCTCGGGCAGGATTGTCACAAGCTGGCCCAGGATCACGGCCTTTACCGGCTCGGGCAATTCCAGGAAGATGCCAACATCCGCTGTAATGATGTTGGGCGAACCCCAACCCAGTTTCACCATCGGCCCGACGACATATCGCCCCTCTTGCACGGGGAAGGCGGTTCCCATATCGCTGATGATCCGGGCCGCATTTGGAATCAAGCTCTCGGGATCGGGAAACAGGATGGAGCCAAGCGTGCCAGCTTTGAGCCCGGTGCGCAACGCCTCCACATCCATGCGGCGATTAATGCCAATCAGCCCACCCACGCCGGAAAGCGTGAACCCGAAGGAAAGCTGGATCGGCGGCGTGAAGGTCGCACAAATGCTGATCAGCAGTGAGAATTTGCCACCATCGGGCATCTTGGTAGTGATGATGCCGATGGCGGCGAGGGCAATTTCGCCGAACCGCAGAGCAAGCGCACCGGAGTAGCGCTTGTTATCGTTGTCAAAATCCAAAAAGCCGCCGCCGAAGAGTCCTCCGGCGCTGATAGAAAGGCCTACTCCCACTGGAGGAGTCGCCGCGATGCTCAAGTCGGGTATTGACGGGTCGATCGAAGCCCCCAGACCGAGGCCCTTCAACACTACGTTAACAGGGCCTAGCGTTGCCGAGATCGTTCCACCCATATTGAAAACGAGGGTGCTCAGACTAGGCTTCAACCCAACCTTGATATCCATCACTTCAATTGGCCCCACGGCGAAATGGAGCGGGAGAGCTACTTCCAAAGACCCACTTCCACCGAAACTCAGCCCCGAACGACTTGCCTGTACATTGAGATCAATCGTCGCGGTGACCCCCTCATTGGGCAGAAGAGCAGCGACGAAGGAATCCGTCGAGTCGCCAGGCGTTATCGCGACGCTGATCCGGTCAAAGAAACACTCAACACAGAGGTCATCTCCATCTTGATATCCTCCCTTAGCCTCAAACACTATTCGGATCGTCTGCACGGTGACGGAGCCGAGCCCGGTCGAAAGCAAGACCTTGGGTGACCCATCCAGATAACTTTGTTCCAGTTCAAGGTTCAGAGTTGCCTTTACAGCCGACCCAGTCGTTTCATCCGCCGCATCCCAAAGACCGGGAAGTGCTTCAACATGTTTTCCAGGCCTGACAAAAATACCTAGCCCAGACAAATCGCCCTCGGTCCGCGCCCTTGCTACTAGGCCTTCGGAAAGCTCCATTTCAAAGCATGTTCCGCTTGCGCCATAGACAATCGCTGCCAAGCCTGGAAGGTCGGCATCAGACTCCGGAATCACTGATATCCCGACCCCCAAAAGCGTCTCCGGCTTGGGCCAAGCTACGCGACAGATCGGTATCATCAGCACCCAGTCTTGAACTAATTCCGGGTGAATTGCTCCTCGTGCTAAGATTCTCTTCGTCCCTCCTGGCAATTCACAAATTTGCGGTGAACATCCCATCGCAACTGTCAAGTTGGCTATTTGGTTCAGTAGCTGCTCCCCGTGAAAATCCGATTCACCCCATCTGTAAGTAGTTGCAATGTGTCGAAACGACCCAATGAGAAGTGCGAATAAGCGCTCCCAGTCGACTGTCACCTCATCGTGAACGGGCCTTGTATTGCCCGAAATTTCCTCTATCGAAACCACCCCCAACAAGCTCAATAGAACACTGACAAATGGGCGATTGTTCAATAAATACGCCAAGACAGCTTCCCGGATTAATTGCCTAGGAAATTCCTTCCGAAACTCGTCAGCGACAATTGTCGATGGAATGCTCGTATCCGAAACCGAGGAAATTTCACCGACAGCAGTTAGTAGTGAACGGAGAATGACTATCAACTCATCTGGAGAGGCGCTACTGCTATCAAGGAAAGCATCCACTTTCTGTACGAAATCATTCACTTTAACTGACAAGTTGGAGACGCATTGTGGTATTGCGACGCTTGGGCAGTTCCACCCAAGCTTCCACATAAAGGCCGAAAAGTTGTCCGCTGATTCCAAGCTCTCTCTCAATGGAGTCAGCAGTGAGATCAACTCAACACAAACGGATCGAAATGTTTCATCCCTAGTCATTGGCTTCTTACACCTTCCGAAAAAGCGTATCCGAACCAGCCAACTCATCCAAGTCGTTAATGGGTTTCAGGCCTTCAAAATCCTCAACACCCCTCTTCGATGGGTAGAAGTTATATATAAGAACACCATCGGGTTTGCAAACAGGTATAACAAGCTCATACACATATCGCGTCGGCCTCATACCTCTCAGTGTCCTGTAATCAAGGCTATTAGGATTACCATCGTTCCAAATCGGATTCCACTCCCAGCCATTGATATAGTCGCTAAAATCCTCGTACCCATCTTGTAACCAAATGGGATAGGGCGATAGCTCGGTGGCAATCCCAAATCCTGGAGGTGGATCATTGATGATGTTCGGGATGACGTTCGTAACGAAGAAACTCCGGGCGACCTCGATCTCCTGAGGCGAAGGATCCTTTAACTTCTTCTTCGGCTTTCCATCATAGAAAATCTTGCTCTCGGGCCCAGACTCCGGCGTATATACATACTGCCTTATGCCAACCACAGGTTCAGGCGGCGACTTCGCTGAGTCATAGTGAGATTTGAATAGATGGTTCTTTTTGAAGGGTCCAAACTCACGGCCGAGCAATGCAGAGTAGTCGAAGTATTGCGTAGATTCTATCTTCTGCGGAACCCATCCTATATTTTTCCCCAAGGGATCCGTGACAGGCTTGCCGAAAAAGAACTGAAGATTCCTAGCCTTGAGCTTTTCGATCAACTCCATGCGAGTGAGTTTTTTATTTGCCCTAACCCGGAAGTTGTAGCAGAGAATCTCAAAGGTACCCACATCATATGAAAGAATATAGAGCATGTGTCGCGGCGCCGTTAGGTAAAATTCGGTTCGACGAATCTGCCCACGTATAGCATTTTGTTCCGTAAGGAAGTAGGCAACCTCATCCTCGCCGTTCTTAAACTCGAACTGCTGCTTGAAGGTTCCGCCGGGCTTAATTGCACCAGAGGTGAATGATCCGTCCTCTGCCTCAACGGCATGATCAACAACGTCATCGTTTCTCCAAATCACGTAGCTCTGATTGGGTAAGGCTAAACTCCTAGGGTTAAAGCCCGAGTCGGTAATGGACACAACACCACTCCCAATTATTGCCTTCATGACGGAGAGCATTGGCAACGATTCCCCGATCAAACAGGCCCGTATGGAAACGTTTCGCACTAAGAGAGCACCATCTGAATCTCTAGGCACTAGTAGTTCTAGATACGCAGGTTGATTCCCATACTTGTGGGTATCGCACGTGCCGAGATATGCCGCCACCTCTTCCCAAAGCAGGGTTAAATTGATGCACTCCACCTGCGTCTCAGGGCTATGCACGGGAAGCGATTCATTCAAAGGCATGTACAACTGGCCAGTTTCATTCCCGTGCGCATAAATAAACAACGTATCTATAGGTTCTGCGAGGGCCCGGAGTTTCACGAACAACTGGGCCAAGCTACATGTCTGCCCTGCTTGCGGATCGTGGCTATAAACGGCCTTGCTCAAGAAACGTAAAGAGATCAGCTTCTTAGCTTCTGCCAAGAACCGATCGCTAGGATCCCTAATGTAATAGACGACATCCATGATTTCGTTCCTGGCTACCCTATGCCGGATTCGGTACGCTGACGTCCAACATCGGAGTCACCTGCACAAACATCCCACCTCAACCCGCTGCTACCCTCGCCCGTACCTATGAGGACTCTCCTGCCCATCCATCCGTATGTTCTCCCATCGGCCCATCGCTGCCGCTGAGACGTGATTTGTACGCGAGCACCTGATCTTGGTACTACTGCCTCCTCCATCCAAAGGAGCGGCATGCCATTCATGGCGAGCAGTTGAGACATTGGCCAGATCACCGAGTGCGAGGCATCGCGAAGCAAGACTGCTCGACGCAATACGACGCGCCGCTTTCCGCCAGTTGCCGCATTGAATGGAGCGAACGGGAACCAATTCTCCGGAACAGTAGTGGCAAGTCGGTAGTGCGCGAGCCCGCTGTTGGCGGTTTCGTCCGGCGAGGCCGGCTCAATGTCGAGTCGCTGGCTTCTTTCGTGCAAAGCACTTGAGGCGTCAACTGCCCGTCCAAGGCCGTTCAGGACTCGATGCTCCACCGCCCACACCTTGTTAGCGCCTTCATCTCGCATAAATTCCGCTTCCTCCAGCGGAGCAGACTCCATGCGGTGGGCGCTCAAAGAGGGGATGAACAGGAGACTCTTGCCCCCCGCCGCGTCGCTGGAGCCTTTCAGGTTCTCAATCAGCTGTGACTTGTCGCCGACCGCGGAGTGGCTGAAGAGATCGAAGCACTTCAGTGGATCGTTGCTGAGTTGGCGTGCGGGCTCGACAACAGTTACGTCGCCGAAGACGTTGCGCACCTTCACTGCGTCAATCCGTACCAAAGCGGGCATACAAATGGGCAGTGCTACGCAATACCATTCGTCACCGTGAAGAAGCACGTATTCCATCAGGAACAGTCGGGCCAGGTCGGTGCTGCCGGCTTCAATGCTGCCGAAGTCGGTTGCGGAATCCTCGAACGCCCACCAACGCGATGAACTGCCTCCCACCGAGGCGGGGCTGGGCTGTGTCGTAACGCTCGTGGCCGTTGGCCATGCCGTCCTGGGATTGAGGTGCAGATTGAAGCTGTGCCAGTCGATCTCGCCTCGATAATCTGTTGCCAGCAGGCTGGTGGGGGCAGGACCAGCGGTACTGAGCTCGAAGCGGTAGTCCAGATGCGGATTCCGCCACGCCGAAGACGCCTTGGGTGCTGGCCGCAAGCCGAGCGCCAAGCACCAGTCGCGCAAATGGGTGACGATATCAGTGAGTGTGGCTGGACTCAGCGACACCAGCGGTGCAATCTGATGCGTGGGCGTTTCGGCATCGAAACTGGTGTACTTGTCCAAGAGCTTCTGCCCGTCGATTGAGCGGCCGCAGGCGAGCTTGAGAAAGCGCCGGGTGGCGTAGTCAGTGTTCGTCCAGGCTTCGCCTTCAGGGGGCATTTCGAGGCCATAGTCCAGATGCGCCCGATAGGCTTCGATGAGTGGTGCCGCATCGTCGGCATACTGCCGGATGAGGCGCTCGAATCTCTGGCCGATCTGGACACGATCCCGCCAACTCAAACTGAGATGTTCTTGCTCTACCAGCATCTCGAAGGACGTCGACGAAGCATCCACCGCTTTGGCATCCCCTTCGCGCAGCAACTGGGTCGGTGTTACCGTCGAGTAGTCCACCGTAACGTCGATCGGAGAGCCAGCATCTTCAGCAGCAAGCTCTCCGGTTTGCCACTGCCGCCCCAGCATCCAGAGCGGGTCCGCAGTACAGGCCTGCAAACCGCGCGAGAAATCGTCCTTCCGGCAGCGCGGCTCAAGCCTTAGCCAGGCGGCGAAGCGCTTGCTAAACTCGGGGTTGAAGCTATTGACCAATGGCATGATGGGCACTCGTCTAGGTGTGTCGGCCTCTGCGGCGATGCGGAGTGGGTTTGGGTTTAGGCGGTTTGGGATTGGGGCCCGGTTTTGCGCTCAACCAATCGACCACCTGCTTCGAAGCCGCAGGGTCTTCGTGCGAGACATCAGGGTCAATGGGAAAAACCAGCCCCGGAAATAGCAAGCCGGGGCCAGGTTTTTGAGACTCTCCTTGGCGTGGTGCCCCCATGGCGTCGGGATCGACCAGACGTATCTTGGCCAGATCCATCGCGTCACTGACGATATCGGCCAGTTCGTCAATGTGCCAGTGTGTGCGTTCGTCCGGCTGGCCCGGCACAGCCAGCAACAGGCATTGGGGTGCCTGGTTGCTGGGGCCGTCGTAGTGTAGGCTGATGCCCGTGGTAACTGTGTCACTCGGGATGTGCTCGTGCCACTCGGCAAGCGCTAAACCAGCGATCTTGTACCCGGTGGGCTCACCATCCGCAGGGTCGGGTTCCATGGCACGCCCGGCCCCGGCGATGGCCGCAACAATGGATACGCTACCCGGCGTGCTCGGCCTCGGTGCCGGATTCCGTTCTGCATCGCTCAAGGCCAGCCAGTTATCGGATGACAACGGGTCGGATGCCGGCAGTTGGGCGATTCGGAGCTGGATGGCGGCGAGATCCGGGCGCTCGTGTGCGGAGAGCCAGAGCTCACTGGTAATCAGCGTGTCTTCGAGTTCGAGGATTGATGGCTGCGCGACTGCGGCTTGCTGTAGCCACAGGCGGACTCGCTCTTCCCCAAGACCAAGCAACAGGTCGTTTTGCTTGCTAAGGCTATCAACCGATGAACGGAAAGCACTGCTGGCATCCGGCGCCAAGACCCACTCGGGCATTGCCACCACAGTGCCGCCGAACAACTTGCTCATGGCCTTGGCATAGCCACCTGCCAACGATTCATCGCAAGTGTCGGATACTTTGTCTGTCGGCAATTCGCCAAGCGATTCTTTGGCTTGCTTTGCCAGCGATGCCAGCACTGCCTTGCGCTTAGCATCCCTCTCTTCAACTGATAGGATCGGACAAGACAGGGTTGCGGCCGATACGCCGAAGCGACTGGCGTCGAAGAACCAAGTGATCCACTCATCATCGGTGAGATATTGCTGCTCGGGTGAGATCAGCTCGTTAATTTTCTCTCTCGCATTACTCAGCGGTCTTGCATCAAACGTGCCGGAACATGCTTGCGCCGGAGTCGTCAGACTGGATAGTTTTAGCGGTGCTCCCACAGCCAGCATTGCAAGCACTTGGCGGCCCAATTCGAGAACATCACCCAGCCCCCATGTGTAATGGTCGTCGGCTGGTTTGACGAGGCTGATTTTGACGCTCTCTTCGGGGTACAGTCCAAACTCTCGCCGAACCCAATAGGCGATCCTTTGCTCAATCTCGGTACATGCCGCCGACAACATTTCCGACGTGTCATCGCGCGCTTCCAGGCTGCGTGGCGACACGGCGCTCAGATGAAGGAGGTCCACGGGATCCAGGCGCAGCTCAGTGAAGAACTCATCCTGAATCAGTTCCTGGAGGGACAGTGTGTTTCTGCCCGTGGTAAGCGTTCGCTTCAGAAGCGCTAAATGGTCGCCAGAAATCACGCCAGATGACGCGAGGTGATCCAGCCTGGAGAAGCAAGGTCGAGCGGAGGCCAGTGCCTTATCGGCTTCGTCATTGCTCATCCCGGCGGCCAGCAATTCATCTCTGGAAGCGGTGTTGACGTTAACGCGATGATGTTCGAACTGAAACCGTATGCCTATTTTCGTGAGATCGCCAAGAAGGTTGGCGAACCAGAAGGCGATGCGCGGTTCAGCCAAGACCCGAGGACTGTGAGGCGTATATCCAGGCTGGGCGCCTGCCACCGGAAACAGCAGTAGGGTTCGCTGCAGGTAGGTGCTGGCGCTGACGGGGGTATCCATGGCACGTATTTCAGGCATCGTGCCCGCGCCAGCCAGCGCATCCATCGGCGCCGCAGCGGCTTCAAAGTTACCTTGGGCCGCGTGATGAATCGATTCGAACATCATCAAATCGCCCAGCGCATCAAGACATGCCTCAAGGTTGCCTACTTCTCGTGTCAACGTACCTACGTCGCCGGTCGGTACGCTGCTATTTGCTTTGCTGATCAGTGCGGCGATGAAGCCAGATCCTTGTTGTTTGGCATGGCGGGCCAGAGCCAGACCGTCGACGACGTTTCTTGCCGCGATGGCCTCAACCGGTTGATTATCACTGTTGCTCTCGGCGATGGCCGCAATTGGGAAAGCTGCCCGAAACTCGTCGATGTACTGCGCGACGCCTTCCTCGACCAAACGTCGTTCAAATTCGTAACCAAGCAGTGCGCCCAGAGGCTGGCCACTGCGCACACCGTCCACCAGTTGTAGCGCCTTGCGTGTGCGCTCTGAGCTCAGGTTGATGCATGCAGGGTTGTTGCCGTCGCCGGCATGGTTGAGGTATGCGCTGTGGAGTACCGCCGCCGTGGTGGCTTGTTGCAATGAAGGAGCATGAACGAACCCAGCGCTGGTTTGCCCTTCTGGGGCAACTGAAAGGTTCTCGACATAGCCATAGGCGCCCAGGTAAGTATCTTTTGGTGATTTCTGTCTGAGGGCCGTGAGTCTTTTGGCGGCGAAGGAGCTCAACCAGGCATCGAGGCGGTGCGAGCAGAGATCAAGCGTCAGGCGAAACAGAGTTTCGACGTTTGGGCGAAGTGATGATGCATGACTAACAGTACCAACCGCCTTGAGAAGCACGTCAGCAGAAATCGGGCTCTTCTTGTCGAGGCACGAAATCAGTTTGTGCGAGCGGACAAGAAGTTCCACAAGCAGCGGCGGTACGCCCTTCGCTTTTCGCAGCAGCAGTGGTTCGAGGTGTTCGGCCAAGTCTTTCGGAAGAACCTGCAGATCAGCCTCAGCATAGGGTTGGACTTCGCGAACAGCATCTTCACCCCAAGGAAAGCCTTGCAACCACGGGGTTTCTGCGAACTGCTTTGCCGCACCATCTGTCAGATCGGCGCAAGCGGCGGAGCGTTTAGCCAGTTGGGGCGAAACCTGTTCATGCCAATTCTTGGCCCAGAACACGGTGTCTGTTGACTGTAGCTGAAACGGCAGGCCGGCTCCGAAGAGATCCTCTCTCATGGCGATCAGGAGCCAAGCAACGAAGCCACGATCAACAAACAGCCGTGTCCGTTCCTCGGTCGAGAGTGGCTCCATGGCAAGGATGTTCAAGAGCTCAGTGTCCGGGTTCTCTGAACAGCCCGTGCGCGGTACGCGAGCGGGATCGATCGCATACGCTGCCCATGTCTCGCGTAACGTGTCTAGCGTGTGCAAGAGCGCGGCGTGAAACTCGACAGTTGTGCTGTCGCCGTTATCGCTTTTGGAAGGCTTCCATCCATATTTGGAATTCGGGCGTGTATTGCATACCGGAAGAACGCCATAGGGCTGATTGCCGAGTCGGATAGCCGCTAGCGGGCCGGCAGCGTGCACGTGTTCAACAAAATGATGGGTAAGCCAATCAAGCCCGGCTCTCGATATCATTCCACGCAGGGCATAGCGTAGAAAGTAGTCGCCGGTCGAGGGCCAGAGTATCTGACGCATGGCACCTGCGACGCTGTCAGCAGTCGATCGTGCTCCCGCAGTCTTCTTGAATACGGCACCTCCGGCGCCTAGCGCCGCTGCCAATTTTACGCCAGCGCTTTGGGGAGGAAGCGCAGCTACTGATTCGAATTCCAGGCTGAAGCGACTCTCGATATCTTCTCGAGATTCCGAATGCTCGGACTTCTCATCCTGGGTGTTGTTGGTCCTTGTTCCATATTCGAGCACTGCGATGCCGTCGGCGTACGCATGTGATTGAAGGAGTGCCTCCGTTTTCGTGCCGTTGTCAGCTTGGCCCGATTGAAGTCCAACGACGACAATCTTTTGAAACACTAGCGCGCCGGCTGCGCTATTCTTCACTGCTTCTAAGTCTTGCGCGGCCAGTGGAATCCGGATCGCCATGCCAGCCGCTTCCGCTTCCCGCAGGGTCGTAAGCCACTTTGCTGGCCGGCAGGAGTCGCCTTCGAGAAGGCTCAACCCGCGATTAACTGGCTGCCCAAATGCAAGAATGCTCCCCCCGTTGGGCCTCGTCGCCTTGGCGACAAAACGATGTGGCAGCGTTGGAAGTGCCGCGCGGGAGAACCATTGTTCACTTCGCGCAGACTCGATTCGTGTGCCTGCCGTGTGATTTTGGTAGCACCTCTCGGCAATCCACGCGGCGCGGTCGGGACCGTATGTGGTGGCAAGCGCCCTCCATGCTGATTTCAGTTGGTCATGGCCTTTCGAGTTGCTTCTAAGCTCCTCAAAATGGCGGCCATCCTCCAGTTCCTTGGGAGTCAACCTGGGGTCGTGTCTATCGATCAGGGCGTCGTCGGGGAAAATGCGAACCCAGAGTATGTTGCCCTTGAATCGAGTTTCTAAGCGGAGAGGAAGGAGAAGTACGGGAGTCTCGTTCGGCACCCAAGCCAAGAGTTCCTGAGCGACACGCTCGATACGCGGCTCTTGATCCTTGCTAACCGCCCCTGCTGCAACCAATTGGGCTAGCTTTTCAAATCTCCGATTTGGCAATTTCATCTTGCCAGTCAATAGACTACCAATTTGCAGTTTATTGAGTATCTGTCCGTCACCGTCGGTCAGGCAGGTCAATAGCCCATCAGTGTCCAAGGCATTGACGAGATCAAGGAACTCAATTTCGAGTTTGTTTTCCATATTCCCAATAAACCGTTTTGGTTGGATGACACACCCTGCAGGCAAACCATTTCGGTATTGTTTGGAACCCAGATTGATTGGCCCTAGTTATACATTATGCGATCGTTCTATCTATCATAAAATCGACTAATGAACGGACGCCATGCTAACCACCTTGGCGAGGAGTGATTCATTCAACAATCTCGCGTCGGCGCCTGCCATAAGTATTTGTGTCAATGGCATGTGCAATCAACATAGACCACAATTTTGCAATGTGCAAGAAAGGGCGAAGATGCTCCGAATGGCAAAATGGTTGATGCCGAAAGCAGAAGAAATCCGCGGAATGCCTGCCTAAGGGCTATTCAGGAAGAGATCAACTTCAATCGGATTTCTTGAACTCGACTCGCTACTCCCTGACATTTCGCTCAGCTTCAATCCGCCGAAATATATACCGAGTTTTTCAACACAATAGGTCGGGAGCACCTATTCGCGGAATTGAATACCTGCCGTTCGGGACGATTTGGGGCTCAGTGGCCGGTAAGGGCCTCAAAGCTGACCTAGTTGACTGAAAGTGCCACCGGCAGCTCAGGCCGATCTCCGGCCTTTGGTCAAAATCGTCTCGACTGGCAACTTCTCGGCCTTTGCTGTCATTGGCCGATCGCGTTGAATCGGGCGGCAACGCGTCACATACCGGCCGTTCAGCAATGAGGGAGCACGAACGGCAGCCTCTCTCTGGCGGACGCGAACTACCGCACCCAGACAGACCGTTGCTGCAATTCGCTACGAGACCGCTTTGCTGCGGCTGCTATTGTTGTCGGTTCCACCCAGCAGTATTTCAATGATCGCTATCGAAGGGGCGGCCGCCCCATCAGACGGCTTGCCACAATTGTGTTGTGTAAGGCTCAGTGTTCTGCATTGGGTGGCTCTAGGCCTCGCAGGGCACGGCTGGCTCCCTCCCTGATATCCATGGCGACATCGGTCAGCAACCTTGCACCTTCAGACTGTACGAGCTCCGGCGGAAGGAATTTCACGTCGAGAATGGGCAGAGCTGCGTAGCGAATATTAGCGTCGCTGCTGTGAAGCAAGCGTGCCACTAGCATCGCCTCCTCCCCCTGATACAAACCCGCTGACACAGCTGCGCTGAAGATCACGGGCTCCAAGCTGCCGCTCTGGACATCCTCGATCAGCGTGGTGCGCAGCGATTGAGATGCGGCGGCGGCAGTCAGAAAAGGTTCCCGTGCCACGCTTCGCACGTTCGGCCGATCATCGGCCAGCAGTTCCAAGAGAAAGACATGTTCGTACGCGTAAGCCTGGACCAGAATCTTCACAAGCTCATCGCGGGGACTGTCCGGAACGGTTCCCCCTCCTTTCGGATACGGCTTTTCCTTGGTTTTCCATTGGTTAAAATGAGTTCGCCATTCGCTGACAATTGCGCCGTCCACAGGGAACGTCGCGGCCAGTTCGGCAGCCGCCTTTGCGGCCTCCGCCGAGGACCCCTCCAAGCCTTTGCGAATAGCCTCAATGTGACGGGCACCATATGGAGGTGTCAAACGTTGGTACAAATAATGGCATCCGGAGGAGCTGTCGCCGAGGCAGAGGCGATCGAGAAGCAGTTGCTGGCAGACCCCGTAAGGCAGCTTGCTGGCGAGTTCAGCAGAATACCGCAGTGACTCACCGCGCCCGCCGGTAAGGAGTCGCTCGATCGCGCTCGGGTATTCTGGCTGCTCTCGCAAGCCATAAAGCAGCATTGCAGAATTGTGCGCAAAGAACTCGTTCCCATTCAGAATGAGCTCTTCCAGTTCCGGCATGCATTCCACACTGACCAGGGGTTGGTTGAAGCCTGCCTCCGCGTCGACTAAGGGCAGAGCAAACAGCGCGCGCGCTCCGCGTTCTTCATTACCTAGGATTTGTTTCCTCATCGCCCGAGCCTGCCGCACGACTCGTGCGTAGTCGAGACCTGCTGCCCGGGCGACCGTATGAATAACTAGACTCTTGGACATGCTTGCCGACGGAGGCACTGACATTTCCCAGACGCTCGACAGCGGCATCTCCCAGTAGGAGGTCGCTGTTAGCAAGGCCGCCAGTTCCAAGCTCCCTCCCTCGTCGCCGTATTCACCGTCATCGTGTTTAATAGAGGGGTCGTCGACCAGCTCGAATAGGTAGGCAATTTCACGGTTCCAATCGCTGAGCGTCGGCAGTGAAACCTTGTTTCGTGACCATTGCTGGTCCAGCATCGTGGTCAATGTAAGTCCGGCCCGCTCGAACAAGGTCTGTAACTGTTGGATGGTGCCAATATTCAGCTGTTCAGCATTACCGATGAGATCATTGAGTGCCTGCAATGCCTCAGGTTCAGGGCTACCGGCAAGGACACGGCTCGCAGCTCCGAGGACCAAGTGTCGCCGTACTGCACTCCCGGTGGGCCTCAGATGTAGTCCGCCAAGGTACGAGTCCGTTGGCTGCGCTCGTTGTAAGCTGCGTAGCTCATCTGTAAGCGCGGGCACCTTAAGTTCCTGGTCGGGGCTGACAATCAGGCAAGTCCAAGCCACTAGCCGGTCCCACGGATCGGAACATTCAAGTCTTGCCAGCGCTGCTTCCCGGACCACGTTCCAGTGTTCCTGGGACATCAGGCAAAGTGCTTCCCCGGCGGCATAGCGAGCACGCGACGCGGTGTTTTCTACGGCCTGCCAGCAGCACTGCGCAAAGCGTGCTAATGCATCATCTGTCACCGGAACGCCCGCTTGGACTACCAACTCGATTGCATCATCGAATCTGTAACTTGCCTTGGTGTCGCCGCGCTCCGCAAGCTCGCCCCATATCTCAAGAATGAGCGGTGCCAGGCCTAGATGACTGGCGAAGGACAAAGACTCCTTCCACTCAGGTGTCCGTATCGAACGTACGACCAATTCCCGTTGCGCGGCGAGGTCACACTTGGACATGTAACGTCCGGCCGCAAACTCCCCAAAGGTTTTGTAAACGAACGTGATTGCCTCCTGGGTGAGAGTACGCACCCGTTCGACAATACCCAGGCCCTCCCAGTATTCCAGGCAAGCACTGACTCTCGACTCACTGATTAGGGAAGGCTGCCCTGTCTCCTCACTCCACCATCGGGCGCACCGCGACAGGGTTTGCTCGGCAGCCTCGTTGCCATGGCATAAAAGGCACCAGCCGAGCAGTTCAAGAAACCTGCCTCTTTCTGGCTCGCTGGGCGGTCTCTCGGCGAGCCGGGGTGATGGATGGTCCTCTAGCAACAGGAACAACTGACGATACAGGGACGCCTTTCCGCTGCCAGGGTCGATGCCTTTGGCCGACAAGGCCGCCAGCAGCGTGATCATTAGAGGACTACGCGATGCAGCGTCCTTGATGGTTTGCGCGCGCAGTTGGTCCTTGGCGACTGCGACAGCCCGCGATCGCAGTGCTTCATTTGCAAACGGAATGGCCTCTAGCACCCGCAAGACGGCTTGCTCGGCGGCGCTGTCGCTCAGCGGTTGCAGTTCGTAATGCCGCCATCCTGACAGCTCGCCCGCGCGGTAGCCGATAGGGCGGCTGGTGACCACGATGCGCGTGCGCGGATGCGCCACGGAGAAGGCATGCAAAGCCGCCGTGACGAGCGGCTGCTGGTGCCCGCACTCGTCTAGCGCGTCGCATAGCAGCACCGCACCGTCCAACGATGTGAACGGCGGCCGGATCCCGGATGCACTGAGCGCGACATCCAGCAAGCTGTCTTCGAAACGGCGCCCCTCTCGTATGACGAGGGCAACCACCAGCGGCAGTCGCACCAACAGGGTCAAATACCCATCGGCCGAATAATCTAGGGCAAGTCTTTTGAGCAGTGTCGACTTGCCGATACCAGGCCCCCCTACCACGACGCATTTTTTGACGAAACGAGCGATGGTCCGCGATTGAAAGGATTGCCCGCCGTACCGTCGGTCACGGCCGTATTCATGGTAACGGCGAAGCGCCTTGTCCAGCTCCTCCTGTACAGCCAGCCCTTCATTCAACACTTGAACGTCAAGTTCTAGCCAGCAGGCCTCGAACGGGACGGTGTCCCGCACGCCGAGAACGGTCGTGCTGGCGTAGATACGGTGTAGCCACTCGCGGATGGCTGCGAGTAACTGCACGCGGGTGCCGATATCGTTCGTCTTGAGCGCGATACGGGCGAGCGACAAATCCCGGTAAATATCCTCTGGTATCGCCCTTCCTCGTACGCGAATTAGCCGCCGCCCGCATTCAATGAGCACTGGCCAGGCAGATTGCGGATCTTGGATGACGCGACTAAGCCGTTCAGTGGCAGTGGCCTCGGCATCGCGGCTTCCTTCGACTGCGCTGATCACAACGATGCGAAGGCGCCGACACACTAGGCTCGCATCTAATGACGCCGCCGACAACCGTTCAGCCCAATCCCGCCCGATCTCGCGTAGCCCATCGGACCGTCCCATGCCCAGCCGGGCGATGTCTTCGGCTAACGTCTCCCGGATCGTGGCGCTGCTGTTCGGGCACACTGCAAGAACGCCGGCGTTGATTCTGCCTGCAGAGATGCCAAAGGCAAGGGCCAGCAGCGCATCCCAGAGGTCACTGCCGCGTTGCAGCCCACGTTTGGCTTGCAGCTCCACCTGTTTGCCGTCCCTGCCGACGAAGCCAATATCGTCGCCGGGACCACCAGTTTCGGCGTCCAGCTCCAGCGGCGTGTCGTCCAACACTCCTTCCAGCCACCCGATGGGCCGTTCGGCCAGCAGATGGGCCATCACGATCGCGCTTATGCGCGCCTGGAAGTCCAACCCCCGCTCCGCGGCGCTGCCGCCTACCGTACGTTTGGTGGTCTTCTCTGTGCTCATTTGCATCGTCTCCACGAGCGGCTGGGCCGCAGAACGTCAAAGACTCCATCATGACGGCTCCGGCTTTGCAGCGGTAGTCTGTGCCCGAAACTAACCAGAGGGAAGCAAGCTGGAGCGGACACCCAGCCCAATACTTTCAATGGCTGCACCTGGCCAGTTTTTTCCAGTGAGCATTGCGAGAGAAAGCTAAGCTAGCTCCAATGGCTGCGGAGCAGCTATTCTGTTGAAAAACTCGCTTATTGGCGAAAAGGGAGGTCGGGCTAAATAGATCGACGTTCACAATCGCTCTGTATTCGACGATCTCGTGTCGGGGAATGTTTCGACATACCCTATAAAAACCTAGTTTTGAGTTTTTCAACAGAATACAGCGAAAGCGGACCTTAACGGAGCCGAGGCCACCATCGAACTGCCGCCCATTTGTGGATATTTCGGGCGGGGTAGGTTGAGCACCTGAGTCAGTTTGGGGTCGGCAGGGCACTCACGGTGGGTCAAATTTAAGGCGGCGCCAACCCGCAGCCGCACTTCTTAAATTTCTTGCCAGAACCGCAAGGGCAGGGTTCATTGCGCCCGATCTTGACCCCGACGGAACTCGGCTTGCTCCTTCGAATAGCCAGAGGACGCTCTCCCGGGCGCCACTGCGGTATCGGATTGGCCTTACTCAGCAGTCGCCAATATAGGCGACAGAAGGGGCGTTGAAGAATGAGCGAACGAGGAG